>NIUZ01000073.1 GCA_002254285.1 Bacteroidetes bacterium 4572_112 | reverse complement strand
TTCCAATGAGTAATTCTTAGGTCAAATTTCTGACGCTGCTCTTCAAAAAACGAGAATCTCAATTGTGGATTTACCAAGGCTGTTCGCACAAACACCTCTTGAATATGGCGTATTTCGGCTTGATTAGATTTCAGGAAATTGCGACGTGCCGGAGTATTGAAATAAAGATTCTTGATACTGAAAATAGTACCAGTATTACAAACCACCTCTGTTTGATTTTTCACCAAACTTCCCTCAATATCTATTTGAGTTCCTATTTCGTCTTCGCTGCGTTTTGTTCTTAATTCTACCTGAGCAATTGCCGCTATGGAAGCCAAAGCTTCACCACGAAAGCCCATTGTTTGTATGGCAAAAAGATCTGCAGCCTCTTTAATTTTAGATGTAGCATGTCGTTCAAAACTCATTCGAGCATCAGTAGGCGACATTCCGCTACCATTATCTATTACTTGAATGAGGCTTTTGCCGGCATCCTTTATTATCAGTTTTATATCTGTAGCACCAGCATCAATAGCATTCTCTATCAGCTCCTTAACTGCAGAAGCCGGACGTTGAATAACCTCACCTGCAGCTATTTGATTAGCAACAGAGTCGTGCAAGTCCCAACGATACTTCATTTCGTCTTTGAAGTCATCGGCATTAAAATCATAATCCTCTTTTGTACGCATAGACTTTGCTAAACGGCGCTTACGTTCATCCTCATCAGGATTATAATAGCGTGTTTTAAAATTAAATTTCTTTGGCGTACGACTCTTGAACATTGTTACCTTCATAGCGCAAAAGTACCATTTTTTTATATGATATTTAAACTCACTTTCATGAAATCTTAATGCACATCAACAACTGCTATTTAATGCTAGCAAGTTCTTTTAATATAGCATCGGCAACTCTAAAAGCATTGGCATAAATAGTCCAGGTATAAGTAACGCTACCACCTGTGGGGAAGCTGCTACCATCAGTAATATATAGGTTTGCAACCTCATGCGCCTTGCAATTTGCGTCAAGAACCGAATTGCGAGGGTCTGTTCCAAAGCGACAACCACCTGCCTGTAGGTTAGGTGGTGGTAATGTGCCTATGCTAGAATAAATATCTTTACAGCCCATTGCCCCTAACACTTTTTCGCATTCTTGAGTCATAATTTCGCCCACTGCCACATCATGTTCGTTATGTTGTAATCGCAATTTTGCAACCTTATCGCCCCATTTATCTATCTGCTCATCGTCCAAAGTTACAAAGCAATTATCATTCGGCTGCCAGTCGATAAATACCTCAAATTTTATCTTCCTTTGCTTAGTAAAATAGTTCTTTAGTTTTTGCTGAAAAGCCTCACCATAAAGCAAAGTACCGTCATCATTCCACTTATTACGAATAGCTTTGCCAATGGGATTTGCATGTTCAAAAAGGAAATCCACAACTCCACCTTTGGCTTTTTTACCATCTTTTTCAAGCTCGTAAAAATGATGAATTGTACGATTTACAAAGTTACCTGGCATATTAAGTTTTTGTGCTTCCTCTTGTGTATAATCGTCAAAATCGATAATTCCACCACCAACACCACCTGCCGAAAAAACAAGATTTTTCCCAACCTGTTCATTATTATTAGCCAAGCCATTGGGAAAATCCATATTTTCACTCAATAATAATAATCGTGAAGTTTCTATGGCCTGAGCTGCCACTACAAATACATCAGCCTCTATATATTTATCACCATCATCGCTATGATAATGAGCTTTTATTATTTTTCCAAGTCCATTTGTTTGCAGATGAAACACTTTAGCCTTCGGAATAATTTGCACATTTCCTGTTTCCAAAGCCTCATTAATAAGTGCGGCACGAGAGCTTCCTTTTGCATCGGAGCTACAAGCATAGCTACCACAAAAGTTAGATAAGTAGCATGTATTTCTATCTCCTTTTTTGGAAGACAGAATTGCTCTAGGGTTAGGAATCATCTCTATACCCACATCATTGGCGGCCTTATCCAAAAGTGAGGAAACATAATTCTCGGCCAAAGGTTTATAAGGAAAATCTGATGTAGAACGAGGTTCCAAAAACTTATGCTTCACCACCTTACCCGAAACTCCAATTACTCTTTCCACCTTCTCATAATAAGGCTCCATATCTTCATAAGAAATTGGCCAATCCACTACATTTGCACCCTTTATATCACCATAAGTGCTCTTGAGTTTAAAATCCACAGGTTTCATTCTATGAAAATATCCACTCATAAAATTTGAAGAACCGCCAACCATACTCCCATTCCAAAAATTTTGTCCACCATCGGCATTTGAACGGCCATACCACTCTCCATTGGGCTTTTGATATTCTATAACATAAGGCTCATCTTCAAGCAACGGAGTTACCACATCACGCCTTGTCATTGATATTTCGTCTTTGGAGTAATCCTCAGTTTTGAGCCAAGCACCTTTTTCCAATACTATCACCTTATGTCCAGCTTTTGCCATTTCATAAATTACGGGTCCTGCACCAGCACCACTACCTACAACACATATTGTCTTTTTCATAATGCTTATTTAAGATGATTTATTTCCATAATTTCAGGATACTTATTTTTTACCGAAGGAAAAGGAACTCCTCCCATATATCCTAGCCATTGCCAACCTTTTTGATCTGTATTAACATCATAAACCGTATTAGCAAACATGGCTTCAAAGCAAACAGTCATCAATAGGGAAAGATCTGTTTCGCCCCAATTGGTTAATGAAATAGCTTCTATTGTCTCCCCTAAATCATTCTCCGATAAATTTTGTAATGGAGAATCATATTTTTCTTTTGCAAACATATTTATACGAGAGATTGAAGCGGCAAGATTTCTTCTTCTACTCAAATCCACACGAGAATCGGCTATTAACCAATAAAAATACACATCAGCTTTAATGGAAGTTGCACTAGGACCAATTTCTGATTTAGGAATCAGAACATCCATTATTATTCGCAAATCGACATTATTAATACTATATTTATTATCAGAAACACTGATAATTACCTCATCAATAACCTCAGTATTGCACGCATATATAAAAGGTAACTGCAAAGCCACTGCACCAGCAAACATAGTTTTTAGAAAATTGCTTCTGTTTATTTTGTCCATCTTTCAAAAATACATTTTTTTTATTGATAATTTTTTTTATTTTGCAATAAAGCAAGGGGCAACTTCTAAGCACAATTAGTTGTCTAGCTTGCAACAATAACTAAACCACATACATATGAAAACAACAACACTATTACTTTTAACACTAGCATTTATCTTAATCAATAATTACAATTTAATGGGACAATGCGCAAACGCATCAAATATATATACTTTTGTATATAACGGAAATTCGTATGAAATCATTAAAGAGAATAAAACATGGGTAAACGCAGCTTCTTGCGCAGTTGAACGAGGAGGTATACTAGCTGAAATAAACGACGCCAATGAACAAAATGCAATTTTTGCAGAAATAGCCAATGCAAACATCACTAACAGTAGTACTGTAGCACCAGATGGAGGTGGAGGTTCTTACGTTTGGATTGGCGGCAATGATATTATTACGGAAGGCAAATGGGTTTGGGATGGCAATAACGATAACAATAGCACTCAATTTTGGCAAGGGACTAGCAACGGTAGCGCAGTTGGAGGTTTATATAACAACTGGGGTAATGAGCCCGATAATTATGGTGAACAAGACGCACTTGGGCTATCACTCAATGGCTGGCCTTTGGGAGTTGCTGGTCAATGGAATGATGTAAATCACGCTAACACTCTTTATTTTATTGTAGAATATGCAGGAATTGTAGGAGTAAAAGAAATCAATAATAACCAATTCAAAATATTTCCTAACCCTACTACTGGAACAGTAATGATAGACAAAATCAATATCGAATCAACACACATAGCTATTTTCGATATACTCGGTAAAAATGTAAATACTATCGCCTTGTCTAACAGTAGCACACATAAGATAGACATTTCTTCATTAAATGTAGGCATCTATTTTATCAAGCTATACGACAATAACAAGCTTCTCAGCAGTCAAAAGCTAATCGTACAGTAAACATTTGCTGTAAAAACATAGACAAAAGCCTTGTAAACCTGACAATAACGTCAAGTATTACAAGGCTTTTTTCAATAGGTATTACTCCTAATATCTTAAACACAATCCAATTTTACATATCTTTGAGCCATTAAGAATTTAATTAAGCAATGGCTGACAGTACACCCCATATCAACCCAAACTTATGGATAAGTAATTATGGCGACATTCTCTATAATTACGCATACTCGCGTTTATCATCTGCTGCATTGGCAGAAGATATGCTACAGGACACCTTTGTTTCAGCATTGAATGCAATGGACAAATTCCGTGGTGATAGCAGTGAAAAGACGTGGCTTTTTTCTATTCTAAAAAGAAAAATAATTGATTACTATCGTAAAAGCTCTACAAAAAACGAATTATCAGAATCAAGTTTCAATAGTCCTTTTAAGGAAAATGGTTTTTTTGAAGGACATTGGAATAATGACAGAGGTCCTTCAGACTGGGGTGCGGCTACTGATGGCAAAATAAGGCATGATGAGTTTCAGACTATTATGGAAATGTGCTTATCCTTACTTCCCGACAAATGGAAATCTGTATTTGTATTAAAGGTGATGGAAGAAATTGAGTCCGATAAAGTTTGTAAGGAAGTGGGATGCTCCTCGTCTAACTTATGGGTAATATTGCATAGAGCAAGGTTACAATTACGTGAATGCATTGAAAACAATTGGATAAATGAGTAACGATATAATTAAAAACATAAAGAACAATATGATGTTGAGTTGCGATACAGCAACTTTACTTCTCACCAAAGGCGAATATGAAAAACTCAGCCTTATGGATGAGCTACGTCTAAAAATGCATTTGGCAAGTTGCAAACTATGTCGTCGTTTTGAAGAGCAAACAGCAGAGATGAATCAGCAAATAAGAGACTTTTCTAATATTGATAATACAAAAATTACTCATAAGCTTACAGATAATCAAAAAAATAAGCTTTCAGATATAATTGATAATAAATAGATTATCAGTAGATTACACCCACCACAAATATTTTTCTTAAAAAATTTCAATCTTTTTACAATTTTCTTGTAAGGTTTCTCAAAAGTATACGACTATACTTACAAATCAACAAGATTGCAATTGCAGTCTTACATTAGAAACCTTTAAAAATTAAATATTATGATCAAGAAAATTACAAAAACAGCAACGCTTTTAAGCTTTATGGCAATTATTGGACTTATTTCAGTAAGCTATACACAACTATCAGAAAATGAGAATAACGGCATCTCACAAATTCCTACAGAGAATAATGTATTAGCAGTTGCTGATATAAGTGGAGATTATTTTGCTACTGACAAATGTGGTGCTGGCAAATGCGGCGAAGGAAAATGTGGTGAAGGAAAAACTAAAGAAACAAAAGCAAAAAAGAACGAGAGCAAGAAAGTAGAAAAGAAGACTGAAAAGAAAGCTGAGAAATCTACTAAAAAAGCTGAAAAGAAAACTACAAAAAGTGCTAAGGAAAGTAAATGCGGCGCTGGTAAATGTGGTGGTAACTAAAAAACTGAAAACAGCAACACACAATAGCTGAAACAAAAGGAAGCTTTCTGAAAATAACGAAAGCTTCCTCTTAAAAAAACAATACCAAAAGATTTATAGATATGAAATGCAAGATGTTAGGAATATGCGATATGGTTTCTGAGAAACTAAACATAATGAAAGATTTTCCTTTATTAGCAATGCGATTGGTACTTGCTTACGGTTTTTGGAAGCCAGGAATGATGAAATGGAACGATATAGATGCCATCGGTAGCTGGTTTGAAAGCATGGGTTACCCAATGCCTCTTATGAATGCCTATGCCGCCGCAATTACAGAAGTTGCAGGTGCTGTATTATTACTTTTAGGCTTTGCAACTCGACTTATATCTATTCCTTTGATGGTGATAATGCTTGTGGCAATAGCAACCGTACATGGAGCTAACGGATTTGAAGCTGGTAATAATGGATATGAGATTCCACTATACTATTTAATCATGCTATTTACTCTTACAATCTATGGTGGAGGACGTATTAGTTTAGAGGGATTATTAAGAAAAATAAGCAATAAATAATAAAATATTCAGAACATGTTTATTATCAGTTTAATTACAACAAAATTCTAATACTTTTGGAAAACTAATAAATCAATTTTATTACAGATAATAAACAACAAATTAAACAAATATTATTACTTATGAAAATCAAGAAAATTACAAATTTATTAAGCCTAGTTTCTGTAGCAGCATTCTTAACTTTAGGAACTGTATCATGTGGTAATGACTCAGCTACAAAAGAGGAAGTAACATCAGAACAGTCGGACTCAAAATGTGGTGAAGGCAAATGTGGTGAAGGTAAATGCGGCGATGCTAAAGCAACTGAAGCAAAAGAAGTAGCGAATAAATGTGGAGAAGGCAAATGTGGTGGTGCTGACGCTGAGGGCGAGAAAGTAGATCATTTTGCTTCTGTAGATACTGATGCTGATGGTTTTATTTCCAAAGAAGAATTTAGCGCTCATGGCGAAGTTGAATTCAAAGAAAAAGATACTGACGGTGATGGTTTCCTTACAAAAGAAGGTTGCAAAATGTTTGACAAATTCAATACTGATGGTAACGATTTACTTTCAAAAGAAGAATTTGTTGCTGGACATGATATGATGTTTGCTAAGCTTGATAGCGATAATGATGGCAAAATCACTAGAGACGAAATGAAAGCTTTTATGGCTAAAATGACTGCTAAAGCTGATGTAAAAGCAGAAGCTAAATGTGGTGGAAAATAAACCATTAATACTTTAAAAAAATTGGCCAGATATTTTAATTAATATCTGGCTTTTTTTTATTCGTCACTAATCAGTGTAGGTATATAACTGATAATATGATATATAGATTAATTATTTTGTCATAATTTTTGCGAAAAAAAAGCAAAAATTACGCCAAAACAGGTCCATACTGCTTTCATAGCTCCACCCTAAAGGGCGGAGCTAATGATAATTACGATTATTTATACATTTCAATCAACACTGATTAGTAACTTTTATTCTATAAAAGTCAAAAACTGTATCTTTACCAATATTTATAAACCATTATATTATGAAGTTTTCATATCTGATATTAGCAATACTTTTTCTTAGCCTAACCGCCTGCAATACAAATAATAAAAAGAAATCCATTAGCATTTCCATAATAGAAACCACTGATGTACATGGCAGCTTTTTTCCTTTTGATTTTGTAAGAAATAAAACCCGAAAAGGAAGTCTGGCTTCTGTATATACTTATGTTGATAGCTTGAGGAATACGAACAATAATGTACTATTACTCGATAATGGCGATATACTACAAGGCACTCCAGCTATATATTATGCAAACTATATTAGCGATGCAAAAGAGCATCCATTGAGTCAAATAATGAACTTTATGCGTTATGATGCAGCATCGGTGGGCAACCATGATATTGAAGCTGGGCATGAGGTTTACGACAAATACCGCTCGCAACTCAACTTTCCGTTATTGGCTGCAAATGCTATCGATAGCAATACAAATACACCTTATTTTGAACCTTATACAATTATTAAAAAAGATGGAATAAAAATAGCTGTATTGGGGCTGATAACTCCATCGATTCCAAAATGGTTACCCGAGCATCTTTGGTCGGCTATGTATTTTGATGATATGATTGAGAGTGCTCAGAAATGGGTTACAATAATTGAAAAAACAGAGAAACCTGATTTAATAATTGGGTTATTTCATGCTGGTAGTGATGCTACATATGGCGGATCCGATACCACTAGCGCTTTCAACGAAAACGCAAGTGTATTGGTTGCTAGGCAAGTGATTGGTTTTGATGCAATATTTACTGGGCACGATCATCACAAACAAATATTTAGCGTGGTAAATAAAGCTGGACAGAAAGTATTAATCCTAAATGCAGGGGCTCATGCTCACAATATTGCCCAATTGGATATTGAACTAAATTGGGATAGCTCCAGCAATTCATATAAAAAAGAATTCAGCTCGAAGATAGTTTCCATGGAGAATATTGCTGCAAATAAAGATTATATGAGCAGCTTTTCGAAATGGATAAATAACACAAAATCATATACTGAAGACGAAATAACTTCCCTAAATGATACCATATTCGCCAAAGATGCACTCTTATCACCATCACCATTTATCAATTTGATACATCAAGCCCAGCTAGAAGTATCAGGAGCAGATATATCGTTTGCAGCACCATTTTCCATTACTGCAGTGCTTCCCAAAGGTAAATTTACTAGGGCTGATTTATTTAATCTATATCGATACGAAAACTACCTATGTGTAATTAAACTTACAGGAAAGGAGATAAAGCAATATCT
>NIUZ01000072.1 GCA_002254285.1 Bacteroidetes bacterium 4572_112 | reverse complement strand
AATATTAGCAAGATAGTAGTTGTCCATTTTAAAAATGGGCTCATCAAGATTATGGGTATTAGTACTATAAATACTACCTAATACTAAGCTGAAATTTTTGAGAAATTGCTGTTGTATGCTAATAATTGGAATTGCTTGCGTAAAATTATCTCTTCCTGAGAATTTCATAACATGCACTCCAACATTGATTCGTGTATTAGGAGTAAAATAATACTCAAGGCTTGGTTTTGCTATAAAGCCAAAGTTCACAAACCCCTCGGTAAATTCTGAATATAACTCTCGATTGCGAATAAACTCAGTATTTTCGAAACGAAAGTAAAGTTCATGATTACAACTATCGCGTAGCAGTTTAGTACCAACATAGTCTTGGGCATTAATATTGAAAGATATTGCCAAAAACAATGAAAGAATATATACTTTCGTAAAAATAAAGGTGATTGTTTCCCTTCTCATTCGGTTCTGTGTATTACTATTTTAGTGACTTCAAAACTACGCAAAAAATACTTTAAAAATGCAATTGGTTTTATTACAAAAAAAATATTCTCTTTATAAATATTAGCTATAAATAATTTTAAATAATTGTAAACGGAAAATTAAGTATTTTTGAAATCTTGAAAACTCATTATAAAACAACATGAAGAAACTTTCCAATACTTTTATAAAATACTTTGTTATATCACTATTTCTATTAATGAATATTAATAGCATAGCACAGATTGACCTTTTTACTAAAAATGATATCGCTGTTGTAAAAGAAGATAGCATTGAAATTAATAAGGTTATTGAGCTAAGTCAGCTAAATAAAGAGATTGAGTATACTGATAACTTAATAACTAAATTTGACATATCAAGCAGTCAAGTTAATAGGAATAGAGACCTAATAAAACATAGTGATACTGTAAACAAATATATACAAAAGCAAGGGCAAGAGTTTTTTGAGTTTGACATGGAGCACCTTTCTCATTATTTTCTTGTTAATGCTAACTATACATGGATGCGCTATTATCATGAGCTTCGAAATTTTCAAGATAATATACAATCACAAATTAGATCAATTCAGACAAGTCAAAATGTATTCGTTAATAATGTATCTAAATGGGAGAAAAATCTTCCTAATTTAAATAAAAGCATATCAAACCATATTAGATATAGGGTACAGAATAACATTAACACATCCAAGAAAATAATTAAAGAATACGATAAGGAATTAAAATCACTTATAGAAATTGAGAATGATATTATTAATGATATTGTATATGTAGAAAGAATTTTATCTACTATAGAACATTATACTAAGCTCAAAAGAGCAAAAATATTTACTAAAACTGATCCTAGTATATTTTCCCTTGATTATAAAGATAGTTTTAGCGGAAGTATTAGGGGCAGAATAAAGCTTGCTTATTACGAAAACACTAAAACATTTGGTTATTTCTTTAGAAAAATTGAAGAGAATTTTTATGCCTATGCCTTATTTATTATTCTACTATCGGTATCTTTATTCATACTGAGAAGAAAGTATCTAAAATTAGGATATGATGAGAGTAATGTTGGTTATAAATCCATCTATAGGATATTTATTAGCAAGTTCTACTATATTATCCTCGCCTTTGCCATACTCTCATGGACTATCATTATACCATTTACACCATTATTTATAAATAGTATACTATATTTATCAATTCTTATACTCATATTAATAATAATGTCCGATGTATTTGATAATTTATCAAAACGCATTACTCTAATAATTCTTATTCTACTAATAATTAATAATTTAGAGCTGTTCGCCTGGTACTTTGGTGATTACGCACGATTATATTTATTATTAGAGAGTAGTATAGCCATAGGTTTTATTATTCCTTTTGTAATAAATTCTGTCAAAAAAGATGGTATTAAAAACCCCAACAAAACTATTGGAACATACTTTAATAGAGCAACTATTTTCATTCTAATTCTTTTTATTATTGCTTTTATTGCAAATATATTTGGAACATTAAATCTTGCAATTTACATATTAAGTTTCAGTGCCAAATTTGGTTCTATCACAATAATATCATACTCTTTTGCTAAGATATTTAAAAACATATTGCAAGCCACACTTGACGTTCTATACCCAAAGTATCCTGATTTAATTAATAATCATGGGGCTAAAATTATTAAGAAAGCTAATAGTGTTATAAATATTATTGTTGTTATTGCTTGGGGTTCTGGAATATTGCAAATATCAGAAATCCTAACTTATATGGATGCTCAGTTTATGGAGATATTTACGGCAGGTATTTCCATTGGCGAATTCTCATTTACATTTGGAAGTATATTACTGTTTGTTAGTATAATCTATATTACTCTTGGTCTTAATAAGTTCATTAAAAATATACTAGAACGAGAAGTAATGGTAAAAAAGGAGATGAAAAGAGGCTCTGCTGCTGCCATTTCTCTTACAGCACGAATATTAATTACTTTCTTTGGCTTTACACTTGCACTTTCTGCAACGGGCATTGATATGACTAGGATAAGTATTATTGCAGGTGCTCTTTCCGTTGGTATTGGTTTTGGTTTACAAAACATTGTCAGCAATTTTGTTTCTGGTCTTATATTAATCTACGAACGACCGCTGCAAGAAGGTGATACTGTAGAAGTTGGTTCGCTACTTGGTAGAGTTACAAATATTGGTATTAGAGCAAGTAATATCAGCACTTACGATGGTGCAGAAGTAGTGGTTCCTAATACAAACTTAGTTTCTAATGAGCTTATAAATTGGACTTTATCGGACAAGAAAAAACGTCAGAAAGTAAATATTGGGGTAAAGTATGGTACTGATCCTAACCTAATTCTTAAATTACTTTCTGAGGTATGCGAGGAGCACCCAAAAATTCTTCCTAGCCCTGCCCCATTAGCTCTTTTTGTAGGCTTTGGTGATTCTTCACTGGATTTCAAAGTTCTGTTTTGGGTAAGTTTTGAAGATGGACTACAAACTAAGAGTGATATTAATGTGGCAATTTGCAATGTTCTTGCTGAGCATAATATTGAAATCCCTTTCCCACAAGTAGACCTTCATGTAAAAGATATACTAGGAAAAGAAGATGAGAGCGCAGAAGAGGCCGAGATTATGGCCATTGAAGCTAAAGCCATTAAGAAAGAAAAAACAGCTACTAAAGAACCTAAATCAGCCAAAGCCCTTGATTTGGATGGAGATGGGGATGGAGATGGGGAATGATTTTAATTGTTAGTGGTTAGTGGTTAATTATTAATGGCTTAAGTTCAATTATTAATTTCAAACTTATTACATAAAACAAAAACGATTGCAGAATATCAGTAAATCTGAATTCTGCAATCGTTAATCTTAATTCAACAATATTTTCTCTGGCCTCTATCCTCCCGATTACTATCAGGATCCTCTATCCTTTTTCCTTAACAGTCTTTATATTATCGCTATAAATACGATCTATTAAAAGGTGTCGTGGGTCAATTGCAGCTTTCACTGGCAATGAATCCACTTCAAAGCTAAAGGTATTATGCTTTTTGGTAATTCGCACCCGTTTTTGATACATAAGTACATCTTCGTCCTCATCGGCAAAGGCTCCAATATCAATCCACTCCGTTAGCGGCACTTCAGTTTCCAAACCAATAGTATCAGCACGTAGCTTACGCGATTCCACTTCCATATTCACAAGATATTTACCATTATCGAGCTTGGTATAAGTAGCCTCTTTTACTCTATTATCGTATAGAGTGATATTCATAAACCAATCATCAATAAGATACTTCATAGAATCAGGAACCTCCGCATTTAGGTATTTCATGAAATCGTAAGAACTAGGATATGGAGGAGCTTTATATTTAAACTCATTAAGGAAATTACGCATAGCCAAATTTACTTTGTCCTCACCAATATAATCTTGCAATGCATAAAGCACAACACTACCCTTTCCGTAGTGAATATAAGTTTGATTCTCAACCTTATAAAGTGGCAACTCTTTCTTAAGCTCACCACTACGTCCTCTTAAATATCTATTGTGATCATACTTTAAGAATTGACGCATTTTCATAGGGTTTTCAGTAATACTTTTCATTGTCATTAATGACGAATATTCCGCAAAAGCCTCACTCATCATAGTACCACCTTGCATACTTGCACCCACAACTTGATGTGCCCACCATTGATGCGACATTTCGTGAGCAATAACAGCGTCTATCACATTATTATCGCTCTCATCCTCTAGATTATAAACAAAGCCAAAAGACTCTGAATAAGGCATAGTGCCTGGGAAAGCCTGAGCAAATGTAGCATAACGCGGAAACTCTAATATACGACATTGCTTATGGTAATATGGTCCAAAATGCTCAGTATAATACTCCAAAGAACGTTGAACAGCATCAAGCATCATATCCACATTTACAGAGTGTTTTTCGTCGTAATAAATCTCTATATCCACACCATTCCATTTGCGAGTTTTCACCTCATATCTTGCCGATACAAATGAAGCAAAATTTTGAGAAGCAACATCAACCTTATACTTATAATAGTTTCTATCGCCTTCTTTCCATTTTTTGATTAACGAGCCTGGAGCAACAGCTATCTGATCCTCAGATGTAGAAATTACTGTTTCCATATCAATAAAATCAGCTCTACCATTGGTAAGGTAATTTACGGCCAAAGCTTTAGTATTAGTAGAATCAAGTTCAGGCATACGCTCTTTAGTCGGTAAACCAAGTTTCTTACGCTTATTCTTATCTCCTATTTCGTATGCAGGATTATATCCCATTTGCGGTATCATATCAAAATTATTGAAGAAAGTACCATTCTTTACAATGGATGTACTGCCAGTACTATTTTTGAAACCACGAGTTATAAATTTTGCCTTTATAACAGCATCAATTGTATCGCCAGGCATCATAGTTTTTGATAGCTTATAAATATAAAACCCAATATTTTTATCAGCCAATACCTCTTGCAAGCCATCAATAATAATCTCTGGCGCCCAATCTTCATCAAAAATATAAAATAATGAATCAATAGGGTTCTCACTAGTATTTACATATTTAAGCTCTGCCTTAACATATACATCGCGTTTATTAGGAAAAATATCTATAAAATACTTTGCATCAGCAATTTTAGGAATATCATAATTCTGATACTTCTTATAGTTCTTCTCATATTTTACAGTCTCATCTTCTCTTACATCACTAGTTTTGTATGGATTAAGAATTTGAGTATTATAAAATACAAATGATGCAACAGCTATCCATACAGCAACTGTAGAATACATTATAAGCTTAAATGATTTTGGAGTTTGTTTATTTACCAACTGCAGTCTTTCTTTGAGCGAAGATTGAGTTCCTCTATTCCAAAACATAGCAGCAATTTGCAAAGCAATAATAGAAATTAATACCCAATATAAATTGAACCAATTTGAGCCCAATAATCCAGGACCAAAGCCATTCATATCCGAATAGTAGGTACTTGGTCCGCTTGCTATATCTACCATATTAGATCCTATATCTAGCATATTCCATATCAATGACGAAACATATACTACCAAAATACTTACAAAAAAACCTATATATTTATTATTTACAAGCACTTGTATAAGTATCATAAGTCCGCTCCACACAATCATAGTTGGCAGCATAGAGTATATAAACTGTAAAAAATACAAATTCAGTTCAATATTTGTATATCCATTTATAAGTTGATAAAATATAGCAATAAGAATAAAAAAGAAGTATAAAACACTAACCACCGCTACCAACGAAATTGACTTTGCAAAAAGTGCAATTGCTGATGTATAAGTAGTAGAATCTATAACTTCGTTTATCTTATTATCTCTATCGCGCCAAATAAGCTCACCGCTAAAAAACACAAGTATAATTACTAAAAACAGAAATGTGCTACCATTAATACTATCGATAAGTTTGTATGTAAGTGGATAAGATTTTAAGCCAAAAGCCTCATAACCTCCCATTACATTTGATATTAAAAGCACAGCACTAAATATGAACAGGATTTTGAAAGTTACACTTCGTATAATACTATAGAAATTTACACTAAAAAAACTTTTAAACTGTAGCCATTCGGTCTTAGCATCAAACACAGGATTTAAGCTTGGTAAAGCAAATGTATTTACTTCTTCAGTGTTATCATTCTTGGCTTTTTTCACTTTTTTGTTCTTCTCTTGAAAAGAGAAAGTACGATACGAAAGCAGCAAAACAACTGTTCCTACCGATGCCCAAATTATTCTATTAAGAACAATAAGGCCATCAAAACCCATCACTACAGTGTTTTTTTCTTGAGGAGTAAAATACTTAGTAGCAACAAAGAAGGCTCTTATACCAAAAGTATCGGTAAGAGCTGCTATTGTCTCATTATCAATATCACTTAAGAATGTACCCGATACTATATAAGCAATGATGATTGCCATTACACCCACAAAAGAAATTACTGTACTTCGCCATTTATTTGCCAAAGCAAATATTATTGTTCCAGCAAAGAACATATTTGGAAGAATAAAAAGAAGGTAATTATTTACAAATGATTGATACATTATTGGTCCAAAGCGGCTAACATCAACCCAACCCATTGCTGGGGCAATTATTGAACCTGCTATAATACCAATAAATACTCCCAACATGGGAATTGTTGATAATATTAATGCTGCAAAAAATCTACCGAAATAATATCCTGCCTTTGTAAGTGGCGTGGCAAATAATATTTCGTTAAAGTTGTTATTATAATCTTTTAATGCAGCATTATTGAAAAACGCTGTGGCTATAAGCAAGCCAAATAAGATTAAAATGGTAGTATACATTGATATAACGTAGGGAGAGTTCTCAAATACATTACCTACCGAACCACCAATCATTATGGAATCGCTACTAACAGCACCAAAAACCATCAGAGCCATCAGCGAGGTGAATATATAAACCATAGGCTGCTTTAAGGCAACCTTTATTTCTGAAAAGAAGAAAGTCTTAAACATAATTATACTATTTTATGAGTTGTATTAATTTTAGAAAAGAACACATCTTCTAAATTTGGTTTTACCAATTCGAAACCATTTTGTGGATTTGTTTCACTATAAACATGAATTAGCGGCTGACCAGCAACCATCTTATTGGAGATAACCTGATATTCGTTGGCATAATTTTCCAACTCTTCGCGGACTACAATTTTAGAATAAACCCTACCCTGCAACTCATCAATTGCCGTTTGTGGACTTCCTTGATAAAGCACTTTACCAAGATTCATTACCGCCATATTAGTACAAAGCTCACGTACATCGTCCACAATATGAGTCGATAATATAACAATTACCTCTTTACCAACATCGGCCAATAGGTTATAAAATCTATTACGCTCCCCTGGATCAAGACCAGCAGTTGGCTCATCCACAATTATTAGTTTGGGATTTCCTATAAGCGATTGAGCAATACCAACCCTCTGCTTCATTCCTCCAGAAAAACCCTTAACTTTCTTATTTCTTTTATCATAAAGATTCACCTTATCAAGTAGGTATTTCACCAATTCCTTACGTTCACCTTTATTAATAATACCTTTAAGAATCGCAATATGATCAAGAAGTTGCTCGGCAGTAATCTGCGGATAAACGCCAAACTCCTGAGGCAAATATCCAAGTACTTTTCTCAAGTCAGCAGGTTGTTTTAGTATGTCAATATCATTGAGCATAGCAGTACCACTATCAGCCTCTTGCAAAGTAGCCAAAGTACGCATTAGGCTCGACTTACCAGCACCATTTGGTCCCAATAGACCAAACATACCATTCTCAATTTCTAAACTTACATCATCCAACGCCTTTACGCCATTGGCATATGTTTTATTTAAATTTGTAATTACTAATTTGTTCATAA
>NIUZ01000071.1 GCA_002254285.1 Bacteroidetes bacterium 4572_112 | reverse complement strand
TACATTCTTAATGCTAGAATTGCTCTTTCGTTACCTTCAGCAGCAGCTTCTTCAACCTCACGCATATCACTCGATACACCCGAAACTCCAAGAACTCCACTATGTTTATTTACTAAAGTATTTGTAGCATTTAAGCCAATATCCTCTTTATTCATTATGAATGTAAGAGCTCCAACATCCAAATCGCCAGTTCTTGTACCCATCATAAGACCTTCTACAGGAGTCATTCCCATGCTAGTATCTACAGATTTACCATTTTTAATAGCTGCAATTGATGCGCCATTTCCAAGGTGACAAGTAATCACTTTTGAGTTATTGATATCTATATTAGATATTTCGGACAAACGTTGTGAAACAAATTTGTGACTAGAACCGTGGAATCCATATCTACGAATACCATGCTTTTTGTAAAGAGCATAAGGTATTGCATACATATAAGATTTAGGCTCCATAGTTTGGTGAAAAGCAGTGTCAAAAACTCCACATTGTGGTGTGCCTGGCATAAGCTCATTTACCGCATAAATACCTTTAAGGTTTGGTGGGTTATGAAGTGGAGCAAGCTCTACCACATCTTCCATAGTGCTAATTACCTCGTCAGTAATGCTTACACTACCATTAAATACCTCACCACCATGTACCACACGGTGACCTACGGCATCAATTTCCTTAAGGTCTTTAATGCTACCATGTTTCTCTGAAGTTAATACTCCCAAAACATATTCTATACCTTGTTGGTGGTCAAAGATATTACCCTCTAGTTTTACCTTATCGCCATCAGCACGTACATTCTTTATATATGAGCCGTTTAGGCCTACTTTGTCTACTAATCCTGAAGCTAAAACGCTTTCATCTTTCATATTGAAAAGCTGGTACTTTATTGACGAGCTTCCGCAATTTATTACTAATACTTTCATGTATATTTTTCTTAAAATGTCAATAAATACTAATTACCTAAGTCAAAAATAGAACCGTTCTTTTCTAACTTTTTACCATTTACATATTGGTAAAAACCATTATTAGATTTAGAACCTAACATACCCATTCTTACCATTCTTTTGATAATAGGAGAGGTTTTGTACTTTGGATCGCCATATTCATTATAAAGACCTTCCATCCATTTTGTAAGCTTATCAAGTCCAATTCTGTCAGCCATAGTAAAAGGTCCACGTTGCATACCGTATCCCATTTGCATGGTTTTATCAATTTCAGCAACAGTACTTACACCTTCCATTAATAATTCGCAAGCCTCATTAATCATAGGCACTATCAATCGGGTGCTAATATTACCCGGAGTGCCATTAATATTAATAGTTTCTTTGCCAATAGCACGGATAAAACGGTGAAGAGCTTCAGAGCTTTCCTTATTTGTATTATGGCATTTATTTACCTCAATTACTCTTGTCGTAATAGCAGGAGCAATAAAGTGTACACCAACAGCTCTACAAGGACGCTTTAGTTCTGACGCTAAATCAGAAATTACGATAGTAGAAGCATTAGATACCAATAGAGCATCAGGAGCTACTACTTTTTCAATATTTCTAAAAACCTCTTTACGAGTAGGTTGGTTAGGAACCCATTTCTTAGTATTGATAGCCTCGATAACTATAGTACAATCTGATAATTTTTTATAATCAGTTGATCCTACAATTCGTGAAAGTATTGCACGCTTATCACCAGCAGTCATTCCCCAATGGCTAATGATATCGTCAATTTGCATACCTATTTGCTCGAATGAATGCTTTACGTGCTCTTCAGATACTTCAATAAAAACAACATCAATTCCGCTTTTACTAACTAATATTGTAAGCTCCTGACCCATTGTGCCACAGCCAACAATACCCACTTTGATAGTATCAGAATTTGACTTCATAGACTTATTCAAAGCGTAATCTTCTAACTTCTCTTTCATCTTTATAAGATTTATTTTCTTAAATTAAATATTTTTGTTATTCAGCAGTTCGCAAGACTCAAACTTGAGGTTTTCTGACGAAGCACTGTTAAATTGTGAGTTTTCGTGAAGACACTATTTAGCTTGATTTGCTGTAATAGCAACTAGGTTTACAATGTCATTAACAGAGCATCCACGAGATAAATCGTTGATAGGAGCTGCCATGCCTTGTAATACTGGGCCAATAGCTTCAGCACCAGCCAATCGTTGCACCAATTTATAGCTAATATTTCCTGCATCAAGGGTAGGGAATACTAATACGTTTGCTTTTCCTGCAATATAACTGTCAGGAGCTTTGCTGCGACCTATTGCTTCAACAATAGCTGCATCAGCTTGTAGTTCGCCATCAATTTGAATTTCTGGTGCCATAGTTCGTGCAATCTTAGTAGCTTCCACAACCTTATTTACATCATCATGACTTCCGCTACCTTTTGTGCTAAAGCTCAACATTGCAACCTTAGGGTCCATTTTGGCAATTGCTTTTGCAGTACGTGCTGATGCAACAGCAATTTCTGCCAATTGTTTTGCGTTAGGATTTGGGTTTACAGCACAGTCGGCAAATACCATTAGGCCATCTTGACCAAAGTTTTTGTCTTTTAATACCATAATAAATGCTCCAGATACAACTGTGCTATTTGGTGCAGTTTTTACAATCTGAAATGCAGGTCGTAATACATCACCTGTAGCATTTTCAGCTCCAGCAACTTCGCCATCAGCGTAGCCTAATTTTATTAATAATGGTCCTATATACAATGGGTTTTTGCAGAATTCTCTAGCTCCAGCCTTACTTAGTCCTTTGGCATTACGCAATTCGTACAGCAAATCTACCAATTCGTTATTGCGGCTATCAGTATTTGCATCATAAATCTCAGCTTTGTCAATATTATTAAGACCCAACTGCTTAGCGTTGATAAGAATGTGCTCCTTATCGCCAACTAGTATGATTTTTGAAATTCCTTCTGATAAAATAATGTCAGCAGCTTTTAATGTTCTTTCTGCTTCTCCTTCAGGTAATACTATTGTTTTTTGCTTGCCCTTAGCAGCTTTTTTTATATTTTCTATTAAACTCATTTATTGATGTTTAAATGATTAAAATCTGTTTATATACTTATACTTATCTATCTTGCAAAACTAGCTATAATGCTAGCATTATAATTGAAATTTATGCCAAATATTTCTATTTTTTATTGCCTAATGTCAATTCCTCAGTTGGTAGTATTCAGTCGGCAGTATTCAGTACTCAGTTAGCAGTAATTATGAATTAACCATTAATCATTAACAATTACTACCGTCTTCTTCCACCGTACTTCTTTCGGCTACCCGATTTATTATATACTTTTTTGTTTCTGGCAGCACTTCCACTATTTTCCTTTTTATTCTTTTCTTTCTTTTCATGAAAAGCTTCGCCTCTTTCATCATTATAACCGTTATTTTTCAAATAACCTTTATCTTTAGCAACGCTTGGTTTTTCGTCGTCTCCATATATGTTTGATATATCAAGGTCTTCAGGGAGTTCTAATTTTGTAACAATCATACCCATTAGCTCCTCAATAAGGCTCATATTCTCCTGTTCCATCTCATTCATAAATGATAAAGCAATACCGTCTTTATCAGCTCTACCTGTTCGGCCAATACGGTGCATATAGTCACCAGCTACTTCAGGAATATCGAAGTTTATAATATGCGATACATCGTTAATATCCATACCACGTGCAACTACATCAGTAGCGATAAGTACCTTAATGTCGCCATCAATAAACCTAGTCATTGCTCGCATACGAGTATTATGTGCTTTGTTTGAGTGTATTACTGCTGATTTTTCTGCTAGCTCAGGACTTAAAGCTTCGAATAGTCTATCGGCTTGTTTTTTACTTTTAACAAAAACCATCACCTTATTCATATTCTCATTTTTATTAACTAAAGCCTCAAGCAGATTTAGTTTAGTATTAAAGTTAGGAACAAAATATGCACTTTGTTGAATTTTTTCAATAGGAGTACCATGGGCAGCAATCTCTATATTTATAGGCTCATAGACAGCATTTTTCATGAACTTTTCAGCCTCTTCAGACATAGTTGCCGAAAACATAATCATCTGCTTCTTTTGAGGAAGCATGCCCAATAATGTTCTAATCTGTGTTCTAAATCCCAAACTAAACATTTCGTCTACCTCATCAAATACAATTTGTCTAACAGATTTTAATCCCAAAATACCTGTATAAGCAAGGTCTAAAAGGCGACCCGGAGTTGCAATTAATACATCAGTGCCATCATAAATTGCTTGCTTTTGATACTTTATATTTGCACCACCAAAAACAGCTAATGATCTTATATTAGTGTATTTACATAGTTTTTGAGTTTCCTGCAAAATTTGTATTGCCAATTCGTGAGTAGGTGCTATTATCAACACTCGTGGCTCACGCTGTTCCGAAAATTTCATATTTCGTAAAATTGGTAATAGGTAGGCAAAGGTTTTTCCTGTTCCTGTTTGCGCTATTCCAACTACATTTTTGCCACTCATAATAGGAGAGTATGCTTCCTGCTGAATTGGTGTAGTATATACGTAATCTAAATCGGTAATAGCCTTTAATAGAGGCTTATTGATGTTTAATTCGTCAAAAGTCATTGCTTGGTAATTTGTATTTATGTTTTGCTCACAAAATAATATTTGTGAACAGTAATGATATATGTTTATATTGTTATGCATATTATATATAGGCATAAAATAGGCGACAAAGGTAGTGTATTTTGCATATTAATTGTCAGTGATTAAGGGACTTTAACATTAATAATATTACAAATAGTAAAATAGTATTTCAATTCTATTATTTCCGTGAATATAGATGTATTATTAGGGCTTATAATATAAAAAAGTAGATTTTATAATTATTTTAGTAATAGGAAGTTGAAAAATTGTTATTTTTGACCTCATTAAAATCATAAAATGCGAAATCTTAGAGAATTTTTAACAAATGCAGTATTGTTTATCATACTATTGTCTTTTATGGCAATAAGTGCTCTTATGTATTTTGGTATAGGAGGAACTAAGGATATTTACGATTTATCTGGTATGTTTATCCCTGATATGAACATTTTCCATAGCAATGATTCATTAATGGAGTATTTTGATGCTTGGGGAGCTCAAGGTCGGCTTTTTTATATTCGATATCAATATCGTGATTTTATTTATCCTATTATTTATTCGGTATTAATGTCGGCAATTCTAATTCGATTAATTCAGCCTAAATATTTTAATTTTTGGGTGATAGTACCTATGTTTGCTATGTTATTTGATTTTGCTGAAAACTATTTTTTACGTGTGTTGGTATATGATTATCCAAATCTTGATCCTCAAAATATTTCATATGCTACAGTGTTTTCTAGTCTAAAATGGATGACTATTTTGTTTAGCCTTATTTTAATACTTATAGCATTTAGTAGAAGACGAATAGCTTATATCAAAAGTCAGGAAGAATAGCTGATTCTATTTAATAATTACACTTTTCTTTGTAAAATAATCTGTTTATAAATTGAGCATTAATACTTAGTAATATATTAATTATGAAATATTTTTAATACTTTTAATTCCCATTCCAATTGTTGATATTAATATCAATGCAAATATCATTAAGCCAACGTATAATAAACTTTGTGCATCGCTACTTTTAACTATAAACTCATGATATTCAGAAAGTACTGCAAGGAGAAGGTATATAGCTGTGACAAAGAATATCCCTACACTTATAAAGTTTACAATCGTGTTTTTTACCAATATTTTAATAATAAGTATGGTGAAAAAGAAGAATGCTATTGGATTTAAAAATGAGGTATCTATCCAATACATTATTATTAATGAAAACAGAATTATTTCAGGAATATTTTTGAGAATAGGCTTTGTGATTTGCATATATAATTAGTTTTGTAATTAACAACATAACGCATTAACAATTTGAATATTGTTATACTTCGGGAATTGCCGCAATCAACTCTTTTGTGTATTCTGTTTGTGGGTTATTGTATAAATCATCGGCCTCGCCAAGCTCTACGATTTTACCATTACGCATTACTAATATTCTGTCGCTCATATACTTCACTACTGATAAATCGTGTGATATAAAAATATAAGTTAGCCCGTATTCTTTCTTCAATTCATTAAGTAAATTAAGAACCTGAGCTTGTACTGATACATCCAAGGCAGAAACGGACTCATCGCAAACAATAAACTTAGGATTAAGTGCTAGGCTACGCGCAATTACAATTCTCTGTCGCTGTCCTCCGCTAAATTCGTGAGGATATCGAGAGTATTGATCGGCATTTAATCCTACTCTATTCAATAATTCAATCACCCTTTCTCTTCGTTCTTGCTTGTTTTTAAGTATTCCGTGTACCATCATTGGTTCAAGTATGGCATCACCAATTGTCATTCGTGGATTTAATGATGAATATGGATCTTGGAAAATTATTTGAATATCCTGTCTTAAATTTCTTAATGTTTTGGAATCTAATTGAGCAAGGTTTTGATTATTATAAATAACATCACCACTTGTGGATGGAATCATTTGTAATATAGTACGCCCTAAAGTAGTTTTGCCACATCCCGATTCTCCAACAAGGCCAATGGTTTCACCAGGAAAAACATCAAAACTTACATCATCAACAGCGTCAACAGTTGCGGTGGCTTTTCCTAAGATGTTTCTTTCAGAAACAAAGCTAGTTTTTAGATTTTGAACTTTTAATATAGGCTCTTGTGCATATAAATTTTTATGTTCCTTTTCTCTTTCTTTATCACTAATTGCTTGCAGCTTGTCAGCAATATCTTTGTCATTAAGGTTTATATAATCACTTACTGTTGGTAGTTGCTTGCTTCGTATATTTGTTCGAGGTCGGCAGTTTATTAGTCCTCGTGTATAAGCATTTTGTGCATTATTGAAAATGTCTTTTACGCTAGCATTTTCAATCAATTCGCCTCGATAAACTACCAATACTTTTTCTGCAATTTGTGCAATCACACCCAAATCGTGAGTGATGAAAATTACACTCATATTATACTTTTTCTGAAGGTTTTTTAATATCTCCAATATTCTTTTCTGAACTCTTACATCAAGTGCCGTAGTTGGCTCATCAGCAATAAGTAATTTAGGCTTGCTAGATATTGCCATGGCTATCATTACTCTTTGCTTTTGTCCTCCAGAAATTTGATGTGGATACGACTCAAATATTTTATCGGGGCGGGGGAGTTCTACTTCTTCAAAAAGTTCAATAGCCTTTAGTCGGGCTGCTTTCTTACTTATATTTTGATGTAATAGAATAGCTTCAATCACCTGCTCACCACATTTATAAACAGGGTTTAATGATGTCATAGGCTCTTGAAATATCATACTTATTTCTTTGCCACGTATTCTGCGATATTCGTCTTCGGATATATTATTTAGCTCAATAGCTTTATTATCATCATCAAAAAACTCGATACTACCTTTAGGAATGCTAGCCATTTTGGAGAGTATTCCCATAATAGCCATTGAGGACACAGATTTTCCTGAGCCCGATTCGCCAACAATACCAATAATTTCTCCTTTATTTAATTCAAAAGATAAATCCTTGATAGCAGTAAATATACCTTCTTCCGTTCTGAAATCTACTTGCAAATTACTGACTCTTAGTAATATATTACTATCCTTTGTTTTTGGTATGTTGCTATTGTTTTGCATAGGTCAAAGATATGTTTTTTTGCTGATAATAGATTAATAAATATATGTTTTTGCTATCTATTATGTGTGTATATTCGTATAAGATGAACATGTCTAATTAATCACAATTTATTATATGACAGCATATATTGATTCTAGTATTTATGGCTTGAGCAAAAGAGTGAAATTATTGCATAAAGGTGCTTCTTTGTATATAGTTAAGCAACGCAAAAGCCGGATTATAATGAG
>NIUZ01000070.1 GCA_002254285.1 Bacteroidetes bacterium 4572_112 | reverse complement strand
ACTAATTATTACCAAGGGGAATTCGCCAATATGATCAGCAATTTTATCATATTCCTTATCGTTTCGCTTTATTTTCTTTCTGTCGCTTTTTGCAAAGCTAATATGTACCTTATCACTTCCTTGCTCATGATTTGTATATTCACCTCTGAGAACAAAATGTGCTTCACCATGAAGTATATTACTGCTATCCAAAGTATTGAAAGGACTTTTGCAAAAGCTTAAGTAGTATATTGCATCCAATACATTAGTCTTACCGGCACCATTATCTCCAACAAAAATATTCACCTTAGGGCTAAATTTTAGCAGGCTATCCTTATTGTTTTTATAATTATTTATTAATAATTCGTCTAATTTCATTGGGTAAATATCTTATAATATGGTGATTGGCAATTTAGAAAATAAATAATGCTATTTGAATAAATGAGAATTATTTAATCTTATTATGCTGATGGCAAATTTAAAAAAAAAGGCTGTTTTAATAACATAAATCTATTCACAAAGCAATTGAATAATAAACTATTTTTGAGCTTCAAATAATAATAGAACACCATTTATGCGAATATTTCCAATATTAATACTGCTATTACTTTTTCTGAATACAAATATATTAATAGCTCAAGAAAGTCACGACTTTGAAATTTCTAAAAATTTAGATATCTATACGTCTTTGATTCAGCAACTTGATTTGCATTATGTTGATGAAATAGAGCCTGGTACATTGAGCAAAGCTGCCATTGATGCCATGTTAAAGCAGATTGACCCTTATACTGTTTATTATCCTGAGTCTGAAATTGAAGATGTAAGATTTATGCAAACCGGCAAATATGGTGGCGTTGGTACTACTGTGCATCGCAAAAATAATGAGGTTGTTGTAGGTGCTACATACCCTGGCTTTCCTTTTTATAGAGCAGGGATTAGAGCTGGTGATATTCTTTTGAAAGTTGATGGTGAGAATATTTCAGGAAAAAGCATGAACCAAATTGCAGATAAAATGCGTGGTGCATCAGGGACTGAAGTGACAGTATTATATCGTAAATCAAAATCAAAGGAAGAGGTGTCTGTTGTGCTTAAGCGTGAGGAAATTCAAATGAAAGATGTGCCTTATTTTGGAATATTGCAAGATAGTATTGGCTATATAAAATTATCGAGCTTTCGTAAAACTGCTACTCAAGAAATTATTGAAGCTTTGGATAGTATGAGTAGATCTAATGGCTTAAATTCGTTGGTTTTAGACCTTAGAGGAAATGGTGGAGGTTTGCTTATTGAATCCGTAAAAATAATGGATTTGTTTGTCGGTGCTAAGGAGCTTATAGTTTCTACTAAAGGAAAAACCAAGGCCGAGAGTCACAATTATTCTACTCGTGCAAAAGCATTTTATCCTAATATGAAAGTAGTAGTGCTTGTTGATAATAATAGTGCTTCGGCTAGTGAAATTGTTTCGGGCTCGTTTCAGGATTTGGACCGAGGAGTAATTATGGGACAGAAAACCTTTGGTAAGGGCTTGGTACAAAAAGTTTTTACACTTAGTTATAGATCTCAGGCCAAAATTACTGTTGCCAAGTATTATATTCCTAGCGGAAGATGTATTCAGTCGCTCGATTATCAGCATAAGGATGCTAAGGGGCATGCTATTAAAACGCCTGACTCACTAATGGCAGTTTTTAAAACAAGAAATGGCCGCAAAGTAAAAGATGCTGGTGGAGTTATACCAGATGTTGTTTTGGAACAAAAGAAATATGATGAGCTTATGTTTGCTCTTATGAGTCAGTATATGATTTTTGATTTCGCTACTAATTATGTCAACACTCATGATAGTGTAAGCGATATTGACAAATTAGTAATTGATGATAATGTTTATAATTCATTCTTGTCATTTGTAAAAGCAGATAGCTTTGTTTTCAAAACCAATACTGAAAGAGAACTAAATCTTTTTGCTGATATGGCTAAGGATGATGGCTATGACTTAAGTGAAAATATAGATGCTATTCAAATGAAAATTGATATTGAGAAAACAGCTCAGTATAAAAAGAATAAGGAATTGATAAAATCTTATATATATCAAGAGATAGCATCGAGATATGCCTACGATTCGGGTAGGGTATATATAGCATTGAAAAATGATGCAGATGTAAAGCAAGCCATAAAATTACTTAATGATACAGTTAAGTATAATAATATTTTGAAATCAGTACAATAAAAAACCATTAATTAGGGTTTAATTATATGCACAGAGATAATTTCCGACTATACGTTTTCTATTTAGGTATTTTGCTGACCATTATTGGCTTGCCTTTTTCTAGAGCGCTTATAAGTTTTGGTCAGGTTGCTTTGGGTGCATTATTTCTTTTTGATAAAAATCTGATTTCTAAACTCAAGATTTTTGTAAAGAATAAAATAGCAATGTCATTTATTTCTATCTACGTTCTATGGTGGTTGGGAATGCTTTATACTTCCGATATTCAATATGGCTTATTTGATTTAAGAACAAAACTACCTTTATTGATTTTCCCTTTGGTATTTGTTACCGAACCACGCCTTTCTTATAAAGCTTTTCTTACGTTTATATTACTATTTTCAGCTACTGTTATAGCATCGCTTTCCACAAGCCTTTATATTTACTATGTAAATCATTTGAGTGATTATAGAGAGGCATTTGTCTTTGTTTCGCATATTAGGCTTAGTTTGATGGCTTTAATTTCTATCATTAGCCTATCGTATATTGCGTTTAATGAAAAATATTTTGCATTAATAATTAGAGCATTGATGCTTTTAGGAGTTTTATTTTTAATAATAGTACAGTTTATATTTTCCATGTTATCAGGGGTAATTATTCTTATATTTATTGTAGTAGTATTCTTTGTTCGTATGCTGTTTTCTAATATAAGTAGAGCAAAAGCAGTTATGGGTATTGTTGTAATTATGATGCTGTTTATTGGGTTTGTTTATATTGTTTTTAATATTGTAGATAAGTATAATGATGTTAGTGCTATAGATTTAGAACAACTAGATACAGTAACTGCATTGGGAAATAAGTATAATCATAAGCCATTTGATTATCAGATTGAGAATGGTAATTATATAGGAATATATGTGCAGTGGGGCGAAATGAATACTGCTTGGCATAAACGATCGAAACTCGATTTTGATGGATATGATAAGCGGAATCAACCATTACGATTTACTGTTTTGAGATATCTAAGTTCTAAAGGATTGCGTAAAGATGCCGCAGGTATTGCTAGCCTCACTGATACCGATATTCAGAATATAGAAAAAGGTATCGCAAATTTCGAATATGCAAAAAGAATTAGTTTTAAGAAGAGAATTTATAAGCTTATATGGCAATATAATATTTATAAAGCCAATGATGAATCTTTGGTGTCGGGGAATACGATATTGCAACGAATAGAGCTATGGAGTGTTGCCACGGAACTAATAAGTGAAAATCCTATTTTTGGAATTGGTACTGGTGATATTAATAAGGCTTATGCCGATATTCTAGAGCAAAAACACTCATCATTGGCAGGTATGGGTTTACGAAGTCATAATCAGTATCTTAATGCTTTTGTTTCCATGGGTATTATAGGTTTTATAGTATTCTTATTCTCATTATTTTATCCAGCATATCTTGCAAAAGCGAACGAAAATCCATTCTTATTTTATTTCATAATTATTATAGCTACTAGTATGCTTTGGGAAGATACTATTGAATCTCAGGTAGGAGTTAGTGTTTATGCCTTCTTATATATGTTTTTTATATTTGCTGATAAAGGTAATTTAACACAAATAAAAAAGGACCAATAAATTAATATCAGCCCTTTCATTGTGGAAATAAAACTTTATATATAAGTCTATTTTTTTTAAGAAATAAATAACATCTCTCTATACTTAGGCAATACCCATAACTCATCGTCAACAATAAGTTCTAGTTTGTCAATATGTGTTCTAATGTCTGCCAAGAAAGGTTTTACCTCTTTAGAATAAGCAAAAGCTTGCTCCTTAATGTTAGTAATTTTATTAGCTTCTTTACGGCTATCAATCATAAGTTTAACCTTCTCATTAATATTCGAAATATGTGAAGATATTTTCTTTAATGTAGTAAGTTGAAGTCCTGCTTGGCGGTTAAATTCCTCAGAATCAAGTAAGTCACGCATTCCTCTAACATTTTCAATAAGAATATTCTGATATCTTATGGCAGTAGGGATAATGTGATTACTAGCCATATCACCTAATACGCGCGACTCAATCTGAATTTTCTTCATATATGTTTCCATGCGAATTTCGTAACGAGCTTCCATCTCTCGTTTTGATAATACGGTTTCTATCTGTATTATCAAGTAAAATCTCAGGGATTTTTCCGATATCCATCTTAAGCTCAGTTTTTTGGTCTGGCGACATTTTTTTGCCACTAACACTTGTTTCAATAATGTCAAGCATTTTATTAAGATGCTGACCCAAGAAAACAGAGATTATTGCTGGAGGTGCTTCATTTGCGCCTAAGCGATGCTCGTTTCCTGCAGTAGAGATACTTGCTCTAAGTAAATCTGCATTATCGTGAACAGCTTTAAGTGTATTAATAACAAAAGTAAGAAAGCTTAAATTGCTCTTAGGATTTTTGCCTGGGCTAAGTAAATTTACGCCAGTGTCAGTTGCCAACGACCAGTTATTATGTTTACCACTACCATTGATGCCTGCAAATGGTTTTTCGTGGTATAATATTCTGAATTTATGTTTAATAGCAACTTTTTCCATAGTAGCCATTATCAGTTGATTATGGTCTACAGCAAGGTTTACCTCTTCAAATACAGGTGCGCACTCAAACTGATTTGGTGCTACCTCATTATGACGAGTTTTTACTGGAATACCTAGTTTTAAAGCCTCATGCTCAAAGTCATACATAAAATCCTGAACTCTGTCAGGAATAGCTCCAAAATAATGGTCTTCCAACTGCTGATTCTTAGGAGATGAATGTCCCATAAGAGTACGGCCAGTAAGCATAATATCAGGACGTGCATAGAATAATGCTTCGTCAATAAGGAAATATTCTTGCTCCCAACCTAATGTTGTAATAACCTTATTTATATTTTTATCAAAAAAGCTAGCCACTTTGGTTGCAGCAGTATCAAGTACAGCTGATGATTTTATAAGTGGAGTTTTAAAATCTAAAGCTTCACCTGTATAAGCAACAAATATTGTTGGAATACATAATGTTCTATCAATTACAAAAGCTGGAGACGAAGGGTCCCAAGCTGTATATCCTCGGGCTTCAAAAGTGTTTCTTATTCCTCCATTTGGAAAGCTAGATGCATCAGGCTCTTGCTGAACCAATAAATCACCATCAAAATTTTGAATAACCTCGCCATTACCACTAGGCTCATGAAAAGCATCGTGCTTTTCGGCAGTAGCTCCATTTAAAGGCTGAAACCAGTGAGTATAGTGAGTAGCTCCTCTGTCCATAGCCCAAGCTTTCATTCCTGTTGCTATTTGGTTGGCAATTTTTCTATCTAATTTTGTTCCTTCTTCGCTCGATGATTTTACTTCTTTATAAGCTTCTTTTGATAAATAAGAACGCATCGTTTTATCATTAAAAACGTTTATTCCAAAGTATTCTGATGTTTTGATAGAATCTAGTTCTACAGGAATCTTGCTTCTGTTTAGCAAATTTTCCATTGCTTTAAATCTAAATGTAGGCATCTTTTGATTTTATTTGTTATTAAGATGGCAAAAATAATAAAATATTGCTCTCTTCCTAATAAAAAATAGGGGGTATGCTAATTATTTTAGTAAAATTGTGGAATATGGTACTAATTTATGGGGGTATATGTTTAAAAATTGTGATATTTTTATTTTAGTTTGTATGCTTTTATCCATATATTTGCATACTCATAATCAAAACAGAAAGTATTTGGTGTTGAGAATAAAGATATAATTATGCAGATTATTAAGGGAATAAATCTTCAGAAACCAATATTGATATTGTTTGTGATGCTTGCTATGGGATTAAGTAGTTTTGCGCAGCATGAAAATCAAATATCTGTAAAAGACAATAGAGATAGTACTCGAATTGTTGATTTGTCAGATAAGCTATCACTCTGGTTATATGGTATTAATAAGGAGTATTTGTTCACTATTGCCAATCAATCTTCGAGAAAACATCTCGATTTTAAACCCAATGCTGCAGTAAAAATGGGCTTTGGATTTAATTATAAGTGGCTAGGCTTGGGCTTTGCTTTTAATATGCCATGGGCAAAAAGTGATGATGATATATATGGACATACAACTCGTATAGATTTGCAGATTAATATATTTACCCGTTCTTTTGGAATGGATATGTCGGCACAGTATTATAAGGGTTACTATATTTCTAATCCTAATGATTTTATGAATTGGACGAGACCTCAATATCCTTTATTAGAAGATTTAAGTACTTTAAGTACTGAAGTATCAGGCTATTATTTTACAAATAACAAAAAATTCTCCTATCGTGCCGCATTTGTAAGAAATGAGATCCAGAAAAAAAGTGCAGGAAGTTTTATTATAGGTAGTTATTTAAGATCTGATGTGGCGGAATCTCCCACTGGTTTTATTCCTTCAGAATTACCAATAGAACTTCGCGATACATTCAATATTAAAAGTTTTAGTTCTTTAAATCTTGGAATAGCCATGGGCTATACTTATACCTTTGTTTTTCTAAAGAACTTTTTTATTAACCTTTCTTTAGTGCCAGGAATAGGACTAAAAGCATCATCAATGTATGATAATAAAGATGTGATTACTAATAATAATGGTATTTCTATACGTTGGGTTGCAAGGCTAGCACTTGGTTATGAACATGAGAAGTTCTTTCTTGGAATTACAAGTATTTCTACAAGTAATACTATTGTATATGATAATTTGAGTGCGCATTCTTCTAATGTTAAGATAAGATTTTTTGTTGGTAAGCGTTTCAATATTAAAAAAAATAATAAAACTAAAGTATTAACACAAATAATATAATGAAAACAAATCATTCAGGTGCTAAGTATTCAGCAATAGTTGGAATTAGCGAAAAACTGGCCAAATTAGAAAGAGAAACTGATGCGAAATTTCTTAAACTAAATAGGGGAATTCCTGTTGTTACTAATATCGATTTGTCGGAAATAATCCCTTTGATTGATTTTAATTCTCCGCAGATTCAAATTTATCCTCCAAACTCTGGGCAAGTAGCACTTAAAGAAGCTATTAATAAATACTATTTCCAGAATGAAACTTTGGTTGATAATATATTTATTACTGCTGGTGGAATAAATGCTTTAGATTTAGTTTTCCAAACTCTTAATATAGACAAGATTTTACTTCCTGAATTTTATTGGGGAGCTTATGCCAATATTATGAAAATAAATAATATTGAGGGTGGAACTTATTTTTCTTTTGATGAATTAAAGAGTAATGCTCCATCACTTACTGGTTCTGCTGTAATTATTTGCGACCCTAATAATCCAGTTGGCAATAAGTATGATGATGCTATGCTGCTTGATGTTATTAAAGTACTGAATGATAATAATGTTGTAGTAATTTGGGATAGTCCATATCGCCGAATATTTTTTGAAGCATCAGAAGACGATTTTTATGTGAGGCTTGCTAGCTTCGATAATGTTGTGATAACTGATAGCTTTAGTAAAGCAATAGGGCTTAGCGGTCAGCGCTTGGGCTTTGTGCATTCTAATAATAAGGAGTTTAAAGAGGAGCTTAATATCAATATTTTATTTAAAACTAATGGTATTAACGCTTTTGCTCAAACTTTGGTAACCAAAATACTAACAACAGAAGTAGGGCAGAAGGCTGCTCACGATTTTAGAGAAAAGACAAAAGTCGATATGCTTAAAAATATTCAACTACTACGTGATAAGAAGCTTTTGGCAGAGGAGTTTTATGATAATTCTATTCCTGTGGGAATATTTGTAATTCTTAATAAAAACGAAAAGGAACTTCTTGATGCTAATATTGGTAGTGTATCCATGTCATATTTTACACAAAAGAGCAAGGAATATGGTGAGAAATTCTCTAGAATTTGCATCGCTGTTCCTCATGGGGAGTTTAAAGAGTATTTCGATAGGTTGTAATTGAGAGTTGATTGGTGTATCTCGGGCATCTTGCCAGAAGATAAAAGATAAATTAGATTGTTTGGAAAACTACGGACAGGATGTCCGTGTTACATTAAAAGCTTCACCTAATTAGTGCAATTATTGGTGTATCTCGGGCATCCTGCCCGATGATGATCTTAAAGATGTCAAGTATTAATAATGCAAGGTTATAAAACTTGAAAATATATACATCTAAAATAACTACTTTTGGTTTTCTTTAACTCAAATAATTTCATAGCAATGCGCATTTCTATTATACTTCTCCTATCGGTAATACTGTTGTCTTGTGGTACAACAAACAAACTACAAACTAACAAAAGTGAAAGTAATTTCACTGAATCACAAATTGAGCTAATTTATTCTGATAAAGTGACTGCTCCAATGCGAGTATTGCTAATTACTGACCCAAAGGACTCTATTATTCTTCGTACAAATAGTAAGCATGTTTATGTGAATTCTAATGATAGTACTTTGAATTATTTCGCTCAGCGACTGTATTCTACTGTTAATAATCCCAATAACCCGGGTGTGGGAATTGCTGCGCCACAAGTTGGGATTCTAAAAAATATCATTTGGGTTCAGCGTTTTGATAAAGACAAAGAGCCTTTCGAGGTATATTATAATCCGCAAATAGATAAATACTCTGAGTTGAAACAAACAGTATTAGAGGGTTGTCTTTCCATACCTGATATTAGAGATAGTTTGAATATGAGAGCATATTCTATTTTACTGCAATACGATAATGCCAAAGGCGAACATATCTGCGAAATGATAGAAGATTTTACGGCAGTGATTTTCCAACACGAAATAGATCATCTTAATGGTATTTTATTCATCGACCATCTTGAAAAAGAGAGAGAAGCGTCGGGTAATCACGATCTTAAGTGATTTATCGAGTAATGTGATTTTTTTTTAGTCCTCCTTTTTGAAAAAGGAGGTGTCAGTTTTGCTTTATAAATTGATTTTTAATTTAGTTCTTATCAAAACTGACGGAGGATTAGTTTTTATAAAAAAAAATCCTCCGACCAAATTGCATTAAAATCTAATAAATATTGAGATATTCATATTTGCAATTTGTCCACCTCCTATGAAAAAAAGGAGGACTTTAGTTTAATGAATAATTAATCTAAAGGAATTTAGAGGATGCTACAGGATAAACATTTTCTATGCGTACTATGTAACTATTGTGTCTTATGTGGTTAGGAACTCCCCCAAAATACCTATTTATAGCTATAGTTTAAGACGTAAATACTATTATCTTTGTCTTTTAAAGAATATTATTAAACTATGTATAAGATGATAAAAGGATTATTTTTAAGTATCGCATTATTAATAAGTGTGATGGTTTTTTCTCAAGAACAGAATATTGTAAAGCATAATCTGAATGTAAAATTGAATATTGCCACTGCCCAGATAGAGGTTGTTGATAGTATTGAGATTAGTAGTGATGCACGAGAGTTTAGATTGAATTCGGAACTTATTCCTTTCGCAAATTCAAAAAACATTGAACTTCAAAAGATTGATGATAAATCTACAGCCAAAGATGTTGGTATGGATAGGGAAGATGGCTCTGATGTAAGTACTACTTTATGGAAAATAAAGGGAGATGCTAAGAAATTTGTAATCTCTTATAAAGGGAGAATTTCTCCTAAGAAAGATAATAGTAGTGCTAACTATCAGCGTGGATTTACTTCCATATCAGGAATTATTTCGGAGCAAGGAGTTTATCTTGCAGGTTCCACATTTTGGATCCCTACTTTCGAAAATACGACCATAGTTTATAGTTTAACTACCCAACTGCCGAGTAATTGGAGCAATGTGTCGCAGGGCAAAAGGGTAGATGTATTAAAAACTGCTCGCTTCCATAGCGAAACATGGATTTGTGATAAGCCACAAGAAGAGGCATATCTTATTGCCGCAAAATTCACTGAATATTCGTATAAAATGAGCAATGGCGTGATGGCGATGGCTTTTTTGCGAACTCCTGATGAGGCTATTGCTAATAAATACCTCGAAGTTACTGAGCAGTATATGAATATGTATGTGGAAATGCTTGGCGATTATCCTTATAGCAAATTTGCTTTGGTGGAGAATTTCTGGGAAACAGGTTATGGAATGCCTTCTTTTACTCTTTTGGGAGAAAAGATAATCCGCTTTCCTTTTATCCTTCATTCGTCGTATCCTCACGAATTACTTCATAACTGGTGGGGAAATAGTGTGTATGTAGATTTTGAATCAGGAAATTGGTGCGAAGGAATTACTGCTTATATGGCCGATCACCTTATCAAGGAGCAAAGAGGGCAAGGGCAGAATTATCGCCGCTCTACTCTTCAGAAGTTCAGCAATTATGTAAATGCTGAGAATGATTTTGCTTTGAATAAATTTATTGGTCGTACTGATGGCCCAAGTGAGGCTATTGGCTATGGCAAAGCTCTTATGATGTGGCAGATGCTACGCCGCAAGGTTGGTGATGAGACTTTTGTTAAAGGAATGAAACTTTTTTATGATAATAATAAATATAAAACAGCTTCCTATTCAGATATTAGGGTTGCTATGGAAAAGGTTTCGGATATGGACTTAAAAGCATTTTTTGAGCAATGGACTAGTAGGCTAGGAGCACCACAAATTGCCATTAGCAATTATAAAGTTGATAGCTATGGCGGAAAGTATCGTATTCGCTTATCAATGGAACAGCAACAAAAATCTGATGTTTTTAATATTGATATACCCATATATATTATTACAAATAAAGGAACAGAAGAGATTGTTGTAAATATGGATTCTCGAAATCAGGATTTTCAATTAAGTGTTTCGGCAAAACCTTTGAAGCTATTTGTGGATCCTATGTACGATGTATTCCGTATTCTTACTCAAGATGAAGTGCCTCCTACATTATCCAAAGTATGGGGAAATAAAGAAAATATTATAATCTTACCAAAAAAAGCAAATAAAGCTCAGCGCAAATTATACGAAGAGCTTGCAGAGAAATGGGTAGCTGCTGATAACGATAATTTTGAAGTTAAATACGATAGTGAGATAAAGGAATTGCCAGAGGGTAAGAGCCTATGGATATTAGGCTTTGAGAATAAATATATTTCGGAAGTGGATTTCGAAATGCAGAATTATAAGTCTAAACTTGATGGTGATTCTGTGATTTTTGAAGGAAAACGTATGCTGAAGAAAGGTAATAGTTTTATTTTCACATCCTTTGATAAGAATGTGAAATCTAAGCAAAACATCTTTATTGCTACTGATAATGTTGCTGCAATTGCTGGTTTAGTTCGTAAATTGCCTCATTATGGTAAGTATAGCTATTTGGCTTTTAGTGGAAATGAGCCTATGAATATAGCAAAAGGACAATGGCCTATTTTCAACTCACCTTTGATTAAAAATATAGACGAAAACTCATCAAAGCTAACACTCGATGTTGAGCGTGAGGCTTTAGCTTATCTAAAACCTGTGTTTTCTGAAAGCAGAATGATGAAGGATATTAAGTTTATGGCATCAGAGGAAATGAAGGGTAGAGGAATTGTGAAGCTTACCAATGTAATAGGTTATATAGAAGGAACGGATGCGAGTTTAAGAGATAATCCTGTGGTTGTTTCGGCGCATTACGATCACCTAGGTTTGGGTTGGCCTGATGTACGCAAAGGAAATAAGGGGAAGATACATTATGGAGCTGACGATAATGCTTCGGGAGTGGCTACTATTATAGAACTTGCTCGATCGATGGCCAAATCGGCAAAGCCTAAGCGTAGTATTATTTTCTTGGCATGTACTGCTGAGGAAGCTGGCTTGATAGGCTCACGATACTTTGTAGAGCATCGCAAGGATTATATCAAAGGAGAAATATTTGCCAATGTGAATGTTGATACTGATGGTAGCCTTTTTGACACTAAACTATTGGTGTTGAATGCTAATACTGCCAAGGAATGGAAGTTTATATTTATGGGAACTAATTATACAACGGGTATACAAAGTGAAGTAATAGAAAAACAACTCGATGCTAGTGATCAAATGTCGTTTATAGAACAGGGGATTCCTGCTATTCAGCTTTTTACTGGCCCAACTCAGAATTACCATCGTCCAAGCGATACTTATGATAAAATAGATGGCGAAGGTTTGGTAAAGGTTTGTACAGTGAGCAAAGAAGTCATTCTTTATCTTGCTGATAGAGAGAATGCAATGCCGTTTACTGGAGAAAATGCTCCAGCAAAGCCAAAGACGTCACATAAACCAAGTAACTCGCAAAGAGTAGGAACTGGTGTTGTGCCAGATTTTGCTAATCATGGCAAAGGCGTGAAAATTGGCTCTGTGGTTGAAGGCTCGGCTGCTGCTACGGCAGGCTTATTATCAGGTGATATTATTATTGGTATTGATAAACAGAAAATAGATGACCTTAAGCAATACTCAGATGAACTAAAGAAACATAAGCCTGGTGATGTAGTTGCTATTAAAGTGCTACGTAAAGAGGACGAAAAGGTGTTTAAAATTAAATTGGTGGAGAGATAGATGCTTTTTATAGCATTAAGTTGCTAGCCTTTAAGGCAATAATAACGAACAAATGCTTTTAAGTTATATTATTTAAATTCACTATTAAGCAAGCATAGGTTTATATGCTTGCTTAATAGTGAATTTAAATAGACTTCCTCTTACTTCAGTGCTTTCAACGCTTATGCTACCATTGTGTTGATTTACAAACTCTTTTACCAATAATAAACCTAGGCCAGAGCTTGCTTCGTTTTCAGTACCGGTACGTCTTGTTTGTTTACCCATGTTAAATATGTTTTCTATTATTGAAGGGCTCATTCCAATACCATTATCACCAACAATAACTTCAACAAAATTATTATCAATTTTGCGAGCATCAATATATATATCACCACCTGTAGGCGTGAATTTTATTGCATTCATAATTAAGTTACGAAGTATTGTTTGCAACATAAATATATCAGCATTTACCTTTATACTATTATCAATCTTGTTTTCAGTATGTATGGATTTATTATCTGCAAAATCTTTAAGAGCTTCAAGATGTGTAGAGGCAAATATTTTCAAAGAAATATCCTCGGGTACATACTTAATTAAGCCTTGATTAACTAGTGCATAACTCAATAAGTTTTCTAATAATCCATAAGTGCTATTAGCTGATTGACTTACCTTTTTTGATAAACGCTGAAGTTCTTCTTTACTTAAGTTCATGGATTCATCGGCCATTAATTTTGTAAGCTCAGCTATTCCTGTAAAAGGTCCTCGCAAATCGTGTGCAATAATTGAGAAAAACTTATCCTTGTTTGCATTTAAACTTTCTAGTTCTTCTTTTTGACTGTAGACAGTACTATTTTCTTTATTATATCCTAAAATTAATATGTGAATATATGCGTATGTGAGAATAAGACTTAATATAAAAGAAAATAAAACATCTAATTCTCCAGTAAATTTGTCGGGGTATTGTATAATTATATTGCTGTATTTCGATTGTTCAATAAACAATAATATTGAAATATTTAATAAATTTATAAGTAAATATATAATATGTACACGGGGTTTAGATATTGATAATAAAGGAGCTATTGATACTAGAAAGAAAGGTAATACAGATCCGCTTATCCCTGCTGAACTTATCCATGTAAGTGCTAAGCCAAACTGACTGACAATAAACATTACTGTAGGAAAGTATTTTTTCTTGATTCGTGCTAGGTAATAAAGAATAACATACAAAATCATTATAATACCTACTATTAAGTTTAGGTAGAATGATAATCCAATAATGTAATTCCATATAAAACCAAGTATTGTTGATACAAAGGCTACAAAACTAGCTGAAATGTATATTTTTTCAGCTAGTTTTAGATTATCGATATTACCTAAAAAGATAAGTGATAGCCTCGAAAGAATACCATTTTCTTTATTAGATATCTTTTGTGAAATTGAAGTCAAATTTAGTAATATTATTTTTTAAATTAAATTGTGATTGTATAAAGTACTTTTAAAGGTTTAGAGCAATGTTTTATTTAATGAGGGTAAAAGTATACATAATACTCTAGGGTATGACTTTGTATTCTACCTATATTATACATGAAATATGTCATGTATTATGTTGTAAGAGATTAGGGTATATCGTTTTTCTAATATGGTTTGCCTTTGTTTAATAGGTATACACAGTTTAAAGTAATCTAATATTGATAGAAGTGTTTTTTAAAACTAAACTCAGAATTTATAATAGAAAATCCAAAAAGTTCTCTCTATTTATGACTGAATATTTTGCCTGAGGATAAGTTTCGAGCCATGTTTTTGATGGTTTTGGTATTTTACTTCCATACTTAATTCCTAGTCCATTAATCTGTTTTCCTAATACTTCAACAAAATCTACTTCGCCACCGGTATATACGCGCCAAAAATAAAATTTACTTCTATCGCCTCGGTAATTCTGATATTTTATGCGCTCCATAATAATAAAGTTTTCCCAAATGGCTCCTACATCTTGCCTTTTTGCAATAGGCCTGAAATCCTCTATTAGCATATTACGAATTCCTAAATCATAGAAATAGTATTTGTCCTTTTTTCTAACTTCTTTACTTAAATTCTTGCTGTATCCTTTGAGCTTATATATTACAAACGATTTCTCCAATAAGTCTAAATAATGTATCACAGCATCGCGACTCATTTCCAACTCTTGACTTAATTTATTAATTGATATTTGTGTGCCAATACGGTAAGCCAGCAATTCTAATAATTGATGAATTTTTACAGAATTGCGTATGCGAGAAAGTTCTAAAACATCCTTATAGAGGTATGAACTCACAATTTCTTCCAACATTTCAATTTTATCAGCTATAGTTTTGGTAGTATATACTTCTGGATATAGCCCATATGTCATAAAATCGTCGATGCTTTCCTGTAGTTCGTATTTATTCATAGTAGCATTTAATTCGTGCAAGGATAGGGGATACATTGTATGAATCCATTTGCGACCAGCAAGCGAATCACTTATTTGATAAGCAATATCAAATGAAGAAGAGCCTGTTACCAATACCTTTATCTGAGGTAGTTCGTCATGTAGTATTTTAAGATTTATTCCTAAGTTTTTGATACGTTGTGCTTCATCAATAAATAACAAATCATAACCTTCGGTAAGGTCCTTAAGCTTCTTCAAATCTCTTGAAGATAGTATGTCATGGTGCTTTTGCAAATCAGCATTAATATGTAAAGTTTTTAGCTTTAAATCTTTTATTATACTTAAGGCCAAAGTTGTTTTTCCTAATTGACGTGCGCCATATATTATTACAATACGATTGCTGTTTTTAATTCTGTTCTTAATTGAACTAGTTATGTCTCTGTTAATCATGATGAAATGATTTATTAATGAGTTGCAAATATAATTAAAATAATTTAAAACAGCATAATTAACGCTAAATATGTTGGTGAAACAGCAAAATTAACGTTAATAATGTGGGTATAACTGCAAAATTAACGCTAATAATGTGGATGAAACAGCAGAATTAACGTTAAATTTGTTGGTTAAACAGTAAAATTAGCGCTAATTTTATGGATGTATAAGCAATATTAATGGTGAAATATAATTATTACTCAAAAGAAATCTACGATAAAATAAAAAAAGCAGCCATTAATAATGACTGCTTTTCAGATATTGATATTTGTATTTTTATTAGAACATATCCATTCCAACATAATTTTGTGGAGTGATTGCTCTAAGCTCTTTCTTTATATCTTCGTTTACCTCTAATTCTTCAATGAAAGCGGCAATAGACTTGCCAGTAATTTTTTCATTGGTACGAGTAAGTGCTTTTAGCGCTTCGTATGGATTAGGGTATGCCTCGCGGCGTAGTATTGTTTGAATTGCCTCAGCTGCTACAGCCCAGTTATCTTCCAAATCTTTATCAAATACATCAGGGCGAACAATTACCTTATTAAGTCCTTTTAGTAAGCTCTGCATTCCAATAGTCATATGAGCAAATGGAACTCCCATATTTCTACTAACAGTAGAGTCTGTAAGGTCGCGCTGCATGCGGCTTATTGGTAATTTCATTGATAGGTGATCGAATATTGCATTAGAGATGCCCATATTTCCTTCTGAGTTTTCAAAATCAATAGGATTTACCTTATGTGGCATTGCTGATGATCCGACTTCGCCTTTCTTAATCTTTTGTGAGAAATATCCCATAGAAATATAAGCCCACATATCGCGGTTTAAATCAATAATGATTGTATTGATACGTTTTAGATTATCGCAGAAAGCCGCAAAATAATCGTAATGCTCAATTTGTGTTGTTACTTGGTAACGGTGGAGATCCAATTTATTATTTACAAATTCGTTTCCAAACTCTATCCAGTTATGCTTTGGAAAAGCTACATGATGAGCGTTGAAATTTCCTGTTGCACCACCAAATTTAGCTCCAAATGGAATCTCGTTCAATGTGTTCAACTGATTATTCAATCGCTCCACAAATACATATATTTCCTTACCTAGTTTAGTAGGGGATGCAGGCTGACCGTGAGTACGAGCAAGCATAGGAATATCTTTCCACTCAATAGCTAAATCATTAAGCTTCTTAATTACTGACTCAATTTCAGGCTTAATTTGATTAGTGTAAGCATCCTTAATCATTTTTGGGAATGCAGTATTATTTATATCCTGCGATGTAAGCCCAAAATGGATAAACTCCTTGAACTCTTGAAGCCCTAATTTATCAAATTCTTCTTTTATTAAATATTCGATAGCTTTTACATCGTGATTTGTAACACTTTCAATGTCCTTAACACGTTGTGCATCTTCCATCTTGAAATTCAGATATAGATTTCGTAATGCAGCATAATGCTTTTTGTCAAAATTAACCAACTGTGGTAATGGAATTTCGCAAAGAGCGATAAAGTATTCCACCTCTACCAAAATACGGTATTTTATTAATGCCGATTCAGAGAAATATTCTCTTAAATTTTCTGTTTTGCTTCCATATCGCCCATCAATAGGCGATATTGCTGATAAATTATTTAATTCCATTATGTTATATTTATTGTTTTCAATTTTGTTTAGTAGTAAAGCTTAAGTCGAGGTTTCTTATAGTATATCACAGCATTATGATATTGTAGGAAATCGCTTCCTAATACTCCATCAATACCTCTGTCACCAATCATTTCATAGGATTCATTCACATGCGAAAGATCCAAAATTACAACAGGAGATTCCTTAATTTCAATATTTCCTATCGAAAAAGATTTAAGATCTACCATTTCGCTTTGCATAGTATTGGTGCCTAAGCCTGTGCTCAATTGCTCCATGCTTTCGAAATCAGAGTTACCAAGGATTGCAGAGATTCTGTTTTTATCAAAAACACTTTTACTAGCTCCTGTATCAATGAGCAAACGAATATTTGTGCCATTAATTTTGCCATTCACCATCATATGAAAACCATCGTCTTCGATAGGTACTAGCTCAAGGTCTATATTGCAAATCTTTTTACGCATTAGAAATTTGGTTTTAAATCGTACTTTTCGTAGTACTTCTGTATTGCTTCCACAGCTTCTTCTGCTGTGTCAACCAAGCGGAATAAATCCATATCTTTTTCCGAAATATTACCTTCAACAAGCATTGTATTTCTTATCCAATCGATTAATCCGCCCCAATAATCTTTGCTTACAAGCACAATAGGGAATTTAATCATTTTGTGAGTCTGTATAAGGGTAATTGCCTCAAACATTTCGTCAAGAGTTCCAAAGCCACCAGGCATAACAATATAGCCCTGTGAGTATTTCATAAACATTACCTTACGTACGTAAAAATAATTGAAATTTAAGAATTTATCTCTATCAATAAATGGGTTTTCGTGTTGTTCGAAAGGTAAATCAATATTAAGTCCCACAGAAATTCCACCACTGTAATGGGCGCCTTTATTTCCTGCCTCCATTATGCCAGGACCACCGCCAGTAATAACGCCAAAGCCAAGTTTGGTTATTCTGTGAGCAATGTCCTCTGCCATTAGGTAGTACTTACTATTTAGCTTGGTACGTGCTGAGCCAAATATAGAAACACAAGGGCCTATTTTTCCCAAAGTTTCGTATCCTTCTACCAACTCCGACATGGTTTTGAATACCGACCACGAATCGTTGGCCTTGGTTTCTTGCCAAGACTTTTGCTCAAAAGCTCGTTTCAATTCGTTTACTTTATTTTCGTCTCTTGAATAATCTGTCATATAACTTCTTTTTGATTTTCTTTAATTTTCTCATCACTTAAGAATAATTTATAAATTTCCTCTTGAATATTAGTCCTGATATTCATCTTTATAAGCTTAAAATTTTCCGAATCAGGATAAGTTCTATTTGATAGAAATATATAAACAATTTGATACTCAGGATCTACCCAAAAATATGTTCCAGTAAACCCACTATGACCAAAACTTTGCGAAGATACTAAATTACACGTAGGGCCACCGCTTTCATGATTTGGTAATGGTTTGTCAAATCCACAGCCTCTTCTATTGTTGTTTAGTGGAAATTGCTGGCGAGTAAAATCTTTAAGTATCTCGGGATTAATAATTGTATCAGAGCCATATACGCCCCCTTGAACTAGCATTTGTGATAATATAGCCAAGTCCAAGCTATTGGCGAAAAGTCCAGCATGTCCTTCCACGCCACCCATCATTGCCGCTGCTTGATCATGAACATAGCCCTGAATTTTTGTGTTTCTAAAGTAATGATCCTCTTCAGTTGGTACAATTTGCTGCTTGGGAAATTTCTTTAATGGCAGATAGCCGATATTTTGTAATCCCAAAGGCTCATATATGTTTTTAGCGATATATTCATCAACATTTTCGCTGCTTTGTTGCTCTATAATTCGTCGTAAATAGTACATCCCTAAATCCGAATATTTATACTTTTTTCTACGGCGAAGTTTAGAGTCTTTTATTTCTAGCATTATACTATCGCGGTAAGTATCAAGAATATAAATGCTGTCAGAAACTCTTGTACTATAACCATCTTCGGCATGTTTGCGAAATAGAGAGTCATTAAGCTTACCATCTTTCAATGCGTGGAGGTAAAAAGGTATCCAAGGAGTTAGCTGAGCTTGATGTGCCATTATATCACGAATAAGAATATCGCCTTTATTACTGCTATCTAATTCTGGAAAATAGTAATCTAGAGTTTGGTCAATATCAATCAATTTTTTATCACTCAACTGCATTATTGCCATGGTAGTAGCCATCACTTTGGTTATACTTGCCAAATCGTAAATGCTAGAATCACTAACGGCAGTTTTTTCTTCGTAGGTGTAATTTCCAAAAGATTTATTATAAAACACACTTTTTTTTTTAGTTTCTAAGCCATGGCCTTGAGTGTATGTGCTATCAATACTCACAGGCAGCTTTCCGTTGATTTTACTTCCTCCAAAAATAGCTTCAGCAGCAGCTTCCATTGCCAAATCATTATCTTGATAGGTAATCAGAATAGCTTTTGCCTCGGTAGAATCAATAAACTTATTTGCAGCATATGGGTTGGCATGCATATCTAATATCAAATTTGTTTCTTTGGAAACCAAGCTTGCCAATTTGTATGTAGAAGGGTATATGCCATAATGCTTACGTGATGAATTGCTGGTTTTGAAAACTCCAATTATCACATTATCAAAGTTTTTGAGCTTTTTAATTAGAGCATTTACTTCGGCATTAGTAGCATTTTTCTTAAGCGAGAATAGGCTTGCACTACGATATTTCTTAATTGTTTTTGAATATGCATTATTGCTAGGCTCACCAATTGATACCACAGCCAATGTTTTGCTTTGGTGTATTGTTAGCGGCAATATGCTATCCACATTTTTTATTAATGTAACCGAACTTCTATAAAGCTCTTTTACAAGAGTATTTGATTTTTCTGAATTAAGAATTTGTAAAGCAGATTTCTCATCAAGATTTTTTTTATGAGCCAAGCCTGCAGTGTATTTATAGCTGAGAATAAGTCTTATTCTAGAGTAAATTTCTGTAGAATCTAATCTGCCAGTATGCATTGCTGCCTTAATTGAGTCAATGCTTATTTGCGCATCGTGGGGCATTAGCAGAATGTCGTTACCAGCCTCTAAAGCCATAACTTCAAGCTCTCCAGGTTTGAAATAGTTAGCAACACCTTTCATTTCCAAAGCATCTGTAATTGCCAAACCTTTAAAATGCAATCTTTTACGCAGCAGACTATCCACCACAAGAGGCGAAAGGGTAGTTGCCAGTTCCTTAGTGCTATCCAATGCCGGAATTGCCAAATGAGCAATCATTACCGAAGCAATGCTCTCGTCAAAAAGCATGCGGAATGGCATTAGGTGAATGGAATCCAAGCTTGCACTATCGGCATGCACTGTTGGTAAGGTCTTATGCGAATCGCTATCGGTGTCGCCATGCCCAGGGAAATGCTTTGCACAGGTCAATAAGTGCTTGCTTTGCATTCCTTTCATATACATGGTCGATTTTTGAGCCACCAAAAGAGGATTCTCACCAAACGACCTGCTATTGATAACAGGGTTCAGTGGATTATTATTTACATCGGCCACAGGTGCAAAATTCATATCCACACCCACAGCTTTGCATTGTATTGCCACCTCTTCACCCATTTGATATATTAGGCTGTCGTTCTGTATTGCTCCTAAAGTCATCTGACGAGGAAATCTAATTGCAGAATCTAAACGCATACTAACACCCCATTCGCCATCAATTGCAATCATTAATGGGGTTTTGCTGATATCTTGATAATAATTTATGAGGTTTATTTGTCGCCCAGGCCCACCCTGAAAAAAGCATAGTCCACCAACTTTCTGATTTCGAATTACATTTGCAACTTTCTCGTGGTATGCTTTGGTTTTATTAGAATGAGCACGTATCATTATCATCTGTGCAATGCGCTCATCTTCTGATAATGAGTTGAATACCGAGTCTACCCACTGCATTTGGTTTAGTGCAGTATATATTTGTGAGCTATCAATAGTTATAGTGTCACTAATGATGCTGTCGTTGATAATACTATCGGTTTGTGAAAATACTTTAGGTGTATTTATTAGCAAAAAACTAATAAATATATATATATG
>NIUZ01000069.1 GCA_002254285.1 Bacteroidetes bacterium 4572_112 | reverse complement strand
AATTCACATTGCATAACAGCATAGAAATTATCGTTTAGTCCATCATTATTAGGTGTAAATACATTGGGTATATAAATGGCGCAATTACAATCTTTCAACTTCACAGTAAACGTATCAGTATAAGTTTTGCAAGCGTCAGTTATTTGTACCCAAAATTCACCCGAATCGGATATTAATATCAAATTTGAAGTAGAGTTATCCCACCATAGATATTGATTTGATGAAGGAAGGCTTAAAGGCAAGCCATCGCCAATACAAGCCGATTGATCTGATATTTTTATACTATCAATATTTTGTAACATTAGCTCAACAGTATCAGAAGCAACACAGCCACTATCAGCTACTACCACCCAATACGAACCAATATTATTAGCCCAAATAGAGTTTGATGTACTTCCTGTATTCCATAATATTGATGAATAATTGGCAACAGACAATAGCATACTATCATTTTCGCAAATTATTTGATCTGGGCCCAAATCTAAATTTAAAAGTTGAACGTTCTCTACTGTAGTATTTACAATACTATCACAACCACTTACCATAGGAATGGTATCAATTATAGTATTAGGGCCAGAATAGTAGGTACCATTAATAAGCACCGAATCTCCAAAGCAAATAGACACAGTATCGTAAGCCTGAGTATAGCCAATAATAGGATTAATTATAATTAGAGTATCTAGAATAATAGAGCAAGAACTCGTAGAACTTATAGCCTTGACGGTAAATCCTGTAGGTACTGTAATCAATCCTGTATTAAAGAATAAACTATTACAACCACCCGCAAGACTGCTACCTACTAATACCTGATTCGTAGAATCATATAACTGATAACTAACATTCGGCTGAGTATTTAAAACTTCAATAACTAAAGAGTCGCCTTGGCAAGCAATATTGTATTCATTGACAGCCATATCCAAAGTTTTACATTGCTCATAAAGAGTATAAATCTCTTCATCAGATAAGAAACGATTAAAAAGCCTAAATTCGTCAATAATTCCATTAAAAGAATACATCCATGGCAATATTTCGCTTGCTGCCCCTATAAAAGATTTATGATTTGTACTTGAAAATGCACCTGAAACATCAGTACTATTATATTTAGTGGAACTTAGCAACTGACAATCAACAAAAAACTCTACAGTACGTGAGTTAGAAATATTATTTTGAACGCGTAAAGCAATAAAATGCCAACTACCCGAAGCATAAGTATAATTATTTGCATAATATCTTTCTCCCAATGACCATCCTGTACAATTCTGATGCTTATTTATTACATACCTAATCTTATTAGGGCCACCAGCTGTATTATTATAATAATTTATTCCTAACTCACCTTGAGAGTAGCCTCTGTAAGTTGATGTACACTGATCTCTCGTAGCAAAAACAGCCAAATTAGTAGTTAACGAATCCACATAAACCCAAGTAGCAATGGTATAATCACCCATTAGGGGAACGTATGGGGTGATTTTGATATAATCATCAACACCATCAAAATGGGCAGCTTGTCCACAAATGCCATTTACATAAGTTGGTCCATTTACAGAAGCAGAATAAGAACCACTCCCCATATTTGTAGCATTTCCATTAAAAGGAAAATATAGAATTTGGCCAATAGTATTAATCGTAGGCTGCTGATGCATATTATTTGGACATTGAGCAAGTACATTTACAATTATACTTAAGAACAGTACTATAAATACTGATTTTAGTGTTAGTTGCATATTATCTATTCGATATTAGTTAGTGCAAATATATTAATTTAATAAACAGCATGAAAAATAATATATTTTTATTCAATTATACCAATCTCCATAGAGGCTTATAATACTAGATGCAAGTATTAATAACAGCAAGTATTAAAAAGGATTCCAAAACAAATCGTATTAAAAAATAAAATCACTTTATTATTTTGATACTTTTGCCATGCTAATGGATAAACTAAAATTTAGCATCACAATATTAAATTGACCATGAAATTTACATCTTTTGAGTTTATTATCTTTTTCATTACTGTATTTACCATCTATTGGTTTGTACTGAAAAATAGCCTCAAAAAACAAAATATCCTTTTACTTATTGCCAGCTACTTTTTTATGGCTATTGGGATTATAGATTTCTTTCTCTTATATTTATCAGCTCCTTATTAGATTATTTTCTTGGCAAGAAAATGCAAACAGAGAAAAATGATCGGAAGCGGAAACTCCTTTTATCCATAAGCTTAATTGCTAATTTGGGGATGCTTGGAGTCTTTAAGTATTATAATTTTTTCGCAAATAGCTTTGGCGAAATGTATCAAAATTTATTTGGCACAGAGCTAAGCTTCGTTACTCTCAATATAATCCTACCTGTAGGAATTAGCTTTTATACATTCCAAACTCTATCATATACCATTGATGTATACCGAAGAAAACTTGATGCGAGCAATGATCCAATAGCGTTCTTTGCATATGTATCGTTCTTTCCTCAGTTGGTTGCCGGCCCAATTGAGCGAGCTGTAAATCTACTCCCACAGTTCGAAAAAGAAAGAACATTCGACTACGAAAGGGCAAAAGATGGACTTAGGCAAATACTATGGGGTTTTTTCAAAAAGATTGTAATTGCTGATAATGTCGGTACTTATGTTGATCAGTTCTATAATAATCCCGAGTTATTTACTGGTAGTGAATTAGTATTGGGGGCTTTCTATTTCTCCTTCCAAATTTATTGCGATTTCTCAGGATATTCGGATATTGCTATTGGAACTGCACGAATATTTGGCTTCGACCTAATGAAAAACTTTAACTTCCCATATTTCTCAAGAGATATTGGTGAGTTTTGGCGACGATGGCATATATCACTTTCAACATGGTTTAGAGACTACCTATACATTCCTTTGGGAGGCAGCAAAGTAAAGACTAAAGGACGCTTATTCTTTAATGTAATGGCTATATTTGTTGTAAGTGGCTTGTGGCATGGTGCAAATTGGACTTTTATTGTTTGGGGATTCTTAAACGCATTATTATTTCTTCCATCAATACTAACTGGTCGCAACAGAAAGAATATGGATACCATAGGAGAAGGACTTAAATTTCCTCCAATAAAAGATATTATGGGAATGCTTTTCACCTTTGCTATAGTGAATCTATTATGGATATTTTTTAGGGCAAATACTGTTACTGATGCTTTTGTTTATATCTCAAATATATTTGACAAAAGCTTTTTCAGTATCCCTTCTAAACTTGGGGGTATTCCAATGATTATTCTTTTAGTAATTATGGAATGGCGAGCAAGAACAAGAAATCATGCTTTGGAAAACTTAAAGGGAAATGCTGTAATTCGTTGGATTGGCTATATTTCGTTAATAATGCTAATAATCGTTTTTACTGGCGAGGAAAAAGTCTTTATTTACTTTCAATTTTAAGATATTATGAGAAAGTTTTTAAAAAGAATGTTGATATTTACATTACTAACTATAGTTGTAATAGCTACATCTGCAATAATATATCATTACATAAAAACAAATTACTTAAACAATAATAACCTAAAACTAAATGAAGGTGTAATAACCCTAATAATAGGTGACTCTCATGCTGAAACAACTTTTGACGACACCATAATTCCTCACTCACAGAATATTGCTTTTCATGCCGAACATTATGTCTACACTTATTTTAAGCTCCAGAAAATAGTTGAAGCTAATTCGCAAATTAAAAGAGTGATTTTAAGTTATGGTCCTCATAACATATCTCAGGGAGCGGATATTACTTTGTTCTCAATAGGTAGAACATCACGCAGTTTTGCTCGATATTTTATGCTGTTGGACGATGAAGCTGTATGGGATATTTATTCTCCAAGTCAAAACTGGAGAATAAATTATTTGAAGTGGAAATACTATATCCCATTTCAATTGAAACTAGAGGCAAAACTAATATCTAAATCAATACAAGGAAAATCGATTCAACTAAAAGACTTTCCCTTTATTGGATCATTTTATGCAAGTAGTAAACATGTATTTACCGATGTAAATATACCAATACAAGGGCATTACTATAAAAAAGGCAAAGAATTAGAAAAATCTGATATTGCCATAAAATATTTATACAAAATAATTGAGCTTTGCGATAATAATAGCATTGAATTATACTTGATAAACACGCCTTTACATAGTGATTATAGACGATTAATTCCAGAATACTTTGTTACTAATTTCAATAAAACATCAAATGAAATTTCAGACAAATACCCTGAAGTGAAAATTATTGATTACAGTGATTATAACTTACCCGATGACAACTTTGGCGATTATCATCATGTGAATACTATGGGTGCTGAGGTGATATCAAAAAAAATTAAAGTTTATTTAGAGCAATAATTACTATTCAATAATTAGTTTTATTGACTTTCTAAAAATTTTATTTTCAACAACCCCTACATAAAAACCTTTTGGCAGATTACTTACATTCATATTTAAACTCCCATCCTCTAGTGTTGTTTGTTTAATAAGTTTACCCCCTGCGTCATATAAGTAAAAAATGGAATTTTTAGCTTCTGTTCTTAAAAATAGCACATCTTGAATAGGATTATTATAAATAAAATCTTGTGTAAGAACTACATTATTAATATCATCCGTAACTTGCCCTCTAAGAAATAACATATATGCTGCACCAGCGTCAGTAGCACCATCATCATCCAAACGAGTACCAACCATAAGAGTAAAAAAACCATTATAAATTCCAACAGAAGAAAGAGCCATACCAAATAAATCACCAGCATCCAAATCACCATTAAATCCATCAAAATTCTCTGTTATTTTAATATGAGATTTCACTGTTCCATTTGCATTCAAATACAAAATATAAAAAGCTCCAGCATCATTACCCGCAGTATTATCTCTGTATGCACCAACTGCAATATCTACAACGCCATCATTATCCAAGTCACCTATTTTTGCAATTGAAATACCAAATTTATCACCAGAATTAAGAACTCCAGAAAAACCAGCAGACATATCGCTAATTTTACTGTAATTAACGACTAATCCATTTGTATCTATCGATAAAATATAAATTGCACCTTTCTCTGCTCCACCATCATCATCAAAGTGGCTTCCTACTGCTAATTCAATATAACCATCATTATTATAATCCCCAAGATATTCTACACTAACCCCAAAATAATCTTCAATATCAAGATTAGCAGTGAAATTTCCTTGAAGGTTACTTATTTTGCTCTGATGATTTACTGTTCCATCAGCATTCATAAACAAAATCCATACTGCACCTTTTTTGGAACCTCCATCATTATCTCTTCTAGATCCTACTGCTAAATCAGTTATGCCATCACCATTGAGGTCTCCTATATTTGCTATGTCGGTACCAAAGGCTGGCGAACCTGTTAAAACACCTGTAAATCCTCCCGTTGTTGCACTAATCTTTTGATTACTAAGCACATTACCACTAGTATCCAAGCTCAATAAATAAATTGCACCATTCCATGGGCCTCCATCATCATCATATTCTGCGCCAACTGCTACATCATAAAATCCGTCATTATTATAGTCACCTATGGCGGCAAAACCTGAACCAAAAATATCTCCTGACTCTATATTTCCAGTAAATCCATTAAGGTTCTTCGTAATCTTAGTATATGATTTAACAGTACCATCAATATTCATTTTCAATACATAAAGAGCACCCATATCTGCTCCCATTTGATCATCACCAAAAGCTGTAACAATTGCATCAGTAACACCATCACCATTAATATCTCCTATGGAATCCAAAGAGTGTCCGAAAGAATCTCCTGCACTTAAATTATTACCAAAATTACCTTCTGTATTACTAATCTTTTGATAATTAACAACCCAATTTTGAGAACTAACATTATGAATATTTGCAATTAGAGTAAAAATAATAAATCCTTTTAATAGATATTGTAGTTTCATATATTTTAGTTTTAAAGTTTTCCAAATTTAAATAAAAATGTTATAAACTCAAAAGTTTTTTTTGGTAAACCTATCTTCATAATTTCTGTGTTTTTTTTATATCAACTCATATAATTACAATTATCTAAATACGTATATTTGCAGCAAATAACAAAACTATGAAAAGAGCAGTAATACTAGCAGGAGGAAAAGGCACAAGACTAAAGCCATATACTATAGCTATGCCAAAGCCACTTGTACCAATTGGCACAACTCCTATTCTAGAAATCATAATAAAACAACTCATAAATAACGGATTCAATCATATTACTCTTTCAGTAAATCATATGGCTGATTTCATAAAAGCTTTTTTCGGTGACGGATCGAAATGGGGAATTACAATAGATTACTCTTTTGAGGAAAAACCATTGAGTACGATGGGACCATTGCACCTTATCACTGATTTACCAAATAATTTTTTGGTAATGAATGGTGATGTACTTACTGACATAAATTTTGGAGAATTTCTTGATAAACATATAGCTCAGAAAAATATTTTCACAATATCATCATACCAAAGAATTGTAAAAAATGACTATGGCGTTTTGGATATTAACGACGATAGAGAGCTTATTGCTTTTAGAGAAAAACCTGAAACAAAGTTCGATGTAAGCATGGGTGTTTATGCTGTAAGTAAGGATGTTTTGGAGATTATTCCTAAGAATACATTTTATGGTTTCGACACATTGATGCTCGACCTTATTAAGCTAAAAAGGTTCCCTAAAACTATAGTTCATAATGGTTACTGGTTAGATATTGGACGCCCTGAGGATTACGAAAAGGCCGTTGACGAATTTGAAAGTTTAGATTTAATATAAAACTTATTATGAAAATAGTAGTAACAGGAAGCAAAGGCTTTATCGGAAAACAATTATGTAAAACCTTACAAGCTTTAGGGCACCAAATAATTGAGATTGACCTTAGTTTAGGGCATAATGTTGAGGAATGGAGTAGCTTTAAAGATTTGCCAAAGTTTGACTATATGGTACATTTGGCAGCACGCATATTTGTACCCGAATCATTTGAGAAGCCAAGATCATTTTATCAAACAAATATATTAGGAACCATAAACGCCATTGAAGCTTGTAGACTTAATGACGCAAAGTTTGTATTCTTTAGTTCATACGCTTACGGCGCTCCTGATTATCTTCCTATTGACGAGCAACATCCTGTAAAGAGTTTTAATCCATACTCTCGTTCCAAAATTATGGGTGAGGATATTTGCAAGAGTTACTTTGCCGATTTTGGAGTAAAATCTATTATTTTCAGACCTTTCAATATTTATGGGCCAAATCAGGATTCTCGATTCCTTATTCCATCAATTATTGAGCAGGCAAAACAAGGCAGCATCACACTGAAAGACAATAGACCCAAAAGAGATTATATTTTTATTGACGATATTATAAATGCTGTGGTACAGGCATTGAACTATGAACCAGAAAGTTCTGACATATTCAACCTAGCATCAGGAGTAAGCCATTCTGTAGAAGATATTGTAGATTTTACAATGGAATTAATTGATAAAAAAATTGATGTAAACTACCTAAATGAGCATAGACCTAATGAAGTATTAGATACGGTAGCTACTATAAGCAAAGCAAAGGATTTATTGAATTGGGAACCTGAAGTTAGTATAAAAGATGGTTTAAAGAAGTGCTTCTAACGATAAATATTAAGCTTCCAATATTTTAATAAGTTCTTTCTCACGCAGGTCTATTGGTAATATTTCAGAAATTCGTTTTCGACCACATTTAGCAAAATCATCATCTGTATCAAGCGCCTTTCGTATGGCTACAACAGCTTCGTCAACATCTTTATTATTAATAAGGAAACCACAGTCACCAATTACATTCTTAATACCGCCAACATTACTACCAACTGGTACACAACCACATAACATGGCTTCGCATAAAGATGAAGGCAATCCTTCACTCATTGAAAGCAGAGTATATA
>NIUZ01000068.1 GCA_002254285.1 Bacteroidetes bacterium 4572_112 | reverse complement strand
TAAATCCTTTGCGCATATCTACTGCTGATAAATAATAGTAGTATGTGTGTTCTGTCCCTAATCCTAACATAATTATTGCTTTTATATTTGAGCAACAAAAATCAGAAGATTTGGGAAACCTCACAATATGCACTTCGCCGTACGCTTACTTACAAAGTGAAAATCCTCACGAAGTTTAATCGCTTTTTCGGGATCACATTTGACTGTAATGCTCATATTTCCCTCCATGGCTGAGTCTAAAGGCAATAAACCGAACATCTTATTCTGCACCTTAAAAACTAAAGTCACATCATCAAAAGGCGTACTTTCTGTTGCTGCTTTCTTGCTCAAAAAATACTCTCTAATTTCTTCTACGTTCATTGTGTAAATGTTATACTGATAGTAATCGGGAGATAAATTACTAAAGTGCTATCCCGATAGTAATCGGGAGTTAAATTATTAAAATTCTATCCCGATAGTAATCGGGAGTTAAATTATTAAAATGCTAAAGTGTTAAAATGCTAAATTGTTAAACCATTACACCATTGCACCATTGAATAATTAACCATTAATAATTAACAATTACTCATCAACCTGTGCTCTAAGTTCATGGTGAAAGCCATTTTTGTCGATTTTTTCTTCAGGGAGAGCAATATATAAGCCTGTGCCTCTAGAATATACAATTCCAGTTTCATCTTTAAGTTCAGCTTTCATCCAAATTTTGCGCCCATCAATTCTATCAATCCAAGTTTCTACTCTAGTAACTTGCAATAGTTTTAGCATCTTCACATATTCTATAGTTATGCTTGCGGCCACTACTGATTTGTCGGCAACCCACGCTGCCAATCCCATTGCTTCGTCAAGCACAGCAGCTTGACTCCCACCGTGAGCATGAAAAGGAGGACCTTGTGCCATTGCTCCAAAAAACACCTTGGCAAAGAATCTTTTATCACTTTTACGTATAAAATATCTTACTATAAGTCGATTCTTGTCAGTGTCACCACCAACATAGGAGCGTCCAATACCGTATTGCTTTGGGAATTTAATTTCTTTGAAACCTTCTTCTGCTTGTAATTTTTCTTCAATTTGTGAGTCTGTCATTTATTCTTCAAAGTTAGTGTTTTTACTAAATATCAATATCTCCTTTACTATATCTTCGTCAGTATCTTTATTATACAAAATGCCAAACGATTTGCTCAAAAAACGCATTTGTTTATTAAAATAATGTGGTTTTTCGAGGCGGTAAACCTTCTTGTTTTGTATTAGATAAAATGAGAGTAATAGGAGTAAAGACCTATCAATATTAGCATATGGTTTGTATAGTATATTAAAGTGTTTTAATACTTTAGATTTCTTGAAAACGGTAATCATTATTATGAAACTCATTAATATCCCTGTACCAATAGATGATATAAAAGCTCTTAATAGTATATTTATAGTTGCTATTTCTGTATTCAAAAATAAATATGAGATTGAGAATGTCAATAAAGAATATGGAATTATTGTAAAGAGTGTAAGTCTTATAATATAAGTCCTTTTTGCTCGATTATATAATTGCTCTATTGATTCCATAATGCTATTTTTATATTCGTAAAAATAATAAAAAATAGCTTTGTAATATAATTATGAGTTTATATTAAAAATAATATAAATTTGCAGATATAATTTTAATTAACCAAGCGGAAATTCACTTGTTTAATAAAGACGCTAAACCGAGTTTTTTGCTTCTAAAGACATAAGTCAATGAGCAACTAACCGATGGGTATAAGAGGAAACAATTATGCCTCCCGATTTTCGAGTTTTATAATTCGGAATGAATTGGAAAGGGACAGCAAGAACATATATTATACTGATTGTTTTCAATTGAAAGCAAACCTATTTCAGTATTTTCAAAGTTTTGAGCTCCCAATATTTTATAATTATATGTGTAATCATTAATGATTTACACAACTATTATTGTGAAGGAATAGCTCTTAAGAAACTTTGAATACCTGCTACAAAACTATTTTTTATGAATAAATATATACTATTAATTTTAGTATTAATTATTGGGCAGAAGTCTTTTGCCCAAAAAGTGCAAGGCGTGGTGCTCGATGCTGACAATAAAGCTTTAGTTGGAGCATATATTAAATGCGATTCGCTAAAAGTTTATGGCGTTTCCATGAATGATGGAAGCTTTAGTGTTGATATTGCCGAGTCTGCTTCTGGTGTTTTATCCATTAGTTATATGGGCTTTAAAACTAAGAAAATTAGCTTTAATACAGCTAATAACGATAATTTTGACTTTGGTGAAATTATTATGCAGCCAATACAGTTTACTACCGAGGAGGTTAGTATTATAGGTTCTCGTAGTGAGGATAATATAATGAATGTGCCTGCTGATATTTCTGTGGTTTCGCTAAAGACTATGGACCTTATTCCTTCTGACAAAATTGATCAGAATATGAAATACCTTCCTGGTGTTTTTATTGATCGTCCTTATGGTATATTTGGTAAATCAGTGGTCGGACTTCGCTCAATTGTTAGTTCAGAGCCTGGTCGTCAGCTTACTCTTATCGATGGAGTGCCTATCAATAAGTCTGATGGCGGAGGTACTAATTGGAACAGAATTATTGAATCAGATTTTGAGAGAATAGAAGTTCTAAAAGGTCCTGGAGCTGCTCTTTATGGTAATAATGCCATGGGTGGAGCTGTAAATTTGGTTCATAAGCGACCTAATACGCAAGGTGTACACGGTCAAGTTGGAGCATCATATGCTAACTATAATACCTATAGTGCAGACCTAAGTTTGCAACATAAATTTAAAGAAGGCGAAAAATCATTTTATTATACGCTTGCAGCTAAAGGCTTGAAAAGTGATGGGTTTGTTACCGTGCCAGATTCTATTAGAACGGAGACTGATACCTCTGTTTTTTTGGATGAATATGGGGCAAATGCAAGATTTGGTTATATGTTTGATGCCAAATCCTATGTGGAGGCAGAGTATAATTATTATGACGAAAAAAGAGGGCAGGGAAGTAAAATTCTTCTGGAAGATGGAGCTGTAGCTCTTTATAAAACTCATTTTGCAAAGCTAGCATATCATAATAATAAATCGAAGCTTAAATACGATGTCAATGCATTTTATCAGGTGGAGGACTATGGCCGTGATATTGAGAAAATGAAAAAAGGAGATTATACTCATATCAAAGTTAATTCGCAGCGTGAGGATTATGGTGCTGTAGCAATTTTTAGATACGATTTGTCAAAGCACAACATAAGCTTTGGTGCTGATTATAGAGCCGGAAGTGTGTACGGAGTTGATGACTATCAAACAAGTACTGATAAAGTGATAAATCAGGGGAAGATGAATGTTGTAAATGTTTACGCACAAGATAATTGGCAAATTAGTAAGAAAATTAAAGCTATTATTGGGCTTCATTTTGCTTCTGGGCGTTTTTATGATGGTTCTTTCGAACTTGAGGATCCTACTCATGCTACAGATTTTATGAAAGCAAATACAGGTGATTTGGATGCTAAAACATGGAATGGCTTTAGCCCTAGATTATCGCTACAATACGATTTCAGCAGTATAATGAATATATATACTGTGCTTTCGCATGGTTATAGAGCGCCTTCTTTAGATGATCTTACTCGCTATGGTTTTATGAGCATAGGCTATAAAAATGCTAGTCCAAATCTTACTCCTGAGCAGGTAGATAATGTGGAGCTTGGCTACAGAATTCAAAAAAATAAATGGGCATTGCAGTCAAATATCAATTATGCTATGGGACATGATTATATGTATTTTGTGGACTCTGGAGATAAGCTTTTTGGTCGCAAAACCATTTATAATAAAGAGAATGTAACTTCGGTACAGCTTTATGGTTTTGAGGTAAATGTTGATTATCAGGTTTATAAATCTTTTGTGGTAAGCACAAATTATACAATCAATGGTTCTAAGATTAGTAAGTTTGAAGCTCGCCCTGAGCTTGAGGGCAAAGTGTTGACTTATGTGCCTGAGTATTTGGGTAATTTTACAATGACTTATTTAGGAAAGAAAATAACCACAAGCTTAAATATACATCTACAGGGCAATATGTTTCTTGATGATGTAAATGAGTTTGAAATTGATCCTTTAATGTCTCTGGATTTTATGTTTAACTATAGATTTTATAAAGGCATAGGAGTAAAATTCTCTGCTCAGAATATACTTGATGAGCAGCATATGGTAAGTTCTGATCAAATGTCGTTGGGAAGATATATGACCTTGGGAATGAATTATAGGTTTTAGTCTATAAATAATTAAAAAAAACAACAAAAGCCATCAATTATTTGATGGCTTTTGTTTTATATAAAATTTGGTACTTCTTTATGAAAGCATTTTTGCATTTCGTGGTTTTGCAAAATATGCTACTTTCTCCAAAGAAGTTATAACATCATATTCTTCAAGAAAAGCTCCTTCAAGTTTTAACGAAACAGGAGTATAATTTATAATACCAAGAATTCCGGCATCAACCATCATAATGCTTATCTCTTTTGCATATTGTGGTGGTACAGTGAGTATTCCAATTGTAATACCTTCTCTTTCAACAATCTTTTTTAGACTATCAATATTATAACATAAAGTGCCCGAATATGAGTTGCCTATTTTTTCAGGATTATTATCAAATACAGCATTTAATTGTAGCTTAGTTTGGCTACTATTTAAATAATCTAATAATGCTTGACCAAGGTTACCAATACCTATAATTGCTACTTTTTGAGAAGTAGAGTTACAATCAATAATTTCGCCAATTAGGGTTATCAAATTCTCAATGCCATAACCTTTGCGTAATGTGCCTGTATGACCTATCAACATTATGTCACGGCGTACTTGTACGGGTGTAATATGTAGTAATTTAGCAAGCTCATGAGAGTATATATGATCAACGCCATTGTCCAATTCTCTCTGTAATACTCTACGGTATTTGCTTAATCGCTCGACTGTTCTTTCTGGTAATAATTTCATTTGTTGTAAATATTTAATAAGCAAGTATATTGTTAAAATATACTATGGGGCAAAGATACAATAAATGTTGTTATGTGATTTCTGTAACACAAAATAAATGATGCTAAACAAATAGATATTTGTCAGCTTTATTATCCATAATTTATCACTTTACTTCTCGGATAATGTAATTAGCTCCTATTCTGAAATATAGCACTCGGCTGCTATATATATCATGATCTTTTTTGAACCATGAGTTTATTGAATAATCGAATTGTGAGGAAAGCGATAAAGTAATATTGTCGCCAACAGGAAAATCTATTCCTATTCCTGTGAAGAATCCAAAACTAAAAGTATTGAATATATTTTGTGCATTTCCACCAATCATACTATTTATAGTTGTTATGGGAGATATAGATTTATTAGTTTTGTCAATATATCCACTGGCTACTGACGAAAACATATACGAAAGTGATGGCCCTATTTGAAAATAGTATCGTATTTTCTCTCCATAAACAAATTCTGGAAATGCCTTTAAATACAACATATTTAATTTATAATCAACTAATTGGTCTATAACGAAATCTTCATCAGTATATTTTTTTGATACCTCAATATTATGTCTTTGGTATGATAGCGAAGTCCCAAAATTTATAATGCCAGGCCAACGTTTCTTGAAATTCAATTCAAATTCCATGGCTGGTTTTGCCTTATAATCAATTTTTACGTTTGTATAAGGGCCACCTTCTTTTATATTATAGTAGGACATTCCGTAAGATGCATTAAAGCCAATTTGTTTTTGAGCAAATAGACCTAGGCTAGTTACAGTAAGTAGTAAAGTTATAAGAAAATTCATATTTATTAAGTTTTTATTAATCAAATCGTAGGGCTTTAATTGGCGTAATACTACTGATGATGTATGATGGTGCCAACATCATTATACTTATAATGGATACAACACCAACATTAAGAAATAGTAGTATTGACAAATCCAGATTAATAGGTATTGATGTCATATAATACGTATTTGGATCTAAAGATATGATGTTGAAATATTTTTGAATTAAAGCAAGTCCAATGCCCATAAGATTACCAAGTATTAATCCTCGTATACTAAGGTGTATACCGTGGATAATAAATATCTTACGGATGCTTTTATTAGTTGCACCCATGGCTTTCATTGTTCCTATAAATTTCGTTTTCTCAAGTATTAATATCAATAGTGTTGCAATCATTCCAACTCCTGATATCATTACCATAAGTCCTAAAATAAAAAATACATTTGTGTCCAATAAATTTAACCAATCCATAATAAAAACATATCTTGTATTTATATTTTGGGCTTTTAAATCGTAGCTTATTTCTTCATTTATCCAACGGGTTTGGGCATCCATATCGTTGAATTTGTCAATCAATATTTCGTAACCCGATATCTGAGTATTACTCCATTTATTTAGTTTTCGGATATGCTTTATGTCGCCGTAAATAAATCTATTATCAAAATCAGGAAATCCACTTTGATAAATTCCACAAATGGTAAATTTCCTTATTCTCGGAGGGTCTTGCATAAAGTAAACAAGAAAGCTAGAGTCAATATCTAATTGTAATTTATCAGCAGTTTTTTTTGAAATTAGAATTTCATTTGTTTTCTTATTTTTATCAATATTTGGAGTTCTGCCGCCAATAATCCAATCCTGAAAATTTGACCAATCATAATTCTCATCAATACCTTTAAGTACACAGCCTTGTACTATGCTATGCGCTTTAATAATACCGCCCTTAACACCAAAGGAAGAAATAGATTTTATTCCATTATGCGTTCTAATACTTTCTTCTAACGATGTGTCAGACTCTATGGGTGAAAGCTCCAATGAGTTATTAAAATCGTAATTGCTTATTCTAATATGGCCATCAAAAGTAGCAATTTTGTCACGGATACTATTCTGAAAACCAGTGACAATACTTACCGATAGTATCATTACCATAAGCCCTAAAGCAATGCTTAGTACGCTTAAACGCAAAGCTGTTTGAGAGAAACGATTACTGCTTTCTTTCAAAAATCTATTGGCAATAAAACTTTCGATATTCAATTTGTTCAGTTTTAATAATTGATATGCAAATTTACATTAATTATGTATAGTTTTCATATAAAGCAAAAAAGGAAATTCCATAAGAATTTCCTTTTTATACAATTTTAATTTTTTGTTATAGTACTATAGCTAATATTACTAGACCTACAGCCATTATTCCAAGATAAACAACTAAAACTCTCGCCATTTTTTTCTGCTTCTTAGCCTTATTGTCTTTTTCTACAGCTATAGCTTGTTCATCAACAGACTTAGGTGCTTTTGATAACTCATCAACTGCCATTATTAAAACGGTGGTGTCAGCTACAGTCATTTGTTTGAAATTTCTATAATTTGCAGGCCAACCAACTACAGTAACAGTTGCTTTTGATCCAGATGTGGTTATGGTATAAATGGGCTCAATCAGCAAATCTGCATTAGATTTACTAACAGCATTAAAAATAGCTTCTTCTTTAAGCTTAGTTATTGCTGATACAGAGCCAAATGCTTTACCCTCTACTTTTTTACTTCTGATTTCTAAATCAGTAATAAGTGGAGTATGTTGTATTCCTTTTTCATCAATATCAATTGTATTAGTCTCTGTAGTGTGAAAAATTGTACTACATGATATGGAACTAATAGCTAGAAAAATGAAAAATATTATTCTTGATATTTTCATATTCTTGTTATTAAAAGTGATATTATTTTGATGGAGTTACTGTATTTACTGCTCTTGACGACCCTGCATTTAGTAACTTTAAATCAGATGCTTTTATAGGTCTAAAATTATGGTATGTTGCTGGGAATCCAGTAACAGTTACTGTGATTTTTGAACCATTTGTAACAGAGCTATATACGGGCTCTACTAATACATCAGCTCCTGATGACTTAAGTGCAGCTGCTACTGCTTCGTTATT
>NIUZ01000067.1 GCA_002254285.1 Bacteroidetes bacterium 4572_112 | reverse complement strand
CTTTCGTGCATTTCACAAATATTGATATATTTTATTCCCACTCTATAGTAGCAGGTGGTTTAGAGCTAATATCGTAAACAACTCTATTTACTCCTTTTACTTTATTAATAATATCGTTTGAAACTTTTGCCAAAAACTCATAAGGTAAATGAACCCAATCAGCAGTCATACCATCGGTAGACTCAACTGCTCGAAGAGCAACAACTTTTTCGTAAGTACGCTCATCGCCCATAACACCAACCGATTGTACTGGAAGTAGCATTGCGCCAGCTTGCCATACTTTATCGTATAAGTCGCTGTCCTTAAGCCCTTGAATAAAGATATAATCTACATCTTGTAATATTTGAACTTTTTCAGCAGTAATGTCTCCTAAAATTCTGATTCCCAAACCAGGACCCGGGAAAGGATGTCTTCCCAATAAGCTTTGCTTAATATCCATTGACTTTCCTACTCTACGTACTTCGTCTTTGAATAAAGCTTTTAAAGGCTCAACAATTTTAAGCTTCATATAGTCAGGAAGTCCACCAACATTATGATGAGATTTTATTGTAGCAGATGGTCCTTTTACAGAAATTGATTCTATAACATCAGGGTAAATTGTACCTTGCGCCAACCACTTTACATCTTTTATAAGGCTACTTTCTGTATCAAATACATCAATAAATGTTTTACCAATAGCCTTACGCTTAGCCTCAGGCTCGGTAATTCCTTCAAGTGCTTTATAAAATAAGTCTTTTGCATTAACTCCTTTTACATTTAGCCCCATATGCTTATATGATTCTAATACTTCTTCAAATTCGTTTTTACGAAGTAAACCATTGTCAACAAAAATACAATATAGATTTTTGCCGATAGCTTTATGTAAAAGAACTGCCGCAACAGAAGAATCAACACCTCCTGAAAGACCTAAAACAACCTTGTCATTTCCCAATTTAGCTTTTAAGTCAGCAACCGTAGTGTCTACAAAAGAATTAGGAGTCCATGACTGATCACAACCACAAATATCTACTATATAATTCTTAAGTAAAGTCATTCCTTCTTTTGAATGATATACCTCTGGGTGGAATTGTATTCCGTAAGTTGTTTCACCTTTTATTTTAAAACCAGCCACATCAACATCTGATGTGCTAGAAATAATTTCGAAATTATCAGGAATTTTGGTAATTGTATCACCATGCGACATCCAAACTTGGCTGTTGTCATTCATACCTGTTACCAACTTGCTATCTTGGTTTATATAACCAAGCTTAGCTCTACCATATTCTCTAGTTTCTGAAGGTTGTACATTACCTCCTTCTGTTTGTGCCAAAAATTGTGCACCATAACAAACCCCAAGAAGAGGTTTTAATCCTCTAATATTTGTAAGGTCAGGAATTGGTGCTTCCTCATCACGAACAGAGAAAGGACTACCCGATAATATTACTCCTTTAAAAAGAGATAAATCCTCGGGCATTTTATTGTAAGGGTGGATTTCGCAGTATACGTTGAGTTCACGTACTCGTCTGGCTATCAGTTGGGTATATTGTGACCCAAAGTCTAAGATTAAGATTGCATTATTCATGATGCAAATGTAAAAAAAAAGCTGATACGTGAAGTATTAATAATGCTGAAATCTAGCTTATAGTACATCTATTATTTGCATCAATTTTTTGCGATATAATCCACCAATCTGAACGATTTTCATTTTTTGCTCAATCAAAATCTCAGGATATTTTATTGAGAATATTTTGTCAATATTTACAATATAACTCCTGTGAGTTCTTACAAATTGATTCATTGGTAAAGCTTGTTCTATATCTTTCATCGTAACGTGAACGGTGTATGAATTATCAGTTGTGTGTATACTAACATAGTCTTTGCTTGCTTCAATATAAAATATATCGGATAAGCGAATCTTATTTAGTCGATAATCTGATTTTACGAAAATATACTGTTTTTGATTATTTGAATTAGAAATAGTAACCGATTTATTATTATTTATAGCAGCTTTAATATTGAATGCTAGCTCATTGTCTTTTAGTGGCTTGCTCATTATTAACTTAGCTTCTGATGATTCAATCTGTTGAATATTGTATTTATCGTCTCCATTCAATAGTATTACTGGAGTTGAATATTGATTACTAATACTTTTTGCGGCTTCATTACCATTTAGCTTTTCTGAAGTAAATAAATCCATCAGTACTATATCTACCTTGTTTTTAGATAAATACTCAATTGCTAAAATAGGGGAGGGTATTACATCAATTACTTCAAATCCTAAAGTATTAAGTCTGTCTTGAAGTGCTATTTCTACAAATGCAGTTTCTTCTACTAATAATATTTTTATTTTTCTCATAATTAAGAATAATTATACTTGTCGATATTTAGATTTATAACTTGATTGTATCGACAAAAATACTAAATATATAGATTAATACCAAAACGATTTTTTAATCTTTACTTAAAGAGCGAATGTTTACTATATATAAGTATAATTAACAAAAAAAACGCTGATATTGTTCTTTTTATTTATACCTTTGTGGTGTATAACTACTATAGTTTATAGCTATAGACAATATTCTAATATCAACAGACAGCTTAGTATGAGTTGTTGCTCATGTTACATTTTATGTAACACCAAAATAACACTATAAATATGAAACGTTTAACCGCAATTTTTTTGGGATTATTTGTGCATATATTTGCTTTTGGTCAAGTTTTGATGCTTGATACGAGTGCTCATATAGGTTTCTATCAAGAGTTTGATAATGTTGAAGGTTTTGAGAAAAATTATGGTGTAGAATCGTTTAATAGTAATGATAGTGTACTATATAGTATTAGTATTTATGATTCTGATACATCGCTTTATAAAATGTCTGTAGTTAAAAATGATGATGATTCTTTCACCGTAGATTTTAAGCTATTTTCTCAATCGAGTATGGGTGTTTCTGTTTTATATAGTGATACTATGGAGTATCAGTCTAAGGATTTTGAGCTTTATAATGTAAATATTAATGGCTCTGATACTCATTATTATATATTAAAACTTAATGTGGATTTCACTTCCTTAAAGGCAATGATTAGTAAGCACGAAGATAAGTTCTATTTTAGTGATTATTATGTAATACGCTAGTTAATAATTAGTTTTCTCCCCACTTATAAGTATTTGTTTCAATTCCAGCCATCTGTAATATTCTTAATACTACAGTGTCTACCAATTCGTCAATACTATTTGGTTTTGAGTAAAATGAAGGTGTTGCTGGTAGAATAATTGCTCCAGCCTCAGTAAGTGAAGTCATATTACGAAGATGTATTAAATTATAGGGTGTTTCACGGGCCACAATTATTAGTTTTTTTCGCTCTTTTAGTATCACATCTGCTGAACGGCTTATTAGGTCATCAGAAATTCCGTTTGCAATTCTACCAATACTGCCCATTGATGCTGGGCAAATTATCATACAATTATAATCAGAAGAGCCGCTAGCAAAAGGTGCATAAAAATCATTGGGTGCAAATACTTTATGATTTATCTTGTCAAAATCACTATTTCCTAACTCATGTTCCCATACATCTTTGGCATTTTTAGAAAACACAATACTAAAACTGTCATATTGATCACTATATTTTTCCAAATAATGAATTATACGTTTGGCATATATTGAACCACTAGCCCCAGTAATAGCTAATACAATTTTCGACTTATTATTCATAATATGTATTTTAATATTGTTCAAAAAAAAAACTTCCTTAATAAGCTAATATAAAGGAAGTTTTAGGTTTGTATTATATGTGATTCTAACCCAAATCACGAATCTTTTTTAGTAACTCCATATTAACAATCTCTACTTGCTTGCTACGTAGTTTTATTACGCCATCTTTACGGAATTCAGACATAATTCTGATTACGTTTTCTGGAGTCATATCTATCATTTCAGCAATTTCTTTTCTCGACATTGGTAAAATAAAATCGTTAGAATTGAAATATTTTTCTGAGAATTCAACCAATAACATTGCAATTCTACCTCTTAGGTTTTTGCTATTTAAAGCGTAGGTGTGATTGATAATGTCGTCAGCAGTATTGCTAATGTAGCGAAGTATATCTAGTGAGAAATCACCATTCTCTCTAAGCATCATTCTTATGGTGTTCAACTCAATTCTACATACTACACTGTCCACTAAAGCTGTGATAGTGTATTCGTATGTGTCTTTTGATAATACAGAAAGTAAACTGATGAAATCCATTGGTCTAGCAATGGTAATAATCTGTTCTTTACCTTTGATTCCAATTTTTTGAAGTTTAACAAGACCTTCCACAAGGTAAATAAACTCTCTAATAGGCTCACCCGAAGAAACAATTATTTGCCCTTTTTTTACTGGGGAGGATTTTTTGTTTTTATATACTTTCTGTAATTGCTCATCAGATAACTTATCGAATAGATGAGATCTGAATTTGCAATTTTTACATGTTTGATTTAAATCCATAATATATTAATTTGATATTAACTTAGTTGTAAACGTTATTTGCTTCACAAAAATAACGAAAAAATGATATTGTTTACATTATTTTATAAAAAATAACATTTTTTAATTATTATGTTATAATACTAGACTTAAATGCTTAGTATTCAAATTATAATAAATAGTAGACTTTTTTTTAAATCTTTTTTTAAATCGTTATTTAGAAATTTATTGCAAAAAAAACAGGTTTAAATATTGTAAAAAAATATTTATTAGTTTTTTATTCGGCTAAGGCCAGCTTTTGCTTTTTGTGTTATTCCATTCTGATATTCATCAAAATCAAGCTTAAGGATAAGTTCATACATTTCTTTGGCTTTATCTAATTTGCCCATTTCTTCGTATCTATAACCCAATTGTAAGGCTGATTTTGCAGCATAAAAGTATTTCTTGTCTCTAGCCTTCTCTATTGTTTGCAGATAGTATTTTTCTGCATTATCAAAATGATCACTTTCGTCGTAAATTCTACCAAGTCGATATATGTATTCAATTTTATTCCTGTCGCTTGTATAATTGTTTAGATTTTGTCCGTTTTGTAATTCTTTAATAGCTTTGTCATAATATCCGCCATCAAATAGCATTCGGCTTTTTAATAGGTGAACATTGGGTATGTCTTCGGAGTTTGCTTCCTTCTTAGCCTGCTTGTCCGAATCATAAAATCCAGCCTCTACATCCTTAATAATTACCATTTCTGCTTTATATCTATTAAGGTTGTCAGATAGTAATTTGGCCCATGCTATTTTTTGATGCGATGCTGCCTTATAATTATTGGCAGGATAATTTTTGATGTAAGTTGTAAAGTATTTTGATGACGAAAAGTCGAGTTTATAAATCAAGCAAAGTCCATATTGATAGTTTAAAAAACAGAAATCATTACTTACCCTTGTTGGATTTGTTTTTACGATTTCCAATGATTTTATTGCTTTATCATTTTGTTTATTGTGCAAAAAATATGATGTTCTTGCAAAAATATACATGAGGTTGTTTTTGTACTTTTCAACAAAATCATCATTATTATATGCATCTTCCAGAATTTTGTTTTTTATACTTTGATTCGAAAAATTATCATATAAGAATGTATAAACGAGAATGCTTTCAATGAATAAGTAGTTATATTCATCATTATCTTTAGTATAGCTTACGGATTTCTCTAAGTTAATAAAACCTTCAGATACATCACCACTAATGCCAAGCATATTTAATGCCCAACCATAGTTCTTTGGGATACTTCCTATTGCAACTTGGTTTATTCCATGGGTTTTGTAATTGGGAATAAAATTAGGAAATTTCTCTATATTATCGTTAATAATACCATAGGATTTTTTGTACTGATATATGGCAGAAATGTAACTTTTACGCAAACTACTAATTATAGATTCTTGAAGGTAGATGTCTGCTAAAAGGTATAATTTATAAGGATTATCATCACTTTCGTCAGATATATTATCAATTGCTATTTCTTTAATATCATCAAAATCATCAAGCGACTTCTGATTGCCATTAGTAATATAGTTTAAGAATGCTTCATATGTTTTAATATACGAAATTGCTGAGTTATTGGGGTTTGCTGCTATTTCTTTTGATAGATATTCAATAGATTTTACATGGTCTAAAGCAATAGTATACTCAAAACTTTTTTTGCAATTTTCATTAAAATCAATGATAGCATATGCCTTATTAAAATGAGCAATTAGTGTTAATATGAAGAATGCTATGAGTTTGTTATTCATATAGTTTGTAGGGTCTATGCTTTAAAGTCTAGGTCTAACTGCTTTCTCAAATCATCTAGCTTAGGATTTATTTTTACCATATCGTAATATTTGTCCTTACTTGTTTTGGAAGCAGAAGTTTTTATTTGTTCAATATGTGTAGAAATAGATATTTGTTTATTTTTCAGTTCATTTTTTAAATACAATAGCATATCGTACTTAAACTCAATGTCGTTCATCGTCTCGCTTGTTAGCTTAATAAGAATCTCATTATTTGGCTTTAATTCAATGTTCTGAAAAGTTATTGCAGCAGCAAAAGCAGGTCGTTCTTTAAGTATTAACTCTCTATAATTATTGATTGCTTTTTCAAGCTCCTCAATTTTAATTTCGTTTTCTACTTTGTCAAAAGATTCATTCAGAGCATCATTAAGGTTGATTTCTTCCTCTGCGGCAACTTCCTTAATTCCTTGCTTAATACTTACACCTCTTGTTTTACGCTTTTTCTTTGTGATTTTTGCACTATTGTCAATTGTAGGTATTTCTTGAGCAGGCTCAGCTACTATATTTTTTGGTTGGTTGACTTCACTCACTGTTGGTGAGGTCTTACTTTCAGTAGTTTTTGCTACAATATTAGTTTCTACAGTTTTTTGTTCTTTAACTATAGGCGTGTTGGTAATTGCTTGTGTTTTAGGTGTGTTAGTGGGTTTGCTGCTTATTTCACTATTTTTTTTTTCAGGAAGAGCTTCTACTATTTCTTGTTCAAAAGGTTTTTCTAGCTTACACATTTTCATAAGATTAAGCTCAATTAATAACCTTTTATCCGATGAAATTTTATAATTAACATCTACTTTAGTGCATAAATCTATAGCGAAAATCAGGAATTTTATACTACAGTATTTCGCTTGATCTTGATACTTTTGCTTTACGTCATCACTTGTTTCAAATAATGATATTGTTTGAGCATCTTTGCTAACCAATAAGTTACGTAAGTGACTTGCTAAGCCGTTAATGAAGTGTAGACCATCAAATCCTTTGCTAATAATGTCGTTGTAAATTGTAAGCGTATTAGGAATATCACCCCTTAAAAATAAATCTACCATCTGAAAATAATACTCTACATCAAGAATGTTAAGATTATCTATAGTGTCTTTATAGGTAATGGTTTTGCCAGTATAGCTAACTATTTGGTCAAAGATAGAAAGGGCGTCACGCATAGCGCCATCAGCCTTTTGTGCCATGGTAAGTAATGCTGATTTTTCGGCTTCTATTCCTTCGCTTTTAGCAACATAGGCAAGGTAATTGGCAGTGTCTTTTACAGTTATTCTATTGAAATCGTATATCTGACAACGCGATAGTATTGTAGGTATTATTTTGTGTTTCTCAGTGGTAGCAAGAATAAACTTGGCATACGAAGGTGGCTCTTCTAATGTTTTAAGGAAAGCGTTGAAGGCTGCTGATGAAAGCATATGAACCTCATCAATAATATATACTTTATAGGCTCCAACTTGTGGTGGAATGCGCACTTGTTCCACTAATCGCCTAATATCATCAACAGAGTTGTTTGATGCAGCATCAAGCTCGTGAATATTGAAAGAGTTTTGTTGATTGAAGGAAACGCAAGACTCGCATTTGTCGCAAGGCTCTAAAGTTTCTTTGTTCAGGTTTTCGCAGTTAATAGTTTTTGCAAAAATACGAGCACAGGTGGTTTTACCAACTCCTCTAGGGCCAGTAAAAAGAAATGCTTGCGCTAAATGATTATTCTTAATTGAGTTTTTTAGCGTCGATGTAATACTCTCTTGACCGATTACTGTGTCGAAAGTTATTGGTCTGTATTTTCGTGCTGAT
>NIUZ01000066.1 GCA_002254285.1 Bacteroidetes bacterium 4572_112 | reverse complement strand
GTAACTCCTAGTCCATTATTTAACATTAGCTATACAAACTCAAGCATTTGTATTGGTGACTCTTCATTACTTACAGTAAACTCCAATACCGACTTAAACTATTTATGGAGCACCGGAGAAACTACTCCATCCATATGGGTAAAGCCCACTCAAACAATATCCTATTTCGTTACAGTAACAGATACTAATGGCTTTTCAAATACTAAGTCTCGATTAATAACTGTATACAATAAACCTTTACTAAACACTACCACCGACTCTATTTATGCTTGTAGTGGAAGCAGTACCAAAATTAGTGTATTTGGAGCAAGTGAATATAGATGGTATCCTTCCTTAAATTTAACAGACACAATAGGTGCTACTGTATATACTACAACACAACAAAATACTACTTACTATGTAATTGGTGAAGACGATTATGGCTGCATTGACACTTTGGCTATTGACGTAATTGCTGTAGCTGGGGCTTCAATTAGTACTAGCTTAAAAGACACTACAGTATGCTCAGGTATAAGTGTAGATTTAAGTGTATCAGGTACTACTTCTTATAAATGGGAACCTGGCTTATACTTAAATGATTCGCTAATAAATAATGTAACATCAACTCCTATTAACGATATTTCCTACACAGTGATTGGTACAGATAATCATAACTGCAAAGACTCCATAAAAATAACAATAAACACATTAGCTGCACCTGTATTAACTATCAATAAAGATACTAGCAATATTTGCATTGGCGATAGTATAGAATTAATTGTTGATGGTGCACAAACTTACTCATGGAGTCCATCAACAGGATTAAACAATATAAACTCCACAAACATAATTGCAAATCCACAAAACACAACAAATTATACGATTGTAGGTACTGACCCAAATGGCTGCACAGATACAATTCAAGCCCTTATTACAGTAAATACTTATCCGAACATTAGCATTACTCCCTCCTCTAACCACATCTGTCCAGATGATTCCGTAGTAATTCAAGCCAGTGGTGATGCCTACTCGTATAATTGGTTAACCGAATCAATATATGGCACAACAACAGGTTCATCACAGATATACATTCCAGACACAACAAAAACATATTCTGTGGTAGCAACAAGTAAATTCAATTGTGTAGATACTGCTTTTGTAACAATATATGTAGAACCTTTAATATCTATTGGAGTATCTAGTTACAATATATGTGTTGGTGATACTGCAAAATTAGTTGCGAATAGTAATACCAATAATGTGGCTTTTAATTGGAGCAACGGAATGAATAGTGATTCAATTTTAATAACACCAACAAATACAGATGACTATTATATTACAGCAACATCTACTATTTCAGGATGTTCTTCTACAGATTCGGTAAAAATAAACGTACACGCTAAGCCAGTTGTTACCCTATCCACTTCTATAGATACAATATGCCCAGGAAATCAAGCACTTTTAACAGCAAACGGAGCAATTACCTATAATTGGACACCAAACACATTTATTAGTAACACTTACGGTAATAATGTATTAGTATATCCAAATAACACAACTTTATATTCTGTAATAGGAACTAACTTTTACGGTTGTACGGATACGACAGATATTCTCATCAATACATATTCAGCACCAACAGTATCGGTAAGCCCTAATTTTAGTTCTATTTGCTCTGGCGAGTCGCAACTATTAACAGCATATGGAGGACTGAGCTATAGCTGGTCACCAAACATCGGTATTTCTAGTAATTTTGGAGATTCAATAATTGTTTACCCTAATACAAATATGAATTATATGGTAGTTGGTTACGATACTAATAATTGTACCGATACTGCCTTTGCTTATTTCTCAACTAATACCAATGCTATAATTACGCCAACTGACCCTCAAGTTTGTTATGGAGATAGCTTAATATTAGATGCAACAAGTATAAATACACCCAATATATACCAATGGAGCACTGGCGATACAACAGAAACAATTACAATAAGCCCTACTACTAACACAAGCTATCAAGTAACATTAACATATAACTCTGGATGTTCAAAGGTAAGTTCTACAAATGTTGTTGTACATAAGGATACAAGCGTTAGCGTAAGTACCCCAAGCACTCAAATCTGTTTCAGTTTTCCTGCAAACTTATATGGATATAACGCATCTTCATATGCTTGGTCAGGTCCTGGAATTAGCCAAAGTAGTAACGATTCTATTATGACAATACAACCTCCATATGATGCATGGTACTATGTTGAAGGAACAAGTATTAATGGCTGTCTTTCTAAAGATTCTATTTACATAAGCCTATATAGCCAACCACAGGTATCTATTTCAACAAACAATAATACCGTTTGCCAAGGAGACTCAACAACTCTTTTTGCTTCTGGAGCTATTAAATACTATTGGCCTTCAACCACAAGCATTCTCGATTCATTATTAGTTAGCCCTGATTCAACATTTACATACTCAGTAGTTGGATATGATGTAAACCAGTGTAGCGACACCGCATATTTACAAATCATAATTCAGAATTTCCCAACTATAAACATAAGCCCACTATGGTCAATTATATGTCCTGATGACACTACAATTGTGGATGTGATAAGTAATGGAACAATTACATGGGGGAGCAATAATAGTTCATACTTTAATAATATTAACAATACTCAAACTCAGCTTTTCCCTAATGAGAGTCTGATGTACGAGATATCATCAATAACTAGTAATGGTTGCAAAAAAGATACTTTTGTAAGATGCCACGTAAAACGGAATGCATATATACAACTCAATAGCGATACAAGCACTATTTGCTTGGGAGATTCAGCATTATTAACCATACAAGGAGCTCTAAGTTTATCATGGAGTCCACAACCGTCGCAATCGAATCAAGATATGGACAGCGTATATGTTAAGCCCGACACAAATACAACATATATAATATCTGGGCTAAGTAGTGACGGCTGTTTCTCTTCAGTTGTAGCTAAAGTAAACATTGCTGCAGACCCTATAATTAGCATTACATCAAGCAATGCTATTATATGTCAAAACGATTCTGTATTGTTAACAGCCACAGCAAATATGCCTGATATTAGTTGGCTATGGAATACAGGAGATACTTCAAGCACTATTTTATATCACGCAACAGACTTTGCTCCTGTTAGTGTATTGGGAAAAAGTAAAATAAACTGTATTGATACTGGCTTCATTAATTTAAATGTAAATAGCAATCCTGATTATAGCTTTATTAACCCTTCGGTAATACAATGCTCAGGAGATAGTACGCTATTAATACCTACACTTTCAGGAGCTATACCATCTATTTTTAATGGAATATATAAATCGGTAATAAAAGACACAACGCTTTCTTTTACTTATACTGACTCCTTAGGATGCCACGATACTGCATTAGTAAGCATTGATGTGGTAAACAATCCAACAGTAGATATAGTAAGTAATGACAGTAATATCTGTAATGGTGACACTGTAATATTACAAGCAATTACAAGTAGCTCAAACTTATATACAATTTGGAATAACAACCAAATAACAAGCTCAATTAATGTTAGCCCAAATACTAATACAATATTCTCGGTTACAGTTATTGATTCTAATAACTGCATAGCTGTTGACTCTAACATGATATACGTTTCTCAAAGTCCACAGTTCAGCATACTGCCTGAAAACCCACATATTTGTATTGGTGACACTATAAATTTATTCACTAATTTGAGCCCCGCAAATAAACAATCAATTATTTGGAGTAATGGCGATACTATTTCAAATACTACTGTCAACCCAATAGTATCAACCATATACAGTTTGCAAATAATTGATAGCAACTTATGTAGCAATACCATTCAAACAGAACTAATAGTAAACCCATTACCAGATATTACTATCAATGTTTTAAATAACAATTCATGTGAAGGCGATGTTCCCAATATAAGCGCAAGCTCAGTACCCCAAGCATTTAACTATTTATGGAATAATGGATTAGCATCTTCATCATTTAATTATACATTAGATAGCAATATATCATTTATTGTAACAATTACCGACATTCACTCATGTATAAATACAGATACTGTTGATTTTGAGGTTAACTCTAAACCTCAAATTACGGTAATATCAAGTGATTCAATAATATGCTCACAAGATACAATACAGTTATCGTTTATATCAAACAGTAACTATACCAATATATTATGGAGCGACAGTCAAACAACAATTACAATAAACAGCACACCACTAAACCCAACATATATTTGGGCAACAATTACCGACACAAACAACTGTTCAAATAGTGATAGTGTATATATTAATGTTCATCATAGGCCAAGTAGCGAAATAATAGCAACAAATCCAATTTGTGAAAATGATAGCAGCATTATTCATTACAGCGGAGATGCAAGTAATAGCTCTGAATACTTTTGGTCATTTGAAAACACTAATAGTCTAATTGGTAATGAAGCAGGTCCGTATGTAGCAAATTGGTCACAAGCAGGCTCCTATAAAGTCACTTTAACTGTAAAAGACGGTATTTGCTACAGCTTCCCTGATAGTACTAATATTATTGTAAACGAAATACCTATTGTAGAGTTTACAAATACAACATTATTAAATTGTGATTCCTCAGCCGTAGAATTCACCTGCAACAACGATAATTCAACTTACCTTTGGAACTTTGGTGACCCATTATATTATAATAGCTCATCTAATGCTCAGAACCCTAATTATACTTATAATGCCCCTGGAAGTTACTCTGTAAGCCTAAGTGTAACCAATAATTTTGGATGTACATCAACCTTAGTAAAAAACTCGCTAATAACTGTATACCCTAAGCCAAACGCAGCAATGAATGTTAGTGAGCATACACCTGATGCTAATGATGCCGATATTAAGTTCTATAATAAGTCGACCAATTACACTTCATTGCAATGGGATTTTGGTGATCCAAATAGTGGAATTTACAATACTTCTACAGAAGAATACACTTTCCATATTTATCAATTAGAAGGTGTTTACAGACCTAAACTGATAGTAAAAAATGAGCATGAATGTACTGATACAGCTTTTTCTAAAGTTCAATTAATTAGCGCACCTACATTATATGCTCCTAAGGCATTCACACCAAATGGAGATGGCTTAAACGATAGATTTATTACAAAGTATACTGATAGCGAAATTCTTGAATATAAAATAATTGTATTTAACCGCTTAGGTCAAAAGGTATTTGTTAATAATGACATTACCGATGGATGGGATGGACGCAACTATATTACAGGAGATGAATGCCCTACGTCGGTATATACATATAAGGTTTACCTAAAAGATGAAGGTGAAGTAAAGCGGTATTATTCAGGAAGTATTACAATTGTAAAATAATAATTAATTTCTAATTATTACTTCCATCTAAGCAAGCGCTTCATTCCTCTTGTGAATAGCCATGAGCTGAATTTATTATGACCACTTTCAATCATTTTTGATGGCAAAATTCTTGAAAATCAGAAACATTACCTTCAAAAGTAAATAATCCGTTTTGATAGCAGTGACTACAATAATTAGTATTTACAGAACCATCGGTATTTGTTCCGCCATTTTCAGGATCTTTTTTCAGAGGCATGCCGCAACTCTGACACATGGTATTCGATTTTGACATAATAGTACGTATCTAATAAATTAATAATGCCATTTATAGATTAGCGATAATCCGAAGGAGTTATAATCAAAATCATTAATTCCTAGCTGATATCGCATTTGCCAATTGAAGCCCTCTTTTTCGGTTCCTAATTGAAAGCGAAATACGGAAGGTCTATCTCCAATATCCAAATAACCATAATAGCCAGTATAAACTGCACGCATAACATATTTTTTATATTTTGCACTAAGTCCAACGCCATAAGCAATGGCGTCATCCTGACTATTGGTATTAGACTGAGTTTGCCATATATAAGTTCCTAAATGACCAAAAGCTCGGATGGTATATTTCTCCTTTTCCACTATATCCTTACCCATATTAATGAGCATATAATAGCCAGGAGTATCAGTATATCTTGCATTTGAAAGATTTGTACCTGAGGCCGTTTTGAAATAAAATGAGGCAATAATATCAGGGAAATTATTTTTATTCTTTAGTATCTGAAAATTTGTTCCAAACCAAAAATCACCACCAGCAGTACCAGTTGGATCATAAGACCTAGCTTTGCGCTCATCGCGAGTGATGGTGTCCATTTCGTAATATTCAAAAGGAACCAAAAACACCTCAAAACTAGCTATACCCTTAAATGGAATTTGTAATGAAGTATATAGATTATAGGTATCATCACCTTTTGATAAATGCATTTCTGGGCGAAGCTCAACTCTATAATATGGAGAGATTATTCCTTCTCGCATTTGAGGAATAGGCAAAGCATTGGGGCCAAAATATGCTGCCGATGTATTCATTTGTCGAAACCAAGGCTCATCTCCAGTATTCCAATTATGTTTTTCGTTCCACCAAGTATAATCATCTTGAGCATAAAGATTCTGTATTGACATTAAAATCAATATACTAAGGCTTATTTTTACTAAAAGTGAGTTTGAATACATATGAGTCACAAAGATGAGAAAAATATATGCTACTGTCAAGGGCTATAAAAAGAAAGGCTAAAGACCAAAAGCAAGGCTAAAGGCTAAAGTATAAAGTATAAAGTGCAGGTTATATGCTTTCTTAATGGTGTAATGGTGTAATGGTGTAATGGTGTAATGGTGTAATGGTGTAATTTAAAGAATATTCTAAAAAGCTCAAACTATCATTAATCTAAGCTTCTTTCCTTGTCCTTTCTCCTTCTCATCGTTCCTTCTCCTCTTTCCTACCGATCCTTACCTGGATCCTTGTCCTTTATCCTGTTTGGTCAATCTAAATATTATAAAAAATATCCATTCATTTTTTTTAAGCTTTAATAGTAAAAAACATATCTTTGTGCAATATTAAAAAATAGAACAATTTGAGCAATAATTATAAAACTAAGGTAGCAGTAGTAATTCTAAATTGGAATGGCCGAAAATTTTTGGAGGATTTCCTTCCATCGGTGGTTGCAAATAGTATTGGTGCTGAGGTAATTGTTGCTGATAACAATTCTAGCGATGACTCCGTTGAGTTTATGCGCGAACATTATCCCAATATTCGATTAATAATTAATGCCCAAAACACTGGCTATGCTCAAGGTTATAATAATGCTTTGGCTGAAATTGATGCCGAGTATTTTGTGTTATTGAATAGCGATATTGAAGTTGGAGAGAATTGGGTAATGCCAATTATTGAAGAAATGGACAAAGATAAAAGCATTGCTGCTGCTCAACCAAAGCTCCGTGCATTCTTTCCTGAGCAGCGTCACGAGTTTGAATATGCTGGTGCTGCAGGTGGTTTTATCGATAAATATGGTTATCCTTTCTGCCGTGGTAGAGTTTTTGATAACTTAGAAACCGACAATGGTCAGTATGACGAAAATATGGAGATATTTTGGGCATCAGGAGCAGCTATGTTTGTAAGGGCTGATGCTTTCAGAGAGGTTGGTGGTTTGGATGGCGATTTCTTTGCCCATATGGAAGAAATAGATTTTTGCTGGCGACTGAAGCTCGAAGGCTATAAAATAATGTCCATTCCTAAATCAACAGTTTTCCATGTTGGTGGTGGCACCTTACCTAAAAATTCTGCTCGTAAAACATACCTTAATTTCAGAAATAACTTTACGCTATTGGTGAAGAATTTGCCTCGCAATAGAGTTATTAAAGTTATTCTTTATAGACTAATACTTGATGGTATAGCTGGGCTAAAGTTCCTTTCGCAAGGACATTATAAAGACACCTTTGCAATTATAAAAGCACATTTTTATTTCTATACCCACCTGGGCGAAATTAGAGAAAAACGTAAAGGTGTACTGAGCATGTCGAAGTATAGCTATGGAAATAATTTTTAACGCAGTAATAGGGAAATATAAACGATTTATATGGCGTGTTTTGGTATTAATTTGGTATTAAAGTTACAACACTATAATCTATTAATTTTCTTATCATTTGTTGGCTATCTACAAAAGTATGGCTTATCTTTTATTTTATAAGGTAGGTGATATTTTAGCGTCGGCATTGTTTTAAGTAACACTAAAAAAGTTTTATTATAAGAATTACGTAGAAGGCATTAATATAATAATCGCCAAAAATAAATTTTGTGGCTATTGTAAAATACGGAAAGAGAGCTCTAAAAAATTTCAATTAACGTCTTGTGGTTTGAGATAACATTCCATAAATCCGTTTTGTCATCATTTTTGCAATGCAAAAATGCCCCCCGCTACTGCGCTCCCGATAATTATCGGGATGTATCGCGTTGTTTTACAGTCTATTACTCTAGTTTCCATAATATTAATCTACAACAACTATATTATCTAGTATTCCTTTTTCTCCACTATAATCTCGCGCGCTACTATAAACATAGTCTTCTGGATTATAAACTAAACCTTCTTCAACTGGATTATTGTGGATATAATTAATTTTTTCAAAGATAACCTTATTATTATCTTGACAATATGCCAAACTATCAAGTACAATATCCTTATATTCATTTCGGGTAAAAACATCTAACCATTCTACTACAGCAAAGCTTATAAAATATGCTCCGTCAGGATTATGGAATTTATAGTTTCTACTCATATTGCAAATATATATATTATTGGTTGATTGTTTTGTTAATTGCGGCTTATGGTATACCTGTTATACATACCACACGATACATCCCCGCCCCTGCGCGATTGTATCGCGTTGCTTTGTAACCCTTCCACTGCTGCACTTCCGATAATTATCGGAATTTATCGCGTTGCTTGATAATTACTTACTCTATAATGCAAATATATAAAAAATATATACCATTAGTTGA
>NIUZ01000191.1 GCA_002254285.1 Bacteroidetes bacterium 4572_112 | reverse complement strand
ACACTCGCTCGTGACCTTGTACACTTCAAGGAACGTGGGTACGAGGCGCAGTACGTGCAACCCGTGGATATGTTTCCAATGACTGCGCATGTTGAGGCGGTAAGTTTGCTAGTCAAGGAGTAAAACGACGAAGATTAGCATTTACTTCCGCCCATGCGATAGCTGTCCGTGATTGACAAGTGCTAGCACGCAGACAGAACGGAGATAGCGAACCGCTGAGTGTGTCGCTCTGCTCGTAAAAGCTTAGAAACCTTTGAACGAAAGGGATAATGAAAGCCTTGATTGCAAGGCTTTTTGCTTTATGGTGGGTAAGTATCAGAGTGAGAAAATTTTTGGAATGAGTAGAAGTGATAGCTAGAAATTATCAGTTTCTATTTCCATTTACCCTGTGGGTACGTGTTTGTTTCCATTGACAAGGAGTTTGTGGGAATAGAAATGTACCCACCTTGTTTGAATCAAGTGAAGTGTAGTTGAAGGAAATCTGTTGAAAGCAATACTTCATTTTACCGAATAAGTAATAATTTAGGCAACTTCAAATCGATTAAAAAAAACTATTTTAAAGGTTAAGAGTAGACAAAAATTGTCCACTCTTTTTTGCAAACTCAATTTATCAATAAATGAAATGAGGGAATGTAAAATGAAATATTTTGAGGTTGAGTTAGAAAATCCTGATGAATTTTTAAAACTACAAACAGAAGATTTTGTGAAAGCTAATCGCTTGCTACTAAGGAAGATAATCCAGAGCGTTACAGTCTATGAAGAAAACTTCGTCATATCCTTTAAATCTGGCATCGAATTGGAAGTATGAGTCTCATTCCATAACTTTTATATTGAACATATCATCTTGTTGTGTTATACTATAAATTGATATAAACAAAGATGTAGGAGGAACCGAAACTATGACAGCCTCAATGCGTTTAAGATAAGCTGGCAATAAAAAAAGCAGAATCTATACCCGATGATAGGCTTTTTTGTTGTGCTTATTTATACGATATTGAGCATTCATTAGTTACGGTGAGGATATTGGTTATTTAACTATACCTTTATTTAACTATGTCTTTAATATGAATGTTTCCAAATTGTATGTATGCAGACCAAAAGCCACATTGTGGGGTTTGGCCTGCATTTTTTATTGCCTAGAATGCTATTCAAAATAGAAATTCAAGCAAAATAATATGCAGGAGATAATATAAATGGAAAAATACAACAATTGGAAACGAAAATTTTATGCAATATGGGCAGGGCAAGCAGTATCATTAATCACTAGTGCCATCCTGCAAATGGCGATTATTTTTTACCTTACAGAAAAAACAGGATCTGCGATGGTCTTGTCTATGGCTTCATTAGTAGGTTTTTTACCCTATGCGATTTTGGGACCTGCCATTGGTGTGCTAGTGGATCGTCATGATAGGAAGAAGATAATGATTGGTGCCGATTTAATTATCGCAGCAGCTGGTGCAGTGCTTGCTATTGTTGCATTCTGTATGGAGCTACCTGTCTGGATGATTATGATAGTATTGTTTATCCGTAGCATTGGAACAGCTTTTCATACCCCAGCACTCAATGCGGTTACACCACTTTTAGTACCAGAAGAACAGCTAACGAAATGCGCAGGCTATAGTCAGTCTTTGCAGTCTATAAGCTATATTGTTAGTCCGGCAGTTGCAGCACTCTTATACTCCGTTTGGGATTTAAATGCTATTATTGCCATCGACGTATTGGGTGCTGTGATTGCATCTATTACGGTAGCAATTGTACGTATACCTAAGCTGGGTAATCAAGTGCAAAGTTTAGAACCAAATTTCATAAGGGAGATGAAAGAAGGAGTTGTGGTTCTGAGACAAAACAAAGGATTGCTTATTTGCATGTAACTCTTCCTGCTAAAATCGCAGGGTTTTCCCTGCATACAAGCAAATGAAAGCATGCGATTATAGACAGGAGGAAATGTTATGGAATTAATATTAAAAGCAAAAGACATTCGTGTGGAATTCAAAGGACGCGATGTTTTAGATATAAATGAATTAGAAGTATATGATTATGACCGTATTGGTTTAGTAGGAGCAAATGGTGCTGGAAAAAGCACTTTACTCAGGGTACTTTTAGGAGAATTAACTCCCCCAGGATGTAAAATGAATCGTCTGGGTGAACTTGCCTATATTCCCCAGTTGGACGAAGTAACTCTGCAGGAGGAAAAAGATTTTGCACTTGTAGGCAAGCTAGGTGTTGAGCAATTAAATATACAGACTATGAGCGGTGGTGAAGAAACAAGGCTTAAAATAGCACAGGCCTTATCGGCACAGGTTCATGGTATTTTAGCGGATGAACCTACGAGCCATTTAGACCGTGAAGGAATTGATTTTCTAATAGGACAGCTAAAATATTTTACAGGTGCACTGTTAGTTATTAGCCATGACCGCTATTTTCTTGATGAAATAGTAGATAAAATATGGGAACTGAAAGATGGCAAAATCACTGAGTATTGGGGAAACTATTCTGATTATCTTCGTCAGAAAGAGGAAGAACGTAAGAGCCAAGCTGCAGAATACGAACAATTTATTGCGGAACGTGCCCGATTGGAAAGGGCTGCGGAGGAAAAGCGAAAACAGGCTCGTAAAATAGAACAGAAGGCAAAAGGTTCTTCAAAGAAAAAAAGTACTGAAGACGGAGGGCGTTTAGCTCATCAAAAATCAATAGGAAGTAAGGAAAAAAAGATGTATAATGCTGCTAAAACCCTAGAGCACAGGATTGCGGCCTTAGGAAAAGTAGAAGCTCCGGAAGGCATTCGCAGAATTCGTTTCAGGCAAAGTAAAGCATTGGAGCTCCATAATCCATACCCTATAGTCGGTGCAGAAATTAATAAAGTATTTGGGGATAAGGCTCTGTTTGAAAATGCATCTTTTCAAATTCCGTTAGGAGCAAAAGTGGCGTTAACTGGTGGTAATGGAATCGGAAAAACAACTTTAATCCAAATGATCTTAAACCATGAAGAAGGAATTTCTATTTCGCCTAAGGCAAAAATAGGTTACTTTGCACAGAATGGTTACAAGTACAACAGTAATCAGAATGTTATGGAGTTTATGCAGAAGGATTGTGACTACAATATATCAGAAATTCGTTCAGTGCTAGCATCTATGGGGTTCAAACAGAACGATATTGGAAAAAGTTTATCTGTTTTAAGCGGTGGAGAAATTATAAAATTGTTGCTTGCTAAAATGCTCATGGGTAGATATAACATCCTAATAATGGATGAACCCAGTAACTTCCTTGACATACCAAGTTTAGAGGCTTTGGAAATACTAATGAAGGAGTACACCGGAACTATCGTGTTTATCACCCACGATAAACGATTACTCGAAAATGTAGCAGATGTAGTTTATGAAATTAGAGATAAGAAAATAAATCTGAAACATTAAATTTAAGGTAGTCGCTGGTCAGTATAGTCTGTTCTGGTTGGCGACTCCATTGTTAAAGAGTATAAAGACTTTAGATTTTATGAATATTAAAAATAGGAACAGTCAATTGAACTGCTCCTATTTTTCTGCTAAATATATTG
>NIUZ01000065.1 GCA_002254285.1 Bacteroidetes bacterium 4572_112 | reverse complement strand
AGTGTTATTCACTTCCCTGTTAAGCGGCTGCAAATATAGATACTATTTTCTTTATCGCAACACCCTTTGTCAAAAAAAATGATGTTTTTTGAAAATAATTTTTATAGGCTTTATTATCTGTATTTTAGAATACAATTATATCCATATTTGCACTAAATATCACACAAATACTAATTTAATTTATACTATAGGTAGACAAATTAATGCCTAAATACTATAAACATGCTTGGAAGTATGCGTATTTATATCTTAGAATAATAAAGATTGAAATGGAAAAATTGCGTATTATTTTATTAAGAATTAAATATTGACTTTCTTTATAGAATATCGCCCTTTTTACGAAGATGAAAAAGGGGCGATATTCTCCAAAAGATATCATATTATATATAAATATTTAATGTTTTTACTTTAGAAAATCGCTATCAAACGCAAAAGGAAGTACTGAGCGTACATTAGATGTAACATAGCAAGAGTTATTTTCGCCATGCATTATAATTTTCATATCTCTTTTGCCTCTAGTTTCAGACTCAAGCATAACCTGACAACATGCACCACAAGGAGCAAGTGGCCCTTTATGATAGCTACTCTCTGTTTTAACAGTAATGGCAATTGCCTCAACAGCAACATTAGGATATTGCGAACCTGCTGCAAATAACGCAACTCTTTCAGCACATAGGCCTGAAGGATAAGCACCATTTTCTTGATTGCTACCCTTAACAATAACACCATTAGCCAAACGCACGGCAGCACCTACAGCAAATTCAGAATATGGTGAATAACTACTTTTCACGGCTTCTTTTGCTGACTCCACTAGTTCTATATCTATATCATCGAGTTCTGAACTATTATCATACTCCGCAAACTCAATCTTAATCTCTCTTTTTTTCATACGCTTTATTAATACAATGCAAAGCTAACCAAAATAATTACAATAATCTATTCTTGCTAAATTTATAAATCTAAGCTCAATTGATTTTTTAACACAAAACTTTTACGATGATATTTGCATCTACCATATTTTGCAATGGCCTCACGATGTGCTTTTGTAGCATAGGACTTATTCTTATCCCATTGGTATTGAGGGAATTCTTTAGCCATTTCAGTTATTAAATCATCGCGATAGGTTTTTGCAAGAACCGATGCTGCAGCTATTGAAAGATATTTGGCATCACCTTTTATAATAGTTTGGTGAGCAATATTATCATAAGGATTAAATCTATTTCCATCTATTAGCAGTAATTCTGGCTTAATTTTAAGCTTATCGATTGCACGATGCATTGCCAAAAAACTAGCATTAAGGATATTTATTTTATCTATCTCTACGCAATCAACCTCGGCAACAGCCCAAGCAATTGCTTCTTTCTCTATTATAGTACGTAATAAATAACGTTTCTTTTCACTTAGTTTTTTAGAATCGTCAAGCATTTCGTTTTCAAAATCATCGGGAAGAATTACTGCAGCGGCCACAACTGGGCCGGCCAAGCATCCCCTACCCGCTTCATCGCAACCGGCTTCAATAAAATCCTTAGAAAATCTGTTGAGTAACATAAAAAAGTATTAAAAAAGCCACACTATATATAAGGTGTGCAAAAGGTAAAAAGCTATAATAATTTCGAATATCCAGACTAGTTTTTTTGCTGCTAAGAATATTGAATAGAAAATAGCAACAAAAAAAGTAATAATCATAAAATGATATAATGAATTATCACCAGCAATTAGGATTAACAATAGACTATTCAATAAGCCCCAAAAAATAAAACTATTAAACTTACGAACTTGAATAAGGTTATTTCGCTGATTAACAGCAATTGTACTAACTACAAAGACTGAAATCAACAATAGTACAATTATATATACTGTATCAAAAGTATTATTACCAAAGCTTATATCAAATCCGAAATTAAAAAACTGATCAGTGAAGTTAGTCCATTTAATAGCAAGCTCATCATTTACAAAATAATAAGTAAACAAATATAAATAAGGGACTATGAAGGACAGCATTACTGCAAAGAAATCACGAATTCTAAATTGCTTAAACAACTTAAGAGCAAGAAACAGCAGAATAATATTGAATCCAATTATTGAGTAAAACATTGATCCTATTGAAAGAAAAATTGCAGCAGAAGAATAACTTGCTATGGATTTATCATTCTCATCAGAGTTTACAACAAAGCCAAAAGAAATCACAATAAATATTAATGAAAGCAAAGGTGGACTAAGAACCCACGCCACTGGATTAGAGAACATTAATAATGGTGCAATTAATAGAAAGTGTTTATTGCGACGTTCAATAATAGCATTGGATTCAATAAATAATTGTGTTAATAATATTGGCGAAACCACCAAAATAATAAAAAACACTATAAGCAATATTTGATTTCCATTAATAAAACCAATAAACAAATCAAATAATGGATTAAATCCGCTATTTTCTGCAATAGTTATTGGCTGAAAAAATATTAAAACTGAAAAAGCTATTACAATAATAAATTGTAACAGCTCATTTCTTCCATTGAATATTTTAAGAATCATTATTTATGTTATAAATCTTTTCCTAAATCGGTTCGGTAGTATACCTTATCAAATTTAACAATATCTGCTGCTTTATAAGAATATGCTAGAGCCTCCTCCATAGTTTTACCATAAGAAGTTAGCGCAATTACTCTACCACCATTACTTAAAACATTAGCATTATCGTCGTGAGTTGTTCCTGCATGAAAAGCAATGGTATTTGAAATATTCTCTAAACCACTGATTTTCTTGTTTTTCTCATAACTTTCAGGATATCCACCAGATACTAACATTACCGATGCTGCATATCGATCATCAAATTCCATTTCAACTTTATCAAGCTCACCTTTATCCATTGCAACAAATAGCTCCAATAGATCATTCTTAAGTCTTGGAATTACAGTTTCAGTTTCGGGATCACCCATACGAACATTATACTCAATAACAAGTGGTTCGTCACCAACTTTCATTAAACCAATAAAAACAAAGCCCGAATATTTAAGGCCATCAGCTTTTATACCTTTAACGGTAGGCTCTACAACCTTGCTAATTACTTTATCCATAAACGCTTTATCAGCAAATGGAACTGGAGAAATTGAGCCCATACCGCCAGTATTTAGGCCGGTATCACCCTCTCCTATTCTTTTATAATCTTTAGCCTCAGGAAGTACTGCATATTTTTCGCCGTCAGTAAGCACAAAAACAGACAACTCAATTCCAGAAAGGAATTCTTCAATTACCACCTGATTGCCTGCAGCACCAAATTTATTATTAATAAGCATATCGCGAAGACCAGACTTTGCTTCCTCTAATGAATCTAATATAAGAACACCTTTACCTGCAGCAAGACCATCAGCCTTAAGCACATACGGAGCATTTAAAGTCTCTAGGAAAGCCTCACCATCAGCAACAGTAGTCGCATCAAAGCTTTTGTATGCAGCAGTTGGTACATTATGACGCATCATAAATGATTTGGCATAATCTTTACTACCTTCAAGCTGAGCAGCCTCCTTATTCATTCCAATAATAATGACATTTTTAGTCTCTTTTTTAGACTTAAAATAATCAAAAATACCATCAACAAGTGGTTGCTCTGGTCCAACAACAATTATATCAATACTCATATCCACAACAAAAGTAAACATGGTATCAAAATCACTTAAACTAAGATCTACATTAGTACCATGACTTGAAGTTCCTGCGTTACCAGGAGCAATATATAATTGATTAAGTTTTGAACTTTGAGCAATTTTCCATGCTAAAGTATGTTCACGGCCACCAGAGCCAAGTAGTAATACGTTCATATACTATCTAATATTTTTAATTTATAAAAACTTTAATCTAATTGCAATTTGCTACCAAAAGACAAATCACCAGCATCACCTAAGCCAGGCACAATATACGATTGGGCAGTCATTTCATCATCAATGGCTCCAAACCAAAGACTAACGTTATTCATATTGATGTTTTTCTCTAAAAAATTAACACCTTCAACACTAGCAATTGCCGAAACTATATGCACATGCTTTGGTGTTCCGTAACGCAATAAAGCCTTATATGCCAACTCCATAGACTTGCCACTAGCAAGCATTGGGTCAACAAGTATTAACACCCTACCTTCAATAGAAGGACAGCTTACATATTCTAATTCTATTTCAAATTTACCATTTTTATGATGCCTACGATATGCAGAAATAAATCCATTATCAGCTTGATCGAAATAATTTAATACACCTTGATGTAATGGAATACCTGCTCTCATAATTGATGCAATAATTGGCATCTCTTTTAAAAGGTTCATTTTTGCAACTCCTAAAGGAGTTTCAATATCACTGCTTTTATAATCCATTCCCTTAGAAATTTCATAAGCAATGATTTCTCCTAACCTCTCCATATTTCTACGAAAACGCATTCTATCAAGCTGAATTTCAGAACTTCTAATTTCTGATAAAAACTGATTGAATAATGAATTTGACTTAGCAAAATTATTTATCATAATAAAAAAATATATGTATAATTCGATGGCTAAAGTACTAAAAAAAAAGCCATTAATATGGCTCTTTTTATAATGCATTTAGTATAATTTATAGACTATTATTCAGTATAGTTTATAAGCATTTAATGAATGAGAAACTATCTATTTATCAGTAATAATAATTTCTGATCGTCTATTTAGTTTTCTTCCTTCAGCAGTATCATTTGTTGCTATTGGCTTAGCAAAGCCATAACCTTTGGCTACAATTCTACTTTTATCAATTCCGTTGCTAACGATATAGTCAACAACCGACTGAGCTCTTTTCTTACTTAAAGCAATATTATATTTAGCGCTTGCAATATTATCTGTATGACCATCAATTTCTATCTTTATGGTTTCATACTTTTTCATCAAAGCAATAATTCTATTTATTTCTGTTTTAGACTCTTCACTTACATCATACTTTTTATACTCAAAAAATACATTATTAAGTATAACGTGGCTTCCAATCTCTATTCTTTGCAACTTTATATTACGAGTAACTTCATTATATTCTTCAAATTCTGGAATATTGAAATTATCAGAATAAAACAAATAACCATGAGCAGATATTGCCAGGCCATAATTATCGCCAGAAGGAAGACTTACCAAATATTTACCGGTAACACTATTGGACTTAAATGTTGCTACAACATTAGAAGTATCATTAATAACAAGCTCTATATCAGCCTCTATAGGTTCCAATGTAAGCTCATCAACAACGGTGCCTTTTAGCAATGTCAATTGACTAGTGCCAGCAATAAGTACTCCAGCACCTGCAGCTGCTGTATTATTTCCTACTGAATCCGCAAGAGCTAATCGTTGTTCTTCAGTTAATACCTCTGGTCCTAAAAATGTGATTTTGTAAATATCTTGATCACCAAATCCACCTTCTAAATTACTTGAATAATAAGCATTTTTGCCAGAAGCCCCAACACTAAAATACACCTCAGGACTAGGAGTATTAATTGGGTAACCTAAGTTTTCTGGCGCTGACCATTTATTAACTTCGAATACTGTTTTATATACGTCATAACTTCCCATTCCTTGATGACCCATTGAACTAAAATATACAGTTTTGCCATCAGCATGAGCAAAAACACCCACCTCGTCAAAAGCTGTATTTACATTTTTTCCTAAATTTCTTGCAGCTCTATAGGTACCATCTTCTCTAATATCACAGTAATATATATCTTTCTTTCCATAACCACCTGGTCTATCACTTACAAAATATAATCTCTTTCCATTATAAGAGAATGAAGCAGACGTTTCTTGATATTTACTATTAATTGGAGCTTCAAATGCTTTAGGAGTAGTCCATTTATCACCCTTACGTTCTGAATGGAACAAATCACCACCATTCTCATCGCGATACAATATTAATGTATTACCATCGGGTGCAACACCAACCACGGCATCATGATATTTAGTGTTAATAGGCTTTGACATATTTTCTGCAGGCAACCATTCATCACCTTCTTTTATTGATAAATATGCATCTTCAAAATACATATCATCTTCAGGATTTATTTTGCCACCAGTAGAATTAGCTCGTCGTGAAGAGAAAAATAACATACTCTCATCTATATTCACTACAGCTCCATAATCAGGATATTCAGTATTAATTGCTTCACCTAAATTATCAATGGTAACTCTAACAGGATTTTTAAGCATTTCTATACCTGTATAACATTCAGCAATATTTCTATTGACTGTAGTGAGCATATCTTTTTTCTCTTTAGGCGTCATATTCCGCTTAAATCTTGTATATACTTTTATAGCCTTATCAAATTGCAAATCTAGATGCAAAGCATGACCATAGGAATAATCTATTTTTGAATCTACTTCAGGGTCTAGTTTTTTTGCTTTTTCAATATACGTTATTGCTTTCGAAGCTGGAAAAACTTTCAAATAGCATAAGCCTATTTTGTAATTCAATAATGCATTATTCGGATTAAATGCATTTGCCTTGAGATAGTACTCAAGAGCAACCTTAGCAGCATTCTCACTTTCTTCATAATATGAATCTCCATCTTGAAAATTCAACACGGCTTCCTTAAGACCTTTCTTATCATTTTTAAAATTAGATTTTAAAAATTCAACATTCTTTTGCGATACTCCTACCATAGGAATTATAAATACAAATAAAAGGATTATTATTTTTCTCATAATTTATCTTGCTATTACTTCAAATTCTGTTCGTCTATTTTGTTGTCTACCTTCTTTAGTTTTATTAGAAGCTACTGGCTTATCTTCGCCATAACCTTTTGATACTAATCTATCTGATGATATACCATTTTTAACCAAAAAATCTACTACGGCCTGGGCCCTTTTGGCACTTAATTTCTTATTACTGCTAGCTTTACCCACGGAATCAGTATGTCCAGCAATTTCCAATTTAAGGTTAGGTATGTCGTTTAATAATTTTAATAGATTATCAAGCTCTGTTTTTGAAGATGACGATAGCTTAGCTTTACCCGAAGCAAAGAAAACATTTTTTAGCACCACCTTACTACCCACAGCAATACGCTTAAGGGATATATCTTTTACAATCTCTTTATAACCTTTTTCATTTTTAATAGAAATATTTTCTGAATGGAACAAGCAATTTTCTGCCTTAACTGCAATACCATAATCCTTACCTGAAGGCAATGATACTAGATATTTACCTGTTTGTTCATTAGAAGTAAATGTTGCTACAACCTTATTAGTTGAGTTATCAGTAAGCTCTATACTTGCATAAAGAGGCTCTTTTGAATACTCATCATAAATAGTACCCTTAAGCACAGTAAGATTCATCTTCTTAATATTTATGGCAGCGTCCATATCTGGTAATATTGCTCCTCTTTTCATTATAACCAAAAGCAATCCATCAAGCTCATCAACAGTATATTTAACCTTAGTAGGGAACGTTACTTTATATATATCGTGCATGCTACTATCATTGCGCGATGAGGCAATGTAGGCAGACTGTCCATCCATAGATACACTATATAATACATCATCATCAGGAGTATTTATTGGGTAACCCAAATTCACTGGCTCACTCCACACACCATCTTCATAGGTGATTTTAAAAATATCGTAACCACCCATTGAATTATGTCCATTTGAAGAAAAGTAATAAGTTTTTTCATCAGGAAGAGCAACAAGAGAAATTTCATCATATGCTGTATTTATTTTAGCACCCATATTCACTGCCTTATTCCATTTTTCCTTATCATTTAATGAACTCATATACAAATCATGACCACCAAATCCCCCACTTCTATCGCTAGACAAATATATTTTCAATCTATCATAAGAAAAACTAGCTGAAGCATCGTGACCATCAGAATTTATTTTTTTACCCATATTTTTAGGGCTCTTCCATTTTCCATTTTTGAAATCGCTAATGAATAAATCTCCATTATTATCACTACGATATATAATTAATTTCTTGCCATCAGCAGATAATCCTGCCGCTGCATTATGGTCCGAATTATTTATTTTTTTTCCAAAAGGCTTAGCCATTACCCATTTCCCAGATTCATCCTTGGTAGAATAATATACCTTATCAAAATAGCGCCCAAGATGGTCCCTATCATTATCATTTTTTCCTGGTCGACGGCTTGTAAACACAAGTAAATCATC
>NIUZ01000007.1 GCA_002254285.1 Bacteroidetes bacterium 4572_112 | reverse complement strand
CACAAGAGGGTAAGAGTCAATACACAACTACCTGTCGGCAGGCAGGCACAACACAAAACAAACAACACAAAACACATAAACCAAACCACAAACATTATGTCAGCAATATTAAAAACGTTCGAAATATTAGAGAAGAATAAAAAGATTAATCCTAATTCCACTATTTTATCAATAAAAAGAAATAATCGATGGGAGAATTTTACGGCTGATCAATTTATTGAATATCGTGATAATTTCAGCATGGGTTTATTAGCAATGGGTTTTTCAAAAGGAGATAAAATCCTTACTATTTCTAATAATCGTCCTGAATGGAATTTTATGGACATGGGAATGAGCCAAGTAGGAGTAGTGCATGTACCTGTTTATCCTAATATGGGTAAACTTGAGTACGATTATATTCTCGAGCATTCTGATGCTAAAATTGTGGTAGCAGGTACTGCAGAAAATTATTTAAAAGTTTCGGCTTCTATAAAAGAAAATTCTAAAGTAGAGAATGTATATACTCTTGATAAAGTGGATACATTGAATAATTGGGAAGAAATAGTTGAACTTGGTAAATCTAAAAAAGAAGAATTTTGGAATGCTCTACAAGAAAGTAAAAAAAGTATTCAACTAGATGATTTATTGTCAATAATATATACTTCTGGTACCACTGGGCGATCTAAAGGTGTTATGCTAAGTCATAGAAATGTAATGGCTAATGTGGAAGCTACAAACGACTTTATGCCAGTAGAGCCAGGTGATAAATATTTAAGTTTCTTGCCTTTATGTCACATACTTGAGCGTATGGTTAACTACCTAGTATTGTATAATGGTTGTAGTGTATATTATGCCGAAAGCATTCAAACTGCTGGTGAGGATATGCGTGATATTAAACCTGATGGCTTTACTTCTGTACCTCGTGTATTGGAGAAAACATATGATAAAATTCTAGGAAAAGGTAAAGACCTTACAGGAATTAAGAAAATGCTTTTCTATTGGGCAATAGACCTTGGTGTTAAGTATGACTTGCCTGAGAATACTTCATTTTGGTTCAAAATTCAACACAAAATAGTTGACAAACTTATTTACAGCAAATGGCGTGAAGCACTTGGTGGAAACATCAAAATTATTATTAGCGGTGGAGCTGCTCTTCAGGAGCGTTTGGCTCGATCATTTAATGCAGCAGGAATTCCGGTAATGGAAGGTTATGGAATGACAGAAACATCTCCTGTAATATCGGTTAACCATTTAAATGCAAATGGATTGAGATTTGGTACAGTGGGACCTCTACTAGATAATGTGGAAGTTAAAATTGCTGATGATGGTGAAATATGTATGAAAGGACCATCGCAAATGATGGGTTACTATAAGGATGATGTGAAAACTAAAGAGGTAATTGATGATGAAGGCTGGTTACATACTGGTGATATTGGAGAAGTGGATTCTGATAATTTCCTTAAGATTACTGATAGAAAGAAAGAAATTTTTAAACTATCGACAGGAAAATATGTAGCACCTCAAATTCTTGAAAATAGAGCTAAGGAGTCACAATTTATAGATCAAATACTTATAGTAGGAGAGGGTGAGAAATTTACTGCTGCTATTATTAGTCCATCTTATGAATTCCTACATAGCTGGTGTGCTAAAAAGAAAATTCACTTCCATGATAATATGGATTTGATTAAGAAGCCAAAAGTAATTGAACGATTCCAAGAGGAAGTAGACAATATAAATTCGAACCTAGGTCATGAGCGCCAAATTAGAAAATGGGCTCTTACATGCCGCGATTGGACTCCAGAAACTGGTGAACTATCACCAACACTTAAACTTAAGCGTAAATTTTTAAAGGAAGTTTATACTAAGAAACTTGATTTCTTATATGGATATTCTCAAGAAACAGGTAATTTAGGATTACGCGAAGAAATGAATAAAGGTAAATAGACCCCCGAGTCTATTATATGGATAGGTTTATAGTTAATAATGCCACACAAATTGAAGTTCGCTTCAGTTTGCTGTGGTTTTTTGTATCTCGGGCATCCTGCCCGATGATGAAGGTTATATGATTTGGTATTATTAAATAACGACGGGTAGGATACCCGTGTTACACCCAAATTTAATTTTATATGGTATATATCTCGGGCATCTTGCCCAATGATGATGACTAGATAATTTGGTATTATTAAGGAACGATGGGAGGATGTCTGAATACCTCTCTATTCTCCCTTCACCTTTCTCTCTTATAATTATTGCAATAATTCCAAACTCTTAGTTCCATAAATATCTTTACCAAGAAGATAATCCAGTGGTCTGGTGATATTGTCAAAAACAAAATACTGAACAGTAACCACATAATCAAAATCATCAACGATAGCATACATTCTGTCTACATCATAAGGGAACATCTTGCCATCAAAATCGGGCTTATTAGTAAAGTTCTTACGACGATACATACGTACTTTAACTGTCTGTTGAGCTACATTAGTAACTGATAATGTGATGTATGGTGTACTAGCTTTTAGAGAGTCAATACGCATATCTGTCATATTATCCAATAGAGTTTCGAAGTTTACATTGCGGAAATAAGCTAACTCTTCCAATACTCTAATAGTATCGTATTGCTGAACTTTTTCACCATTTGCCAATGAAATAATATCGAAGTTCTTGTTTCCAATACTGCTTATTTCATATGATTGATTTGGTGTTTCTCCAAACTCTACTTTTACTTTATTAATTGATCTTATAGGTAGTTTAAATACATTATGATTTAACCAATCAGCATAATTTGCTGAGAATCGCTCTGATAAATATCCATTAAATCCAGGGAGGTATGTTACGTATAAATCATCTGAGTCTTCCATTTTCATAACAGTTCCTTTATAATCACGAGTTGGAGGTCCCACATAAAAAACTTTGGTCTTTCTTAAGCTTTTCAGAATATCAATACCAAATATGGTGAAAAGTGGAGCGTTTTCATAAATTTCAACCTTAGTAGAATTAGTTGCCATTTTGCTAATGTAGCTAGCACGTGCTGATCTGGAAACAGGAGTTTTTACCTCTATATACATTAAGGTACTTAGCAATATATCAACATTTTGCCCAATGGCATAATCCTCACCATTTACATACCAAACATTATTTTTACGAGTAAGGGTAACCTGATGGTTACGCTTATTTACCATAAATATTTGCTCAACTCTTGATGTGTCATAAACGATGAAATCGTTTTCAATGGTTCCGCTTTTTTTATTCTTCAATGAGAAAATAGCAACAGCAACAGCTATTATGCTGAATAATAATATAAATATGGTCTTTTTGTTCATTTCAATATTCTTTATGCTACTTAATAATAGCGTATTTTCTTTTCTTAATAATTCCGACAATAATCCCCAATAAAACAATTAGGCCAATAGGAAGTATGGTGTTTATAAGCTGCCATTTAAGTTTCTCTTTAGCAACTTTGTCTTTATTCAATAGTCTAATTTTATACTGCTTATTGCGGAGTTTTATCAATGCATTATCGCCCAACATATAATTAATGCTATTCAATAAGAATTTTTTATTGTCAAACATTTTCTTTGAATACCTATCGTAACCCAATGGATAAGGCGAACTGCCTTGAGCAGAAGACATAGATTGATTCTTTATAATATCACCATCAGAAATCACCAATTGCGATGTTTTAGGGCTTTTATATACAATGTCAAGCATTTTCTTTTGCTCTAATATTCGTGGATCAATCATCCTATTTTCGAAAACAGAGGTAAACTCACCTTCCAGAAGAATAGCTATTGGTTGTTGCTCTTGATAATAAAGAGAAGGATTAGGCCCTCGATAAATTATGTCTACCAAGTCGATAAGGGCAGGAGCAGGCATCAATCTAGAGTTTCTATCTGTTTGTAACAGAACGGTCTTTTTAATTACTGAAGAGCCTACAGTGTCCATGCTGCTAACAAAATGAGTTTTTACAGCAGATAGGTTATTTGTAATAAGGTGACCTTTTACGGGCAAAGCAAAAGGGAAAAAATCCCATGTGCGAAGTTCGCCTTCTGCAGTTCCTATTGCAAGGGCATTTCGGTTTAATACAAGGTTAGAATTAAGTCTAACACCATATTTAAAAAGAATTTCGGCCAAACCCAAGTCCACAGGCATACCTATAGTTGATGTAGAATATTGTAAGCTATCCATATCTGCCTCCACAGCATCCAAAGCCCAAACTATTTTACCACCATGCATAACATATTGATCCAAAAGAAAAAGATCTTTCATGTTAAATTTTTTCTTAGGTTGAGCAATAACAAGCATTTCGAAACTAGGAATCATTTTAGAAGTAACAGAATCAACTTTTACTCTACGCATTAGGCTTGTAAGATTATTGCCAATCTCAATTTGCCCAACCTCATACATTTTTGATAGTTCGTAAGCAATATCAGCAGTATGCAAATTATTAAGCTCACCGTGGTCAACAGTAAAAGCTACAATAGGAATTTTTCTCTTAGTAAGCTTACTAATGGTATTTACCATCTTTAGCTCAAGAGTTTGTATGGAGTTGTCTATTTCAGCATCCAAAGGCACCTTTCTATTGCTATTAAGCAAGTTCAAAGCAATGCTTTTATCTTTATACGAAACCAATGCACTAGGGAATACCGTCTTTTGAGCAAATCCATCCTTATTTTCTACAGGAATTGTATAATATGATAAGCCAGCTTTTGAAAGTTCTCTGTAAAGCTTCTGTCGCTTGCTTTTATCATCACTTTCCGAAGGATTGATAAATTCATACATTATATCGCCATTATAGGCTCTAAGGTCGTCTAAAAGCTCACGGGTGCTATTTCTTAATTTTTTAAAATTAGCAGGTAAATCACCATCCAAATATACTTTTACATATACTATATCATCAATGTTTTCAACAACTTCCATTGTTGCATCCGATATAGAGTAGCGTTTTTCTGAAGTAAGGTCAAATCTACCAAAATAGAATTGAGCAATAATATTTATCCCTATTATCGCTATAATTAACGATAATAGTTGAACAGAATTCTGAATTTTTATGTCTTTGCTTGTCATCATAATTTTACCATTTTCTGCTTTGTAACGAAAAGCGTGTTAAAAATAAAAACAAGCTTATAAGGCTTATGAAATAAATAATATCGCGAGTATCTAATACACCACGACTGATGCTCGAATAGTGATCGTAAATGCCTAAGGTTTTAATGATTAAGCTGGCATTACCAAATATTTCTAAGCTGAAAATAAACTCAAATCCTATGAAAATAAAACCACTAAGAACAATGGAAACTATAAATGCAACTATCTGATTAGAAGTAATAGAAGAAGCAAATAAACCTATTGAAATAAAGGCTGCTCCCAAAAATAGAAGGCCAATATAACTTCCAAAAACTCCTCCCGAATCTATATTGCCAGCAGGATAACCTAGCTGATATACAGATATATAGTAAATTAGAGTAGGGAGTATTGCTATTATTAGCAGTACGAATGCTGCTCCAAATTTAGCAAGTATTATTTGGAAATCGCTAATGGGTTTGGTTAGCAATAACTCTATGGTGCCACTTTTGTTTTCGTCGGCAAAAGAGCGCATGCTTATTGCTGGAACTAAAAATAGAAATACGTAAGGAGCTATAAGAAATAGTCCATTTATTTGTGCGTAACCATAATCTAATATATTCGACTCGATGGGGAAAACCCATAGGAAAAGGCTAGTAATCAAAAGAAATATGATGATAACTATATAGCCAATTATAGACGAGAAAAAACTAGATATTTCTTTTCTAAATAATGCAAGCATAGTTTATAATTTTATTATTGCTAATTCGTGCGCGAAATTAGTGATTTTTCACTTTGCTTTTTTTAAAATATACTCTGTTAAAGAAAGCTGTTATAGATTATTATTAAACTCTATTTCGTTGATAATGTATCTATTATGAGTTCCTGTGCCAATCATACCATTTGTATCGTAAGACTCCACCTCAAATACTAATTTTTTATCATCAATTTCGATTAAGCGAGCAACAGTATTTACGCGTACTCCGACAGGAGTTGCCTTTATGTGCTTAATGTTTACAGCTGTACCCACAGTTGTATAACCAAACTCTAAATAAGACTGCACCAAGTCCATTGCGCATCGCTCCATTCCTGCTATCATTGCAGGTGTGGCATATACGTCCAAATTACCTGAACCCATTGCATTGGCCGTATCTTCTTGAGTGACCTTTAATTCTAATATTCTTTCTATTCCTGTTTCTAAATTACTCATTACTGTATATTTCTTTTATTATTCTTTCTATTTGTATATCGTTATTATATTCCTTGGGAATTAATTTTAATCTTCGTTCGTAGTCATTCTTGCTAAATTCTTTGCTTAATAATTCTTGAGTTTTATTAATAATCTCATCGTCAGAATTAGCAAGTTCAACGTAGTTTTCTAAATTGCTACCACTTAGCATAGCATCATTAGCAATAATGTATTTGCTTTGATATAAGCTGTTTATAAGCTTTAACTTAAGTCCTGTTGCTTGCTTGGTAGTCAGAATATTGATATGTGCATTATTCAATAACTCTTGCATGTCCTCTTCCGACAGGTTTGCAATAATATCTACATTATCAATAGATTTTGCAGCTTTATAGATGCTTTTATCAGGATTTATTCCTGCAATAATAAATTTAGCATTTACCATTGGTGCTATATTCTGAATTATATGCATTGCCGCTTCAATATTCTCATGTACACTGAGCTTTGCATGGAAAAGAATGTATTTATCTTTGCTAGCGAAATTTGGCTGTAATCCTTTATCACTATTGAAAAATAGGAAGGTGTTTAATACGTTAATATTAGGAAAAACAGACATATAATGCTCTTTGTCTTTCTCGCTTAAAGTGAGAATAAGATCCACATTAGCAAGTTTAGATTCCCATTTTTCTAGTTTTAATGCTTCAGTTAAGAAAAATGCTTTTTTTGCTGCATTAGTCTCTGAATTATAAAGTGCTTTATAGTAATGATGCTCAACATTTGCTGCTCTATAAATAATCCTACGATTGCTTATAAGTTCTTTATTGTCAATGATTCCACAAGTATGCATTCCCTCGCAAAGAATAGGGTAGTTGTCTTCTTGTAAATTGCCCTCAAGCTCTTTGGAAATGCGGCTTTTAATTATATAAGGACTTGTGCTAATATTAGCTTTTATGCCAGTTTTACGCTTATAATAATTTACTTCAGTGCAGTATTTATTCAATTCATCAGTATGTTCTCTGCCGTATTCAAAGCAGTGAAGATGGATTTTTATACCTGCCTTATGAAAAGCTTTTAATTTATAAAACACATCAATAACCCCTCCATAATCAGCAGGATAGGGTATGTCAAATGAAATTATATGTATGTGCTTGCTCATAAAAACTTTGAGTAAATATCTTTAATTACTGCTTCTTGAGTCTCCCAATTGAGTTCATTAGATGCTTTATCCAAATTAGCTTTAAGCATAGTTTTGCAATCTTGCTCAATCATTTCGTTAATTTGCTTTGCTATCTCTTTGGGAGAATGCTGCTTTAATACTCTTCCAACGTTATAATTATTCACAATATTGCGTAACTCCACCAAGTCAGAAACAAGAATAGGGATTCCCATATTTATATAATCAAAAATCTTATTTGGTAGGCTAAATCTATAGTTCATATTACTGTCTTTATCCAAACTCAAACCCAATTCGGCATGATAGGTATATGACATCAATCGCTTATGATTTTGCTTTTCTATAAATATTACCTTGTCTTTTAGATTGCTGCTATTTACCTCAACCTTAAGTTTAGGTATTATATCTCCATTGCCTACAATCAGTAGTTTAGTATTATTTACATAAAGCATAGCTTCAACTAATTCTTCAGCCCCTCTATCCATATTTATTCCAGCACCTTGCATGATAATGTACTTATCAATATGCTCAATTTGGAGCTCTTTCTTAGTTATTGCTTCAAATTTATTAAGCTTATTGGGGAGATTTCTTACTATGGATATACTGTTGCCATATTTGGCTGAATAAATATCAGCAATGGATTTATTTACAGTAATTACATACTTTAGTTTTGGGAAAATCCATTTTTCAATTTTTAGCCATACTTGCAATAAAGTATCCAAATCATTAGCCACAAGCACATCTGCTTTATGAAACAGGAGGTAGAAAAAAAATCTAATATTTAGTGAAGCATAGAAAAACGCTCCTTTGGTAAAAGGTAATTTGAATCTTCGGATTTTATAATTTCTGTCGATAATATCATTTGAATCAGGTAATTTACGGCCAAGTAGAACAATGCTGAAACCCATACTCTGTATGCTATCACACATTTTGCGTACCCTCTGATCACTAAAGAGGTCATTACTAACTGATACAATTATTGTCTTCAAAAAATCCTATTTTCCTTTGATGTTTAAAGATGTAAAAATACGAATTATTTATTAAGGTGAATTTATAAATAATATACTTTTTTACCACATAAGGCACATTAGCTACATAGTACAAATATTGTTGTTGCTATGGAACTTATGTGCCTTATCTCGTTTATTGTCTAATTCTTAATTCTAAATTATATAGGCAAGCCCTACGGGCTTTGATTGTATTTTTCGCACTTCGTGCTACAAATAGGTAAGTCCTACGGACTTATGTAAATAAAAGTTTTTAAGGGTGAATAGAGAAGTAAAATTAGAATAAACCTATATTTTATAGATACTATTTTTTTTACCTAATTCTTAATTCCTAATTCTAAATTCTCCTTATCCTTTTTCCTAGTCCTTTATCCTCTCGATTTCTATCGGGCTCCTTTATTACATTAACTATACTTTATCCACTTCCAAATCTCTTTATAAGATGGTTTTTTGCCATACATAAGAATTCCGATGCGGTAAATTTTGCCTGCAAACCAAGTGAATAGCACAAAGCTAAGCGTAAGTATTAGCATAGAAAGTCCTAATTGCCAATAAGGAACTCCGTAAGGAATCCTTACCATCATCGATACTGGCGATGTAAATGGTATCATCGATAACCAAAAGGCTAGGGGCCCATCGGGGTTATTTGCCACCGATTGTATTGATACTATACTAAGAATCAGTGGTATGGTTATGGGCATAATAAATTGCTGAGTATCTGTTTCGTTGTCAACAGCAGAACCAACTGCGGCAAATAAAGCTCCGTAAAGCAAATATCCGAATAAGAAGTAAAATAAGAAAGATCCGATTATTACTTTAAAATCGATACTTAATATTGCACTAAGGAATTCAGTGGTTTTGCTATAGTCTTTGGTTACCTCAACATTATTTGAAGGGTCCATCATTTGACCAGTCTTTTGTGCTTGATATTGCTGTACTTGCTCAAGCTCGCTTGAGAATGTAGATTGTACTGCAGTAACAATACCTCCTGTGAGTATAACCCATAAAAGAAGCTGTGTAAGCCCAACAAATGCAATTCCTATAATCTTGCCCATCATAAGCTGAAAAGGCTTTATTGATGATATAATTACCTCAATAATACGACTAGTTTTTTCTTCAAGTACACCACGCATAACTTGTGTGCCATACATAAATATGAAAAAGTAAATTGATAAAGCTAATACGAAACCAAGTATAAGGTTCAGTGTACCAGAGCGTTCTTCCTCTTTTCCAGTATCGTCGATGCTAATGCTCCTGAGGTTTATCTTGTTTTTCATGGCACTAATAACATCTTTACTAACGCCGGCATCTTTAAGCCGCATTGTTCTTAAATCGTTATTAATGCTACTGCGAATATAATTTTCTACAAGCATACCGGGCTCTTTGCTCGAATAAATAAATATTTTTGATGGATATGTATATGCAGGTTCTGGAATATAAAGTACCATATCATAGCTCATGGTTTCATAAGCTTTCTTGGCATCGTCAATATCCATATGCATTACATTAAATTTAATTTTCTCGGTGTTTTCAAAAGCTTCAATAAAGAATCCACTTTCGTCAACTATACCTACAGTTTTTACCTCATCACTCATTTTTGCAAGGTAAACAGGTACTATCATAAGTGCTGCCATTAGCACAGGGCCAAGTATCGACATTATGATAAAGCTTTTCTTTTGTACCCTTGTAAGGTATTCGCGCTGTATTACTAACCAAATTTTGTTCATTGTATATATATTGTAATATGTTAGTCTTGAGTTACTTTATTGATGAAAATCTCGTTCATGCTAGGAATTATTTCCTTGAAAAGACGGATATTAGTATGCTCCATCATTATTCGTAATAATTCGTTAGCATCTTTAGGACTAGGAAGTTTTATTATGCTTCTATGTCCTTGAGTTATTTTATTTTTCTCAACTATTTTGAAATTTGAAGGAAGAAATTTTTCTAGAATAATCTCATTACCATCATACTCCAACTCATAAGTGCCTTTTTTATAAGTATCTCTAATTTCTGATACACTTCCTTCAAGAATTTTCTCTGATTTATTAATCAAGGCAATATGGTCGCAAATTTCTTCTACAGATGCCATATTATGAGTTGAGAATATAACTGTTGCACCTTCGTCTCTTAGTCCAAGGATTTCAGCTTTAAGCAATTCCTGATTAATAGGGTCAAATCCACTAAAAGGCTCATCAAATATTAATAGCTTAGGCTTATGAAGAATGGTTACAATAAACTGTACTTTCTGCGCCATTCCTTTGGAAAGCTCTTCAACTTTTTTGTCCCACCAAGGAGCAATATCATATTTTTCGAACCAAACCTTAAGCTGAGAAATAGCATCGCGTTTAGAAAGTCCTTTTAACATAGCAAGATAAATTGCCTGTTCGCCAACTTTCATCTTTTTGTATAGGCCACGCTCTTCGGGCAAATATCCAATATTAGCTATATGATTAGGGTGTAAAGGTTCTCCATTGAGAATAATGCTACCAGTATCAGGCCCAGTTATTTGATTTATAATACGTATCAATGTGGTTTTCCCTGCTCCATTAGGCCCCAAAAGTCCATAAATGCTTCCTTCAGGAACATTGATACTCACATTATTTAAGGCTCTGTGTTTGGCAAATGTTTTGGAGATATTCTCCGCTACTAATAAATCCATCTTTTAGTGTTTGATTATTTCAGCGAAGATAGTTTATTTTTTTTGCCAATGTTTCACTATTTAAGTGCTTTTTTTATGCTATATATTTGAGAAATGAAATGGTTGAAATGGTTGAAATGGTTGAAATGGTTGAAAGGGTTGAAATGGTTGAAAGGGTTGAAATGGTTGAAATGGTTGAAAGGGTTGTAAGGAGTTGTAAAATGTGCAAGGAGTTTTAAGGGTGGAAAATCTTAATTCGTTAATCTGAAATCTCTAATCGTTAATAGTTATCCTCTTTCCTCCTGAGCTTGTCGAAGGTTCCTTTTCCTAGTACTCTATCCTTTATTACTTCTTAATAACCTCAAGTTTCTTAATTCCACTTTTTGCAACATTCACAGTATAATGCTGATAATGAGTTTGTTTGTCTATGCTAATTGCTTGTACAATATTTATTGGATATGTTTTTTCGGAATTTATGGTTTTGATTTTGCCTTTACTATTCATTGCGTAAACAGGGAAAATAGTATCTTGCATTCGCATAATAATGGGAGCGAAGTTAAGAGTGATTACGTCATTAATACCACGCAAATCAATTCGTCCAAAGGTTTTTATGAATTGACGCATATTGATATTAATCTTACGAGTAAATTTCATAACCTTCTCCTCATGGTTCATTAGCTCCTTTATAAGTAGTTCTTCAGAATACCTTAGGTCATTAATTTTTTTTGTTAAAGATGTTTGTGGGATAAATTCAAAGCCATCCTTACTAACGCCAATTTTTACATTATTGTCATCATATAAGTTATAGTGATGGTCGAGAAGCTGCTTTTGCAAAATAGAGCTAAAAAACGAACGACCCCATTCCTTAATTCTGTCTTTAAACATATAACTCAAAACAAGAACTACGAAGAAGCTTAATGTGAAATTACCAAACTTCTGATTATAGTAAAATGCTATACCTGTGGCAAATACCATTGCTATTCCTGCAGCAAAACTATAAAGAATCTCTTCTAAATATCTAGAATCCTTATCAATTTTGGCTTTTATGATAAGCTTGTTGGAGATAAAATATTTTATGATATTCCACCTCTTAATTAGGTTCTCGTTTTCTTTCTTTACAGTGGACGATAATGGAAAATTATTTTGTTTTCTATATTCAATTTCCATATCAAGGCTTAATCTTAAAGCTTCAATTACCGAATAATATGCAATATCTCCATCATCAATTAAATGTAGAATTGCTTCGTGAAAAAATCTGTATTTTAAGTTGCTAATATATTCATTACCAATGGATATAGTTTTATTTATTTTACATTCCTTATGGGTAATATCTAATATACTATTTTGCCGATTTCTGTAATTCTCAATTGAAAGGTCAATATTTTTTATTAATCTAGTGGCAACTCTAATTTTTTCGTCAGGCTCGGAGTACTTAATAATTTTTTGTACTTCTCTTTTTATTGCTTTTTTATATACATTAAGCAATATTCTAGTATTATCATCAAGGGTTTCAACGCTATCCTTATTATTCACATCAAAACGCTCAACTATACTATTATAGTTTATCATAAAGCCGTGAGTACGCTCAGCAATTTCTGAAAGTAAAACCTTTGGTGGGTCAATCTTAAGGTGATTTTTATACTCTCTATAAAAATCAATATTTGTGAAATTTCGTTTATTTATTCCTAGCTCCACAGGTAGGAAAATATATGTTTCTACAGAATATTTGCGGATATTAACCTTCCCTTTGAGCTTCGGTCTATACTTAACCTTTATCTCTATTGAGGTATTATCCATTTTTTTTATTCTGCTTGAAATCATTATATTATAGTTTTGTTTTTAAAATATACCTAAACCCATTGGAGTAATTCCCAACCAACGGTAATACGTCATTGCGAACAATAAAGATACAATCCATGCCATAGTTTGCATAGTTATTCCAAATTTAAAGGTATCGCTCCAGCTGTAATGATTGGTTGAATACAACAGTAATGCAGGCTTTGAATTAAAAGGAAGTACATATACATGCTCAATAAGTAATGCCACAGGGAATGCAAGGCTCATTACTTCAAAGCCAAACCTGTTGGCTACACCAATTGCAATGGGAACAAAAATCATTGTTCGCATGGTTTTGGATTGAAAAATAAGTGCACTATATACCATTCCTCCAGTTAATACCAAGTAAATCAACCAAAATGGGGTAGAGTTGCCAATACCAATCCCATCAAAGAAAGCATTTACCGATATAGATGGCAAATCCGTAACTTTAAATCCTGCACCAAGCGTATAAGCACCTGCAGAGAATAATAAAAGGTGCCAAGGAATATCCACATCATTCCATTCTACAACACCAATCTTTGGCATAAGAGCTATAATAGCTCCAACAAAAGCAACAGCTGTTGGGCTTATGCCGTGTATGCTATCGGTAACCCATAAAGCTAATATGCTTCCAAAAATCACCAATGATTTTATTTCGCTAACGCTAACTTTACCAAGTTTATCAAGTTCTTTTCTAAGGCTTTCCATTCCTCCTTTAATCTGAGGAAGTCTTTCGTCTTTGCTAAGAGGAAAGATAACACGAAGCCCGATAAACAATCCCAAAAACATTAAAAGCAATGCAGTAGGGAATGCTGCAATCATCCATTGCGAAAAGAAAATATCGCTACCAATAGCACCTGCAATTAGCGATGCCGCCAATAGGTTAGCTCCGGATCCGGTAAGGAATGAAGCGGCACCCATATTTATCTGAAACAGATTTTGCAGTATCATATTTCTACCAAAGTTATTTCTTTTGCCATTGCTAGCGCCATAAACTGCTGCTACTACCATGAAAATTGGTAATAGAATAGTGGCTTTTGCAGTGGTTGCAGATATAAATAATGATAATACAATATTGATAACCATAAAACTCAGAAATACTGAGGAGGCATTCTTTCCAAATTTAAGAATAAACCATAATGCGAACCTTTTGGCGACACCTGTAGCAACAAGCATACTTGCCAAAATAAAGGATAAAATATTCAGCCACATTACCTTATGTCCCAGTTGAGCATAGGCCGCTTCTTCTGATAATACTCCTGTAAGTACTAGGCTTATTATCAGAATAAGTGATGTTAGGTAATTGGGTATGGCCTCGGTAATCCATAAAATTAGTGCTCCTGCAAATATTGCAAGCATTGCGCGATTGGCAAAGATGAAATTCTCCATTCCAATAGCATTTAAATTATCGGTGGCTTTAATACTTAGCTGTGCAATATTGAAATCTGCCAGAAAGGGTAGGTCCATCCACATTAGTAAAGCAAACACTATAATCGCAACAGGAGCTCCAATTTTCATTAGTAACTTCTCGAAACTTGACTTATCTCTTATGGGGAGTTTCTCGATACGATAATTATTCATATCAAGAATATCGTTTGTTTTGGCTGCTTTGTCAGACATTGCTTTTATTATTTATTATAAATGTGGGATAAATACCAATAATTCAAATATATGTAAGCTTTTGGTTGATGATAAGAGCTTACAAAAGTTTTTTGTCAAAAAAAATAGAAAGCAAGAGTGAATAAACACTCTTGCAAACTAAAAAAAAGAAATACTATTTACTTAAAAAAAGAAATTACCACTTTTTAAATGGAGTTTTCATCAACATTGAGTTGAAATATTTTACATCACCAGTAACTTCTTCGCCAAGCCACTCAGGTTTTGTAAATGGAGTTTCTTCAGTAGGAAGTTCGATTTCAGCTACAGTTAAACCTTCGTTTTCACCATAAAATTCGTCTACTTCAAATACTAAATCACCATCAGCAGGAACAATAAATCTAGTTTTGTCGATTACGCCAGGCTCACAAAGCTCTAAAAGCTCTTTTGCCTCTGTAGTAGAAATTTCTTTCTCCCACTCATAACGCGATGCTCCGCTAGCATTACCTATTCCTTTGATTGTAATAAAACCTTTTTCACCTTTTACTCTAATACGCACTGTGCGCTCAGGTACTGATGATAAATATCCTTGTACAATTCTTGTATCTTTAACAACTGATGATTTGAAATCACCCTTTACTAAAAATTTTCTTTCTATTTCTTGTGCCATAATAAGTTTGTTTTGAATTAGTTAGCAAGTGTTTTGTTTGACCAACCAATGATACGCTTAATAGCTTGTAAGTAGTTGATATTCTCAACATCACTAACACCGAGGTCGCTCATAGTTTTCTTAATATCTTCTATTTCTGTAGACTCAGAATTGATACTAACAACATGTGCTCCGTTGATAAGTACATCAGCAACTTCGCATAATGTATCGTTTACCATATATCCGTAGCGCTCTTTATGAACTCTTACGGTTTGTAAATCGTTATTAGCATTTACCATTTCAAGAAACTCCTCTAAAGTATAAGTATCTTTCTCCAATGCTGGCATATCTACCATAAATGCTGGAAATACGTCGTTCTCCAATACTGATTTAGCGATAGGAAATTCACCTTTCATCAAAGGATTCCATTGCTCCAAACCATCAACACTAGTAACAAAGGTTTTGATGTCCATTTTGCCATCTCTAATCTTTGTATTGTTTACATCATTAGTTCTTGATACAATGTAAATTTCGTCGCTCTCACGTTCCCATACTTTCTCAGGTACAGGAACCGATTTTCTAGACATAATATATGCCGCTTCTTCAAAATCTTGACCGAATGTTCTAAATTCAAAACGTGGTTTTGAAATCTCACCAATTTTTAATTCTTCTTTTGCCATTTCTATTTAATTATAAATATTTACTAATTCTATTATCTACCTCTAATCCCAAAACCCTTTTAATTTGCTTGGGATAGTTTATGTTTTCAAATTTATCTAATCCTAATATTGCAATGCTTTCTTCAACCTTCTTCTGACTCTCAGACTCAACAGCCACAGTATATAGCAACGCTCCATTAATTTTTATCTCAGCATATTCACAAATGCAATCATTAAATTCATATCCAAATCTATTTTTGTCGGTTAGGGCAACCATAATATCTGGATCATCAATTATTAATTCAGTCATAAACTGCGCTAGAGTATACTCTTGCTTGTCAAAAGCAGGAGATTCAACTCCCAATGCTGGAAATATTTCTCTTTTTATTATATCTGTTTTCAATGGAAATACACCAATATTATATGGTTTCCATTGCTCAAAATTCCTGTTTAATTCAACAAGCTTCTTAATGTCAATATTCTTATTTCTAATCTTAATATTATTCTCGACATTACCTGCTGTCATAAGGTATATTTCCGAAATGTTTCTTTCTTGTTGGAAATCACCTTCTTGTTTTAATTTATCAATAATAGTTTTAATGTCTGTACCAAAAATTCGGTATTCGTACCTTGGGATAATATTAGTCATAATCTATTTTTTTATTGATAATTTGTATTCGTATAATTTAATATCACTTTGATAATCTCTAGTAATATATATAGTGTTGTTTTTAGAATCTACAATAATGCCTTCGGCTTTATCATAATCTAAATCAAAACTTTCGGTTATAACACCTTCAGTAGTGGTATGAAATATTTTTTGCGACTTATCACTAATAATCCATAATGTATTATCATTATTGTCGAAAAATATTCCAGAGTAGTCTTTTGCAAAACTAAGTTCTTTTCTACTAAGCTCAGTTTTGCTTTCGTAGTCCCATTTTATTAATAGGCCAGGGAAGGCCTCATTCAATATATAGAATATATTATTGCTTTCGTCAATACTTATTCCTTCAAAACCCTTATTACTGCTTCCGCCAGACACTGTAAAACTCCAATAATCTAGAATGTTTCCATTGGTATCAAGTTCAATAATCTTGCGTTCGCCTTCATTTACTATATATATTCTCTTGTTATTACTGTTATAGGTTATTCCCTCAAGGTCATCACCTACAGAGCTAAGATAATATATTACCTCACCAGTTTTCGATATTTTATATATTCTATTGGTATTATCATCAACACTATAAAATTGCCCGCCCTCACCAAAGCTCAGACCTGATGGCTCCTTAACATTCATATCGTAGCTATTCTGTAAGCTTATTATTCTTTCAGTAGGAATAATGTCGTCGTTGTTTTCAATTTCAACATCTTTATTACACGAAAGTAAGCTTATTATGATTGATATGTAAGCTAAATATTTAAACATTAATGGTATATTACTTATTCAATGATATAAAGTAACCAACGAGCTATTGCTAGCCCGTTGGTTATTATTTTACTATTTGTTTTCTGCGTTTGGTGTAGGAATATCAAATACCATCCACTCTTCATTACCGTCAGTCTTACGACCCAAAGATTTACCATCTTCAAGTTTACCGAAAGGACCATCAGCAGTAAAGTCTTCAGACTCATCCACAAATGTTCCACCAGCATCCCAGATAGCAACAGCTTTGTCTTTCTTCGCACTTAGGCTTGATGGGCAAAATAATTTACCATCAATAATACCTTCCATGTCAGCTCCACTAGCATCAGCAGCCCCCCAAATAACAATAAGGTAACTTTTAGACTTAATGGTTGTTACAATAGCGTCATCACCAGGAATCTCATACTTATCTTCTTCAAGAGTTTCTTTTCCATCGTCGCCAATAAAGTAACCAGCAATGTTAATATCAGACTCACCAGCATTATAAAACTCACTCCAATCACAGAAATCTCCATTAGGGTCAGTATATACTAATCCTAAAGTGTCTTTAGTCATAAGCTCGTTTACAACTACAGTACCTGCTGTTGGTTCTGGAGGAGGTGGTGGTGGTGTAGTGTCTTCATCTTTATTACATGATACTGTTGCTAGCATTGCAACTACTGCTAGGCTTCCTAATACAAATTTGATCTTTCTCATTTATTAAAATGTTAAGTTATTAAATTGATAATTTATTTATTGTTTTATATATAATGTATTTCTCTAAAAATCTACTTCTAAACGTAGTGCTACAAAACCGAATTTCTCGCCAGGAGTTCCTTTGCTAGAATCTATAAGCGCCCACTTTTTTGTAGGGTTTCCGTTAAGGTCATATCCTGTGTAAAGTTTGTCTTTTCCGTTTGCGTATCGGTCATGATCAATGAAAGAGTAGTTAAGCATAATCTTTACATTTGAGTTTACATAATAGTTTGTTCCAATAGTAAAACCATTGGCTCCACCACCATAAACTAAAGCATCAAAATCGTTTAAGCTAACATAGTCGTAACGTACAGCTAATTCTATATCTCCCCAATCTTTTCCTCTACTAATTTGTGTAAATTCAGCTTCAGCACGGTTATATCTATAATGTCCGCCAAAGATTAACCATCCTGCTTGCACGTATGCACCATTAAAATTAGCAACATCTTTGCCACTACCATTAATATCAGTTCCATTAACCTGTTGCATCATATATTCACTCTGGAACATAAAGTTATTCCAAGCACCTGCTAGTTCAAAGCCCACTAATTGAAGGCTAGCTACATTTGTCATATCATCAGTATCCAAATATTTTTTTCTATTGATACTTGTTAGTGAGCGTGTTGAATAACGATATCCATCGCTTATTTCCCAACTAGTTTTAGGAGTACGGTATGTTGCCGCAACACCAATGTGTAATACTGCATCGTCAGTCATTATAGGATAACCAACAAAACGTCCAGTTACACTATATCCTTCATCCATTCCTCTTTTCTTATTATTGTCTTTTGTCCAACTAGTAACTTCAGAGTCTCCAACATCATTAAATGATACACCTGCTCCTAAAAAGAAACGGTTAGAATTCATTTGTGTCTGAAGACCTAAAGTACGACCAGGTACAAAAGCATGAGTAAGTGATCTTTCGATAAAGGTTAAGTAACGCGATGTAGTAGTATATTCCATAGAAAAAGTCTCTTTGAAGTTACCAGCTTTAATCTTAATATTTCGTAAGAAAGCATCTTCTTTAATGTCGAAGTTATAACCAATAATCATATCCTTCATTTCCATCTCTGATCCAGCAAAATCTAAATCAATTTCTCCATACCAATTGTTATGGAGTGTTGCTTTAACAGCAAAACGTGCTCTACGTACAGTCAATCCGTTTCCAATTGGGTTATAAGTATTATTATCGAAAAAATAAGCTCCATCAATATAAACACGGTTGTCAAGCCATAATCTATAACTTTTGTCTTTACTTCTAAAAGATAGTATTCCACTCCATGATTCTGGCTCAAGAGGTTTATGCTCTACAAGTACACCATATTGATTGCGGAAATAGTTATCTGCAGTTTTATGTTTCAATGTGTCTGTTTGCGCTTTCAATGAACTAGTGCTCATAAGCATCATTAAAAAAGCAACAGCTAATAGTAAATTTTGTTTCATTATGTTGTTTATTTAAATTATTTATATAGTTTGTTTAGAACTCGTAATATTTGAGAATACAAATGTAATAGCTAATTGAAAAGTATGTTAAAAAAACTACTATACTTGACCTCTACAATCGTAGTTTTTAACTCTACAACACTACTACATATTTTGTATATATCTAATTATTGGTAGTTTATATAGACTTAATGTATTCCGTTAAAGACTCACTACTTGGGATTTGAATCTTCTTTCTTAGTCTATATCTATTCATTTCTACGCTTTTTTCGGTAATATTTTGAATATTAGCGATCTCTTTTGATGATAAATTTAGTCGTAAAAGAGTACATAAGCGTTGTTCGTTATTTGTTAAATTCGGGAATTTTGAGTTCAGTTTTGAGTAGAAATCTCTATTGGATTTTTCGATAAATAACTTTAATGTATCTCTATCTTTATCCAGTTGAAGGGTCTCAAAAACCAATAAATCGAGTTCTATTAATTCTCTTGTACAACTTTGAAATTCATATTGAGAGCTGTATTTTGTGATTTTTCGACGAATTTTTTCAAGCATTTCATTCTTCTGAATTATGCTTAATGCCATATTTACAGTTTGGTTTTCAAAATCAAAAGATTCAATTTCTTGTTTTAGGGCATCTACATCTTTTTGTTTTTGATCTAATAGTAAAAGTGTTTCTTGCGTGCTTTTATTTATTTCGTAATACTTATACGATATTAATAGTAGTATAATAGAAACAATAATTAAAGCTATAAGCATTACAGTGGTTTTGGATTTTGCTATTAATATTATGACAAAGATATGAAAAAAATACGCCTATTTTTTTTCTTTTATTTATGTTATCCAACAGTTCCAATAGCATAATTCCACACATCAAACCCAAAGCCTTCTCTTTTGTAGAGGCATTTATCAGACTCCTGCTTCTGTATTTCAATTACCTTTTCACTCCTTAAAAAAGAGCTCTCAAGCTCCATGATTTTAGTACTATAGGGATCAAGTTTTTCGAGAAATTCCTTAAATTTGCGATGTTATTATTTCTTCGGCAAATAATTCGATACTACCAACATTAAATGTTTCTTGTTTCAAATTCGCTGATTACCATATTTACACAATCATATAGTATAGCAATCTTTATTCTCTATTATTTCAACGAGTTCCTTAGTCTCAACTTTGATATATCGTTCTTTTAAAGTCATATGTTAATATGGTTTATTATTGAAAATACATTAATACAAAATATGGTAAATAATGAAGATTTATTCTAAAAAAGTAAATAATGAATAATTAATCATTCAAAAAAAATGTACATTTGCCAACTATTATCAAATCTATAATTAGTATATTATGATACAAAGAGTACAAACAATTTATTTGGCATTAGTTTTTATTCTAATTGCTATTATGTCTTTCCTTCCAGTGGTTGTTTTTAATAGTGGAGATGTTGTTTTTTATATGAATATTTTCCGTTTTGAAGGTGTCAATAGCCTTGATTTTGTCGGAGATTTGCCTAATATATGGGCTTTGCCAATAGCAGCTTCCTTATTAGCAATTATTTCTGCTTTTAGTATTTTTAAATTCAAAAACCGTAAGCAGCAAATGACATTAAATATGATTGCTATGCTAATGAACTTTATTCTTTTGGCAGGTATTTTCTACTATTCAGATATGGTAGCCAAAATGGATGCTGTAACATCTGCAGCTAAATACGATGTTGCCGCTTTTTTTCCTATAGTAACGGTATTATTATTGATTCTTGCTAATAGAAATATTAGAAAAGACGAAAAACTAGTTCGTGAATCCGAAAGATTAAGGTAGAATAAGTATATATTTTTCTTTAATTGAAAAGGAACTTCTTAAATTAATAATCTTTAATATGATTAACTTAAGAGTTTTTTTTATGTATAATTCTATTTATTATGCTTCATAATATCTTAAGTTTTTGTTAAAACAACTGTTCAAATATTAGATAATGCCTACATAATCATTTTGTTATTAGATTTTTAATAAGATTAAGTATAAATAATTATTTTGGATATAATTATTTATACTTAATCTTAATAGTGATGAGCTTTCTATAAAACTTATCTTAAGTTAAATTATCTGTCAGTTGTTTTAAATAAAGTCCTATCTTTGCTAAGCACTAAGCTCAACGATAGTATTATTTCTTTTAATATTACAGAGTTCTTTTATAAACAACTAACCATATTATTTCCTTCAAAATTAAGGTTTAAATATGTAAGAGTATATTTCATTTTATATGAATAGTATAGTTTTTAATTTTTATAGTAAGGGAGAGAAAGAATTTAAGGAGGACTACTTCAATAAATCCATTAATACAACAAGAGTTGCTTTTCTTTTTTTAGCTGTAATGTATTCATTATTCGCGTATTTAGATGTTCTTTCAGCAGGTCCACTGCTAAATGAATTTTTGCTAATAAGGCTTCTAATTGTTGTTCCATTATTTTTATTAGTCTTTGCACTTTCATTCTTAAAATCATTTCAGTTATTTTGGCAAGAGCTATTATTTATATCTTACATAGTAGCGGCAACAGGTGTTATATTAATGATTGTTCAGCTGCCTAGCGAATCATCATATAGCAATGGTTTTATGCTGATTTTTCTTTCGGGTTCAGTGTTTATTAGGCTAAGATTATTGTATTCTACAATAGCAGGCTGGCTTTCTATTGCTATATATAATATAATAGCAATATACGTTTATCATAACAGCGTAGATGTGGTTTTAATAAATAACTTCTTCTTTATAGCTGCTAATTTAATTGGCATGTTTGCATCTTATCACTTGGAAATTTCGGATAAACAAAACTTCAATCTTTTACGACAATTAGAACAAAAGAATAGTGAGATACGTAGTATCAACTCAAATCTAGAAATAAAGGTAAAGGAAAGAACAGACTCATTATCAAATAAAAATATAGAACTTAGAAATGAAATTCTGCAAAGAAGCATTATTGAAAAAAAGTTAGAAAAAGCAAAACTGCAAGCAGAGCAAGCTGATAGACTAAAATCAACTTTTTTGGCAAATATGAGCCATGAGATTAGAACTCCAATGAATGGAATAATAGGTTTTGCAAACTTGCTTAATGAGGCTGAAGATGAAAAAGAACTCAATAAATTTATAAACATTATTGTTAGTAGTGGTGAACATCTTCTAAACTTGATTAACGAAATAATGGATATTTCGAAGATAGAAGCTGGTATTCTTAAGCTTGATATTGTTTCTTTTGACCTTAATGAACTTACAAAAGAGGTTAATGATTTGTTTGTTATTGATAAGAAAGTTAGTAGCAATAAAATAAAATTCACATATATTGATGGAGTTGAGAATTCTAAATTTAATATCAAAACTGATAGAATGAGGCTTAAGCAAGTACTAGTAAATGTTATTAATAATGCTTGTAAATATACCGAAAAGGGTAGTGTTGAATTTGGGTATAGAGTTGTGAATGATAGACTAGAGTTTTTTGTAAAAGATACGGGTGTTGGTATAAGTGAAGAGCAGCAAGGCTATGTATTTGAGCGATTTATGCAAGCAACTTTAAGAAGTAATAATGTAAAAGAAAGAGCTGGATTAGGCTTAGCAATTTGCAAAACTTACTTAAAAATAATGGGTGGTGATATAAAAGTAAGAAGTAGAATCGGAGTAGGTTCTGAGTTTATTTTTTATATCCCTTTAGAGACTGATGAAAACTATATAATATAATAATTATGGATAATAATTGGCAAGACAAAACTATTTTAGTGGTAGATGATATAGAAGTAAACTATATCCTACTAAAAAAGCAATTGCAAAAGACAAATGCTAAAACTATTTGGTTGAAAAATGGACTAGAGTCTGTTGATTACGTTAAAGAGAATAAAGAAGTAGATATAATATTGATGGATATTCGAATGCCTATTATGAATGGTTTGGAAGCGACAAAATTAATTAAGATTATTAATCCAGATATTCCGATTATTATACAAACAGCATATGTGGTGGGAGAGGAATTTGATAATATTGAATATTCAGGATGTGACGATTATTTTTTTAAACCAATATTAGCTAAGGAATTATATAGTAAAATCGCAAAACAGCTTCAAGAATAGATAGTTATGAGTAAAAGTATAACGCCAGCTAAAAGACATAATTTATCGGTACTATTTGTAGATGATAATGAAAATATAAGACAATTATACCAAAGGCTATTGGAAAAGCATGTTGCACATTTTTATATTGCAAAAAATGGCAATCATGGACTAGAGCTTTATCATAAACATAAGCCTGATTTGGTGATTACAGATATTAATATGCCTGTAATGGATGGCATAGAGATGGTTAGGGAGATTAAAAGTAAGTTCCCTGGAGCTAAGATAGTAGTAATGTCTGCCTATAGTGTAAAGGAGAATTTTATTGAATCTATAAACCTAGGTGTAGATGGTTACCTAATGAAGCCTGTGGAAGCAAAAAAACTTTTATCATTGATTGATGAGTTTGCTGGTATTACATTAATGAAATGGGAGCTTGAAAGAAAAGAAGAGAAAAGACGAATTGCAGAGGAGTATCTCAAAAAATCTTTAGCAGAGAAAGATATCCTACTTAGAGAAGTTCATCATAGAGTAAAAAATAATATGCAAATAATTTCAAGCATATTAAGGATGCAGAGTAGGAGTATTGAGGATGAAAAACTAAAAATGGTATTGCAAGAAAGCCAAAATAGAATTCATTCCATGGCTTTAATTCACGAGAATTTGTATAGTAATGAAGGCTTGGCAGATGTAAAATTTGACAATTATATTCAAAGCTTGGTCGGTAATATTGCACGTACATATAATAGTAAGCAGTTTAGAGTAAAATTCGATTACGATACAGAAAGTGCTAACCTGCCAATGGATATTGCAATACCTTGTGGCTTAGTGATTAATGAGCTTGTATCTAATTCAATGAAGTATGCTTTTAATGAATTGGAAGAAGGTGTAATATCCATAAGTTTTAAAACTACTTCTGAGAATAATTATAGTCTTATAGTAGCAGATAATGGAATAGGTATTCAAAAGGATTTTGATATTAGTAAAATTAAATCCTTAGGAATGAAGATAATATATAAACTAGTACAACAAATAGAAGGGGAGCTTAGTAGCGATTTTTCTAATGGAACCAAATTTAGCATAAATTTTAAAACGAAATAATTATGAGTAATAAAGAATACAATATTCTGATAGTAGAAGACGAACTACTAGTTGCTGCAGATATTGAAGAGAGCTTACTAAGCTTGGGCTATAATGTCCAAAACACAATAGATACTGCCAAGGATGCTATTGCTGAGGTGGAAAAATCACTTCCTGATTTAATTCTTATGGATATAAACCTTAAAGGTGAAGCTAGTGGAATTGATGCTGCTGTAGAAATATCTAAGAATAATAATGTTCCTATTATTTTTCTTACCGCAAATTCTGATATATCAACTATTGATGCTGCTAAAGTTGCTCTTCCTTACGGATATATTATCAAGCCATTCACTGATAAGGAATTGGAAACTAGTATTGAAATCTCCCTTTTTAAGTTTAAGAATGATATGAAACTTAAGATGGAAAGCGAAATGTTTAATAATTTTTTAGATATTCGTGATCACGATAAGGAACAGCTAATCATTCAGAGTGTTAATGGTTTAGAGAAAATAAACTTTGATCAAGTATACTATATTGAAGAGGTAGAAGATACTAGTGTTATTTATCTTTTTGATGAAGAGGTTGTTGTTAGGAAATCGTTGAATGAAGTTGCTTCATTATTTCCTGATAACATATTTATGAAGGTTAGCAAGCAATTTATTATTAATAAGACTAAAGTATTTGTGGTGAAATATCCAGAAATTATTATCTCTGATAAAATGAGTGTTATTACTGTTGATGGGCAATACAAACATTTGCTCGAAGATATTAATGGTGAGCTTGATGAAATAATTGATGTGGAATAATTTTAGATTACTACTATTATGGAAAAAGTAGATACAGCACAAGCTACTATTGATAAATATGCAAATGCATTGTTTTTAAAGGAAGGTCCCGATAAAGAGGACTATCAATTTATATTTGACTTTGTAGACAAGCTTGACGATAAGGATATTCCTCATTTTAGAAACACAATGAAGCCTATCCTTAATCCTAGTACAATTATTGGCTTTTCGTTTACAAAACCTTTCGGTTATAATGGTGATTTCTTTATTATTGAGAAAATATATCAGAAATATTCCAATCCGAATAAGAAGTATAAAAAGTGGGACGATTTCTTTCACTATTTTCCTGCTGCAATAGCCGTGGTTAATAGAAAAGCTATGGCTATTGAGATTTTTGAAAAACTTAATGCAAAAGCCAATGGTGAAACTAAAAATGTTTTGATTCTTGGTAGTGGTCCAGTTTCTGAAACTTTCGAATATTTTGAAAAAACAGACAATAATTCATTGGTGTTTGATATGTTAGATTTGGATAAAAGAGCAATCTCTTACGCCAAAAATAAAAATAAGAAGCATCTAAAATCAATGACATTTTTTAATAAAAATGTTATTAGATTTTCTCCAAACCAAAAGTATGACTTAATATGGAGTGCTGGCCTATTCGACTATTTTAAAGCCAAGCATTTTGTGTATTTATTGAAGAAGTACTATGAGTTCCTAAATGAAGGTGGTGAAATGATAATTGGTAATTTCAATATCGAAAATCCATCGAAGAAAATAATGGAAATTCTTGGTGATTGGTTTCTACATCATCGCTCAATTGATGAGTTAAAATCTTATGCAATACAGGCAGGAATTGATAAAGACAAGATTGAAGTATTTCAAGAGCCGCTTGGAATAAATTTATTTCTCCTTGTTAGGAAATAAAATATTCTTAAATTATTATTATTTCAAAAGCTTTGAATAATAAAAAAAAAACTCATTTATTTATATAAATGAGTTTTTTTGTGAATGCATGTTTTGTCTTGCGTTTATTAACTAACAATATTGTTATTCCAATTCTAAATAAGCATTAAATATAGCGTATATATATCCTTTTGACTAGGGTTTATATGTAAGTACGTCAGTATGTTAAGTGTACTTTTTAATTTAGACTCATATTGTTGTTTTTGACACTTCTTATTCGTAAATTCGTGCATTATTAAAACATTTACATATGCGAATAAATAGAAAATTAAATAAACCAAAGGAAGTCATTGAAATTAATGATGAGATTGATTTATCACTAATAAATCCCCTAATAAATATTTATAAAACTAAGAAAGGAAATTTAATTCCACTTTTGCAAGGAGTACAATCCATCTATGGATATATTCCTGAAGAGGCTTTTTATAAACTGAATAAAGATGTAGGATTAGAGCTTGCTGCAATGTATGGTGTAGCTACTTTCTATAGTCAGTTTAGACTAAATCCTGTGGGAAAGCATATTATTAAAGTATGCCATGGTACAGCTTGTCATGTGCAGAATGCTTCTAAAATTACAGATGCTATAATGGATTCACTTAAAATAAATGATGGTGAAACTACTGAGGACAATATGTTTACCTTAGAATCAGTGGCTTGTCTTGGATGTTGTTCGCTAGCTCCAGTTATGATGATTGGTGATGAAACCTATGGTAAACTTACGGGCAAATCGTCGGTAAAGGTTATAAAGAATATCAAAATTCAAGAATCTAAGGCTAATAATTAAAAGACTAAGAAATGAAAAAGCAAATAATAGTAGGCCTAGGAAGTTGTGGTATTGCTGCCGGTGCATCAAAAGTTTACGATAAAATAAAAGATATAATCTCTGCCGAAAATCTTGATGTAGAGCTAAAGCAAACCTCATGCATAGGAATGTGTTATAAAGAACCATTGGTTGAAATTATTGATGATAATGGACACTTTCTTTATGGCGATATTACCGAAGATAAGGTTATGGACCTTATGGAAAGTCATGTGGAAAATGATGAGCCCATAAAAGACCTTGTGGTGGATTCGGATATGTTTGATGGTAGCGAGAAAAAATATTTTGATGGCCAGGTTAAAATAGCCCTTCGTAATTGTGGTTATATGGATCCTGAGTCAATTGAAGAAGCGGAAGCACATAAGGCTTATGATGCTTTACGAATGATTGCTGGCAATCCTGTTTCGCGCGATGCCGTTATTCAGTCGGTACTTGATAGTGGAATCCGTGGCCGTGGTGGCGGTGGTTTTTCCACAGGAATGAAATGGCGATTTGCCAAGAATAATGAAAACGAAATGAAATACATTATCTGTAATGCTGATGAGGGTGACCCTGGTGCATTTATGGATAGATCGCTGCTTGAGGGTGATCCTCATGCTATTATTGAAGGAATGATAATTGGCGCATATGCCATTGGCGCTTCTGGCGGTGTAATATACTGCCGAGCTGAATATCCTTTGGCAATCAAAAGATTAAATATTGCTCTTGCGCAGGCTCGTGAGAAGGGATATCTAGGAAAAAATATAATGGGGATTGATGATTTTAATCTCGATATATATGTGAAAGAAGGAGCTGGAGCTTTTGTTTGCGGTGAGGAAACGGCACTTATTGCTTCTGTAGAAGGAGAAAGAGGAATGCCTCGTAAGCGTCCGCCTTTTCCTGCCGAAAGTGGATTATGGAAAAAACCTACCAATATAAATAATGTAGAAACTTTTGCAAACATCCCATATATATTATTAAATGGCCCTGAATCTTATAATAAATATGGTACTGAAAAAAGCAAGGGAACAAAAGTATTTGCTCTAACTGGCAAAATTGCACATGGTGGACTTGTTGAAGTTCCTATGGGAATAAGTATTCGCGAGGTGATATTTGACCTTGGCGGTGGAATACAAGATGGTAAAAAGTTTAAAGCTGTTCAGCTTGGTGGCCCTTCGGGAGGTTGTATTCCTGAGCATTTATTGGATATTCCGATAGACTACGATTCGGTAAATTCTACTGGTGCAATTATGGGCTCAGGAGGAATGGTGGTAATGGACGAAACCACTTGTATGGTTGATATGGCAAGATTCTTTTTGGCATTTACCCAAGACGAAAGTTGTGGAAAATGTACTTTCTGTAGAATTGGGACCAAACGTATGCTCGAGATTCTTACCCGTATTACCGAAGGTAAGGGTAGAGAAGGCGATATTGAGCAATTGGAAGAGCTTTCGGAGCAAATTAAAGATGGTTCCCTTTGTGGGTTAGGACAAACTGCTCCTAATCCTGTGCTTACTACACTAAAATATTTCCGACATGAGTACGAAGCTCATATATATGATCATAAATGTCCTGCAAAAAATTGTAAGGCACTTCTTACCTACGAAATTATTCCTGATATGTGTACAGGTTGTACTGTTTGTGCGATAAAATGCCCAACAGATACAATTACTGGAACAAAAAAAGAGATACACTTTATTGAACAGGATGGTTGTATTCAGTGTGGAGAGTGTTTTAGCAGATGTAATTTTGATGCTATAAAAATTTATTAATTGGATTTTTTTTAAAGAGAAATTGTAAAGATGAGTGATAAGATAAATATAATACTAGACGGAGAACATATTACGGTTACGGCTGGAGATTCAATTTTGGAAGTAGCACGTGATAATGGCATCGATATTCCTACATTATGCAACGATCCTAGATTAGATCCATATTCGTCATGCTATGTTTGTGTAGTTGAG
>NIUZ01000006.1 GCA_002254285.1 Bacteroidetes bacterium 4572_112 | reverse complement strand
GCAAAACACCATTATCAATAAATGAGTTCACCCCTTTATGATATGCACTGGCAAAAGAAAGCATTTCTGTTTCACCAGATTCCAGCACTGCATCAGCATTTTTCTTTGCAAATTCGTTGAAGCCAAGGCTAAGCATTTTTTTATCAATAGGAATAAGCTTTGGTCCAAGTATTTCGGCTAATCTACCGCTAGATAAGCGACGAAGCATTTCCATCTGAAAAAGTCGCTCCTGCGCATGAGCATAACCCAAGGCAAAATATGCATCCTCACCAGATTTTGCATAAATATGTGGTATACCATATTTATCGTATATCACCTCTGTACTATCTTTAATATTTGTATCAGAAACTGTTCCTGAGTATTGGGGAGCAGTGTTTTTTAATAATAGAAAAGCCAATGCTATTGCGAAAATTATTAGCATTGAAAATATTAATAGGAACTTTTTCATATTCTTGAGTTTAGTTATTTTAGTGTATCAAATGATATTTGCAAAGTTATGAAATATTAATCATACCACTTATGATTCAAGCTTGCTGATTTAATAAATCCGATAACTATCAGAAGGAATATATTTGGTATTACCTCAAACCTCCTGTATTTAGTCTGTAAATCCACTCTTTAAATACTGGGTTATCTATTCTATATTTCCCTTCTGGAGTTTTATATACCAAGCTTTTTTTGATTAATGCCTTCAAAGTAATGGCTATTGAAGAACTTACTGGCAGACCAAAATCCTTTCTTACCTTATCAGAAAAGAGCTCCTGCTTGTCTTCCATTTGGGCAATTGCAGAAATAACACTTCTTTGGTTACTTGCTAGTTGGTCATAAATGGTTTGAAATATAATTCCTTGACTATTAATTATTTTATCCATCCATCTGTCGGCAAAATCTTCGTCATCTTGTTCCTCGCCATACCTAATAGCATCAAACACCACCGAGGCAAAGTATTGTGTAAAATGAGGATGCCTTTCGGAGCGTTTTAATATTTCATCTATAGTATTTTGTGAAATAGGAATCTTATTTTGATCAAACTTATTTTTTATAAATTCACTTAAATCTTCTGACGATATTTCTGCAAGATCCATTTTTACAGCAAACTCATAAAATGGAGATTCTATATCAGCAAAAATCTCTTTCATCAATGATTGCTTACTACCCAGAAAAATATAGCTTATGTGCTTATGGTTTTGAAAAGCTGTGCGCATCCAATTTATTATAAATGGGTCAATACGCTCTACCTCTTGAAATTCGTCAAAGGCAATACATATTTTTATATTATTATCTTGGGCAAACTTCTCAGGCATATTCAATATTTGCTCAATATCTACCTGTTGGTTTATTTCCTTTTTCTCAATTGACATTGATGGAATACCATCCGTTCCTACTGATACTTTAGGATAAAGTGAGCTAAAATATTTTGACAATGAAGTGCTGATTTTTTTAATCCCAGTTTTCCAATTAAACAAATTATCGGCTAGTGCTTTGGAGTATTTCTTCGCAAAATCATCAATGGATTTTACATTATAAAGGTCTATATAAATGGTGGTACTGTCATCTATTTGAGCAAAGGCCTTTTTTACTAAAGAGCTTTTTCCGTACCTACGTGGCGAAAACAACCATACCGAATAACCATCATAAACATACTGTTTAAGGGTTCGCAACTCATCAATACGATTACAGAACCTATCGTTATCGACTATTGTACCAAACTTGAATGGATTTGGAAGCTTTATTATTTCACTACTTTTCTTTTTCATATTTATCCTTAGTAAATAAACAAAATTAGCTAAATCTTAAGTCGTAAATTTACGAGTTGTAATATTACGAGTTGTAATATTACGAGTTGTATAATTATAAGTCGTAATATTACGAGCTACAAATGTACAAATATTAGCCATATAAAGCAAAGCTATGCATTTACTATCTCTAAAAAGGACTAAAAGTTACTATGATTTCTTAAGTGTGAAGGAAAAAGTAGTACCAACACCAAGGTTACTACGCACATTAATTGTTTGTTTGTGAGCTTCAATAATATGCTTAACGATTGAAAGGCCAAGGCCTGTACCACCTTGTGCACGAGAGCGAGCAGAGTCTACACGATAAAATCTATCAAACAGATGAGGAATATTTTCCATTGAAATACCCAAGCCATTATCACTCACCTCGATAAGTATATTCTCATCCATATCGTAAAAACTAACTTTTATATATGGTGAATTAGTATCACTGGTATATTTTATGGCATTATCAATCAGGTTGATAATAATTTGACGAATTCTAACTTTATCTGCAAAAACAAAAACTGCAGTTTTACTTTCATCAATGGAAGCAAACAGATTAATGTTTTTATTTTGTGCCTTTACTTCCAAAAATTCTATTACCTCTTGCGTAAGGTCAATAATATTGAACTTTGTAAAATTCATCTCAATAATGCCAGACTCCAAAGCAGATATTGTTTCCAAATCCTCCACCATATTTATCATACGGTCAACACTTTTAGAAGTCTTTTCAAGGTATTTTACATTAATATTATCATCATGGATTCCACCATCAAGCAATGTATGTATATAACCTTGTATATTGAAAATTGGGGTTTTAAGCTCATGCGAAACATTGCCCACAAAATTTCGACGATATTGCTCAAGCTCTTTCATTTGCTTAATCTCATTTTTTTGAGAATTAGCCCAATCAATAAATTCCTTATTTACGTTCTCAAGTAAATCTAAGTCCGTTTGCAAATCAAAACTTTTATCCGAAGATTTTCGCCCCCTTTTAAGTCTATGAATGGTTTTATATATAAGCTTTATCTTCTTATAAATAAAGGTTTCAAGTGTTTGATATATAATAAAGTAAGAGAATATAAAAGAGGTAAGAAAGCCCAATATATAGGTCCAAATATGCATTTGATCATACAGTAGGCTAAATATTGTATATATCACAATATTCACCAACAATAACGAAATAGTGGTAATAATAGATAATCGTTGAGGGCTTTGATTATTCTTCATTCTTCTCTATGAATTTATACCCAATACCTTTCACTGTAACTATTCTTTTTAGTTTAAGCTTATCACGGAGTTTACGAATATGCACATCAATTGTTCTATCTCCAACTATCACTTCATTTCCCCATACTTTTTCAAGTATTTCCTCGCGAGTAAATACTTTGCCAGGCTTGGAAGTAAGCAGTAGCAACAATTTGAACTCCTTGCGAGGCAGCGAATGTTCCTCCCCTTTGCGAAGCACAATATACCTCTCGGTATCGATGGTAAGATTATGTAGTTCAATCAAATGGCTATTATCATCAACACCATCACTATTTGATGTTTTTTCTCTTCGGCGAAGTAATGCATTTATTCTGCTAACCAATACCTTTGGCTTAATTGGTTTAGCAACATAGTCGTCAGCACCAGCATCAAAACCAGCAATTTGCGAATAATCTTCGGATCTGGCAGTAAGAAATATTTTAATGGTATTTTTCAATTCGTCAATGCCATTAATAATTTCGCAGGCTTCCATACCATCCATATTTGGCATCATCACATCAAGCACAATAAGGTCTGGGACTATTTCCTTGGCTTTTTTAACTCCCACAGCTCCATCCTCAGCAGTATGAACCTCATAACCTTCCTTGCGTAAATTATAAGCCATAAATTCTAGAATATCCTCCTCGTCATCAACAAGTAGAATCTTATATTTTGATGTATCAATTTTTATTGCCATTACTTAATGCTGTTTTAATGTGAAACAAAAGTAGTTATTTAGCTGAACTGCAAACTTTGGATACAATTATTTAACCTTTTGATAATATATTAAAATTAATATCTACTAAACTACGCTTTTGCTCCTTCGTCAATTGCCTTTCGCATTATATTTGTTACGTTTACAAAATCTTCAACGCTAAGTTGCTCAGGTCTTTTCTGAAAAAACTCATCATGTAATACATCACTCTTACCAACAATACGGCGAAGGCTACCACGCAACATTTTTCTGCGAGTATTGAAAGTCGTTTTCACTATGGTTTTAAATAACTTTTCGTCGCAATCTAAAACCGTATTCTCTTTTCTTTTAAGATGAATAACCGCAGATTTTACTCGTGGTGGTGGATCAAAAACATGCTCATCAACAGTAAATAAATACTCGGCATCGTAATAAGCTTGAGTCATTACGCTAAGTATTCCAAACTGTTTATTTCCTGGTTTAGCAACAATACGCTCGGCAACTTCTTTCTGAAACATACCTGCAAACTCAGGAATAAGCTCCTTATTTTCTAAAGTACGAAACAATATTTGGCTAGAAATATTATATGGAAAATTACCAATAATATTCACCTCGCCATCAAAGCTTTCTTTCAAATCTAGATGCAAAAAATCTCCCAAAATTCGTTCTTGGGGTACAATTCCTTTTTCAATAAGATAGGCTACAGAATCTCTATCAATCTCTGCAACATACACATCCCCCTTATTTTCTGCATTCAAAAAATTAGTCAGAACTCCCATTCCTGGGCCAACTTCAAGCACAGGCAGTTCATTATTCTCTAAACTTGTTGCTATATTTTTTGCTATTTCCAAATCCTTAAGGAAATGTTGCCCAAGGTGTTTTTTCGCTCTTACTTGCATATTGTTTTATATTTCGGTTAGTACTTTTGCCTCAGCAAGTACTTTATTTATCTTTGTTCGTTTTATATTATTCTTCATCAAAATTTGCTCACTTATTTCGCGGCAAAGTACCACTCCCTCATCTAGCATATTCTGCTTTTCCTTACGACTCAATGTTTTTAAGCTAGTAATTGGATGCAATCCTGCTTTATCAATCATATCCTTTAGCGAACTATTATAAGGATAATTCCACGATTTGAGCACCAAGCCACTGCATTTGCCAAATTGCTCAGCATCTCCAGTAAAACGAGTATTTGTAACTAGCCAAGCTTCGTAATCACGACCTGCTAGGGTGCCATCTTGCGACCATTTATCATAAATATCGTTGAAGCGAGACCGAATATATAAAGGGACTTTTACATCACTCTTTGTATTTCCTGTACGGTGAAACTTACATTCAACAACAATAATTTTATCTTTAGTTTCGGCAACCACATCAACCTCATGCTGCACACATTTGCCATCAATCAACTGACCAACTTTTACGGAATATCCTTGCGTTTTTAGAATTGCACCAACAAATTGCTCAAAAGGATAACCAGTAGGGCCAAGTTCCAAAATAGCTTTCTTAAGGCGATATTTTCCAGCATCCTTCATGGAAATATTTCCTAATATGCTATATGCCTTTTTATAAATTTTGTGCGACGACATTCCATCATAAAGGTATAAACCAAGCTCGTCAACAACCTTTTTTATGGAATCATTTGAAGCTCCTGACCTACGCAAAGACTCCATGAGTTTATTCTCATCAAAGAGCTCTGTTTCTCCAGAATTTTTTAAAATTGTAATATTATGTACGCTCATATATTTATCATTTATGCTTACAAAAATACTGAAATTAATCTCTGAATGTTACTAAACAATATATTATCTCTGAATATTAGTCAACTACATATTCAAATACAGCTCAGCAGCATGTTTAACACTTTGGTTGAAGCTAATAAATTTATAATTTAAACTATCAATTACTTTTTGCGAAGAATAATCGTAATGCGAATTAGCACTTTTGGCTGTTTCCTTTGTAACTAAAGGCGAATTGCCACTTAATGCACTCCACATACCTAACACTCGCCAGCTAATTTCGGATAGTATTTTATTCGCCAATATTGTTGGAGGAGCAACTTTAAGCTCTTTGGCTATGGTTTCAAAAAGTCTTTTATAAGTAACATTTTCAGCAGAAAGAATAAATCTTTCGGCAGTAATATCAGAATTCATAAGCCTATACATTACCTCCGCAATATCACGCACATCAATATAGCCATTGCTACCATTGGTGTAGAATTTAAGACCATTTGCCACAGTTTTAAATAGCTGAGCACTGGATTTATTCCAATCGCCAGGGCCAATTATCACCGATGGGTTTACCATTACAGCATCAAGCCCCTCGGCAATACCACGCCAAACTTCCTGCTCTGCCAAGAACTTACTTTCGGAATATACCGAGCTCTTGAAAGTGCTATCGCGATAGTTTTTCTCTGTGGTAGCACCACCGCCATCACTGCGCCCAAGAGCAGCAATAGAGCTACTATAAACCAAACGCGATTTATGTTTTATGCAGGCGGCAACAATATTCTCGGTGCCATGAATATTTATATCTCTAATTTTAGAATGATCCTGTTTATGGAAGCTCACAAATGCCGCAGTATGATATACCTGCTTATGCTTGGAAATAATATCATCAAGAATATAGAAATCCAAAATATCGCCATCAATCCACTCAATTTTCTCAAAAAGTGAATTATCACCTTTTTCGTAATAAGCAAATATACTCTTCATTGATGATAGGTCAGTAGAGCTACGCTTCAAAGCTGTAACCGACTCGCCTTTCTTCAATAAATTATATGCTAGATGTGTCCCTAGCATTCCGCTTGCTCCTGTTATAAACATTAATTCAAATCTTTCATACTAAATTGCAGTCTTTTGCGCTGCAAATCTATTTTCAATACCTTTATTTGTACTTTTTGATTTAGCTTTACATACTGATGAGGGTCGCTAACAAATTCGTTGGCTAATTCAGAAATATGCACAAGCCCATCTTGATGCACTCCCACATCTACAAAAGCACCAAAGGCTGTTATATTCGTAATAATGCCCGGCAGTATCATTCCTTCTTCCAAATCCTGAGGGCTATTTACCGACTTCTCAAACTCGAAAAACTCAATTTTTGACCTAGGGTCACGATTTGGCTTCTGAAGCTCGGCAATAATATCTTTTACTGTAAAAAGGCCAAATTTATCAGTTACAAAATCCTCTGCTTGTAGCAATTTCATGGATTCTTTATCTTCAATAAGCTCAGCAATATTTTTCTTTAATTTTTTGGCCATTTTGTCCACCACAGAATATGATTCGGGATGTACAGCAGTATTATCCAATGGGTTGCGAGCATCACGAATTCTAATAAATCCGGCAGCTTGCTCAAAAGCTTTAGCACCAAAACCACTAATTTTCATCAGTTGTTTGCGGCTTTCAAAAGCTCCATTCTCATTACGAAAATCTACAATCTTTTTGGCGGTACTAGGGCCAATTCCCACTACATATTGCAATATCTCTTTGCTAGCGGTATTTAGTTCCACTCCTACACTATTCACAACGCTACTTACCACATCGGCAAGCTTTGCCTGTAATTTTTTCTGATCCACATCGTGCTGATATTGCCCCACTCCTATGGATTTTGGGTCAATTTTCACAAGCTCGGCAAGAGGATCCATTAGCCTACGACCAATTGAAACCGAGCCTCGCACAGTAATATCATAATCAGGAAATTCCTCACGTGCCAAAGCACTTGCAGAATATATTGATGCACCATTTTCGTTCACCATTACAGCCTGTATCTTTCTATCGAAATGTGTGTTTTGAACCAATTTCTCAGTTTCGCGGCCTGCCGTACCATTTCCTATGGCTATGGCTTCCACCTTATACATATTCACAAGGCTACTAAGCTTTTTCTTTGCCATAGTAGCTTCTCGCTGTGGTGGATGAGGATATATGGTTTCGTTGTGCAGCAATTTGCCTTGTGCATCAAGCACTACAAGTTTGCAGCCTGATCTAAATCCTGGGTCAATTGCCAAGCACACTTTTTGCCCCAAGGGACTAGTCATTAGCAACTGACGAAGATTTTCAGCAAAAACATTAATCGCTTTTGCATCAGCATTTTCTTTTAACTCAGCTCTGAATTCGGTTTCCAAGGATGATGAAAGAAGCCTACGATACGAGTCCTTAACAGCAATTGAAATCTCGTGGCGGCTTGTGGAATCTGTTTTTATTACATAGTCCTTAATACTATTGATGGCTACATCCTCATCAGGACCTATTTTAAGACGCAGCACACCTTCTTTTTCTCCTCTAAGCAGAGCCAATACTCTATGGCTTGGCGCCTTGCTCATTCTCTCTTCCCAATCGTAATAAGGTTTGAATTTTTGCTGCTCATCTTCAGCTTTAGTCTTCTTTTTTGATTGTATTACTGCCTGTCGTTGCCACAATCTACGGCTGCTTTTACGTACAGCTGGGCGTTCGTTTATCCATTCAGCAATAATATCAAGAGCACCACTTACAGCCATTTCGGCATCAGCAATATCGGGATGCTTGGTGTAATGCTCGGCCTGAAAATAAAAATCAGGATTATTTTGACTCATTATTATCTTCGCCAAGGGTTCCAAACCACGTTCTTTGGCAACACTAGCCTTAGTTTTGCGCTTGGGTTTAAATGGCAAATATATATCTTCAATCTCACTTAAAGTAAGAGATTGTTCTATCTTCTGTTGTAAAATGTCGCTTAGTAAATCTTGCTTTGCTATACTCTCGATAACGTATTTTTTGCGTTTCTCAAGCTCAATATATTGCAAATGAGCATCACGGATGTTTTCAATTGCAACCTCATCGAGTCCGCCCGTAGCTTCTTTTCTATAACGTGCAATAAACGGAATTCCAGCGCCTTTCTCCAATAGCTCAATTGTGCCTTGCACAGCTTTTCTATCAAGATTTAGCTTTTTAGAAATATGTGATATCATCTATTAATGTTAAATTGTAAATTACTAATGATTAATTATCGATAATGCATTAATAATTAAACATTAACAATTAATCATTATTTAGTCCATCTTAAGTACAGCAAGGAATGCATTTTGAGGAACTTGAACATTTCCTACCTGACGCATACGCTTTTTACCTTTTTTCTGCTTTTCAAGTAATTTGCGCTTTCGAGAAATATCACCACCATAACATTTGGCAGTAACATCCTTACGAACAGCTTTTACTGTTTCACGAGAAATAATTTTAGAACCTATGGCTGCCTGTATTGCAATATCAAATTGCTGACGAGGAATAAGTTCTTTCAACTTAGAACAAATCTTTTTACCAAAATTATATGCATTATCTTGGTGAAGTAGCGTGCTCAAAGCATCTACATAATCACCATTAAGAAGTATATCTAATCTAATAAGTTTTGCTTGCTGGAAACCATTTAAATGATAATCGAAAGAAGCATAACCTTTGGAAATACTCTTCAGTCTATCGTAAAAATCGAAAACAATTTCGCCCAAAGGCATATCGAAAGTAAGCTCAACTCTATTACTTGTTAAGAAAATTGTATTTTTAAGAATACCACGCTTATCGAGGCAAAGTTTCATAACAGGGCCCATATATTCGCTCTGCAAAATCACCTGAGCACTAATAAGCGGCTCTTCAATATAGTCAACCTTAGAAATATCTGGCAAACCCGATGGGTTATAGACCATAAGCTCCTCACCAGTGCGAGTATGTACTTTATACGAAACGTTGGGCACAGTTGTGATTACGTTCATATCAAACTCACGATCAAGGCGTTCCTGAATAATTTCCATATGCAATAAACCAAGGAAACCACAACGGAATCCGAAACCTAAGGCAGCAGAAGATTCTGGCTCGTATGTTAGAGAAGCATCATTAAGTTGAAGTTTCTCCATAGCAGCACGTAGGTCTTCATAATCCTCAGCATCAACAGGATAAACCCCTGCAAACACCATAGGTTTCACATCCTCAAAACCACCAATTGCCGCCGCACAAGGATTTTCTTTATGAGTAATAGTATCTCCAACTTTCACTTCCTTAGAAGCTTTAATTCCAGAAATAATATATCCAACATCGCCAGCACTTAGCTCTTTGCTAGGTTCCAAACCTAGTTTCAATACTCCAACCTCATCAGCCTTATACTCTTTAGCAGTATTGAAGAATTTTACTAACTCACCTTTACGTACAGTACCATTCATGATTTTTACGTAGGCAATAATTCCTCTAAAAGAATTAAAAACAGAGTCAAAAATCATTGCCTCAAGTGGTGCTTTAGGATCTCCTTTAGGAGCAGGCACTACATCAATTATGGCATCTAAAATCTTATCTACTCCGTATCCGGTTTTACCACTAGCTTCAATAATATCATCCAAATCACAGCCAATAAGGTCTACAATTTGATCAGCGACTTCCAATGGCATAGCATTAGGAAGGTCCATTTTATTCATTACAGGAATAATTTCAAGATCATTCTCTATTGCTAAATAAAGGTTAGAAATTGTTTGAGCCTGAATACCTTGGGTAGCATCTACAATAAGTAGGGCGCCTTCGCAAGCAGCGATTGAGCGCGATACTTCGTAAGAAAAATCTACGTGACCCGGAGTATCAATAAGGTTAAGAATATAATCAGTTTTATCTCGCTTATGAAGCATTTGTATTGCATGGCTCTTGATAGTGATACCACGCTCACGTTCAAGCTCCATATCATCAAGCACTTGCGCTTGCAGGTCTCTTGCCGAAACAGTATCAGTATATTCCAATAGGCGATCGGCTAAAGTACTTTTACCATGATCTATATGTGCTATTATGCAGAAATTACGAGTATTTTCCATATTGTATTCTTATGTTTTTTATTTAGAGAGAGATTTTATTCTGTAAACCCTTTACAAAATCAGAATTCATAAATTCGTAATAATGATGCTATAAATAGGTTTCGGAGCATCTCGCGACTAAATATAATGATTTGCAAATGTAATGATTTCTTAGGTTGGTATTACTGCCATTATTATATACAAAAAGCTCTAAGTTAATGATAGAATAACTACCAACTTAGAGCTTTTTACTGACAATAATTTATACTGAATTATTGTACAATTATCTTATTGTTAATAATATTGTTTTCACCTATGATTCTCACAAAATAAACACCTGCAGGCAGTAGTTGTTCAATATTCATACTAATATTACCATCACCATTTTCGCTGAGAGGAATAGATTTAGTAAGCATTAATTTTCCATTTACAGAATAAATGCTCATTTCAACTTTACTATCATTTACAAAACCATCAAAATACATATTTATTTTTGAGTTTGTTGGATTTGGATAAATCGCTAGACTAGCCTCATTATCATAAGCAAATTTAACAGCCCTAATTTGAGAGAAAGCAAATTTACCATCATAGTCAGTTTGCTTTAATCTATAGTATGATGTTCCAGAAAGCGGCTTATTATCAACGTATTGATAATTAAGAATAGTATTACTATTACCCGCACCATCTATTTTAGCAATAGTATTAAACTCTTTGCCATCGACTGAACGTTGCAGGCTAAAATATTCGTTATTAAGCTCAGTGGCCGTAGTCCAAGAAAGCACAACATCATTATTCACTTTAGCCGTCTCAAAACGTATTAGTTCTATGGGTAAAGCCGAGCCACCACCACTTGCATGTGGCCAGAATTCAGAAAAACTACTCGTTTGAATAATAATATATTTCCCTTCAGCCTCACTACCACTTGAGCTTTGGCTAATGAAAGCTAAGCTTGTGGCATCTCCAGGCTTATAATTTCCATTTTCGGTAGGCCCCTCATATTTTGTTACCCCAATATCGGCAATTGTGCTAATATCATCTAATGGTTCAGCAGTATTAGCAGCTTCGCTTTTAAGGCTATTATACTCATTAGTAGAGAATAATAACTTAACTTCAACATTGGATGTCGGTTGATTTTCTACATTAATAACGAAATGCCTTTTCAGAAAAGCATAACCATCATAAATTCCTGTTGAGCCATCAATATATAATTCAACATCTACTTTACCTAGTGCATTTGAACCGCTTTTTATGGCAACAATAGCTTTTGAATTATTATCTGTTACATAAAACCACTCATTTTTTTGAGGAATAAATAAACTAACAGAAGTATTAGCACTCGTTGCAATTGCAGTAGGTATAGGGTTTGTCACCACGCCATTGGTAGTATATTCACATCCTTTTTCATCTCTAACCATAATATTATAAGACCCTCCGTTTGGAACAGTTTTTTCAACATCAGCAGCCGTATACGATCCTGCATAATCAAAGTTTCCTTGCAATTCAGTATAATCATAATTCCCACTGCCTCCTGTTGAGCTTAAAACTATTACCGTTCCATTTTCCCCAGGCCACGATTTTACTGTTGTAAGAGCTGTAATTTCAGGGTTTACTTCTGCTGTAATTTTTTCGCGAACACTTTCACCACATGAAGTACCCTCATCTGCACTAACATAATAGTCAGTATTAGAATTTAAACTAGGTGTTGTATACGACAATCCTGTTTGTAATAATGTGCCACCAGTTTGTTGATCATACCATCTAATTGTATTAACATTACTTACTGATAAATCCACTGTTCCATTACCACAACGAGAGCCGTCTGTTGTTGTTGGCTTTGCTGTGGTTCCAATACTAATAACAACAGTATCACTACCTTCACAAGATGTTGCAGTTTCGGTTACACGAGCCCAATATTGCTGTGATGTAGCTGCATTAAGAGTTTGATTTGTACTTCCATCTTGCCAAACATAAGTATATCCACCGCCAGCATTCTCTGCATCAAGCACTACCGCTGCTGGCTCACATCTATCAAGTCCTAAGTTTACCACTGGAATTGCATTAACAGTAGCAGTTACTTCTCTCCTATCGCTTTCACCACACGAACATTCAATATTTTTACCTGTATTTATCCATGCACTATTATCCATATTAAACAAAGTACCTATACTATTATTAATAGAGTGATCGCTCAATGTATTTCCACTTCCATCTTCCATTTTATAATAAGCTTGAAGACCAGTTTCAGTTCCCAATAAACATCCATCCTTATTATTTTGTATTTGAGTAATATTACGAGCAACACTCCAAATACGTACCTCATCAATGTCACCATTGAAATAGTCAAGAGGTCCAGTAGTTCCATTATATATTGACGCTTCAGATCCAACACCTAGAAAACCATAACGAACAGTTCCTTTACCAAATTTAGAGTCTGTTGTAGTAGAAGCATCTAAATTGCCATCAACATATATTTTAATTGAGCCATTATTAAAAACTGCTGCAACATGATGCCAATTACCATCACTTACTATAGCAGTACCTCCAAAATCTACTATTCCATTACTATAATCTGTATCACCCGTATATATTTTAAAACCAACCCTTCCTGCATTTGTACCTTCACCTGCAATCTCCAGTCTCCAATACTCACTCCTATCATAAGATGCTATAATCTGTTTACTATTATCGGTTGTACGAATCCAAGCTTCTACAGTAACTTCAGTATAATTTGTTCCATTATAGGTTAAGTTATCTATGGCAACCATATCATTTACTCCATCAAAATGTAGAGCCTGTTTATATTGCGAATTATCAATTTCACTAACATAATAGGAGGTAGTTGACGAAATACTTGGGGTTGTATAATTAACTCCTGTTCCTATGGCACTACCACCTGTTGCAACATCATACCACTGATATGTGGTCGAACTTGGGTTATCAATATCTAGAGCTAAAGTACCTTCTCCACATCTATCTTTGTCCGAAGCATCAGGTTCTGAAAGTAAACTTACAGAAATACCATCGGTACCAACACATAAATTTGCAGCGTGAGTAACATCAACAGAATAAAATCCATTTGAATTAACAGTAATCTGCTGAGTAGTAGCACCTGTACTCCATGAATATGAGGTAAACCCAGCACCAGCATCTAATATTGTGCTAGTGGTTGGCACGCATTTATCAACACCTAAGTCAATTGCAGGAGCAGCTTCTATTTCAGCAATTACTGAAGCTCTAGCACTCTCACATGTAGGACAATCTGTTAAATTAGTTCCTGTTATCCAAACGGCTGCCAAATCCATATTATAAAGAGTACCATTATAATTATTACCACTATAATCAATTAGAGTATTATCGCCACTTACTCCATCCATACGATAGTATAGCATTAAATCCTCTTGACCTTCAGGCACGCATTTATTATAATTACTACTTATTTCTGCTGCTGTTCGAGCAGTACTCCATACCCTAATTTCGTCATAGCTTCCGTCAAAATATTTATAATTTCGTGAGCCATTAAATCCCGTTGCTTCCGAACCATCACCAACAAAACCATACCTTACTGACCCTTTTCCTAAATCTTTTCCACCATGAGGATTTGCTTTTGTTGCATCAAGAGCTCCATCAATATATATATGTTTATCAGTGCCATCATATACCACTGCTATATGGTGCCATGTATTATCATTAACTGCTATTGTTCCATAAAAATCATCAGTATGTCCACTATTATCAGTGGTTGAGAAGCCTACAGTACCATTATTACCACTCACATAAAAGTTGAAATATTCACTCCTATCAAAATCCACAATAGACCAGTTGTCCCATACAGAAACTCCACTAACATCTGTTTTAACCCAAGCTTCCATAGTAATTACTTCCAATTCGGTAGTAATAAAATGCAAATCTTGAATAGCAACATAATCATTAGTTCCATCAAATTCTAAGGCATCATTAGTAGTTCCATTATTAAATTCTGAAACATAAAAAGTTGTATTTGCAGAAATAATAGGAGTATTAAATGATGCATCATTTCCAAGAATATTGCCTCCTGAAGAAGCATCATACCAACGATAGTTACCCGTTGCACTTGTGGCGCTAACTGTAACAGAACCTTCTCCACATCGTGATCCAGTAGTTGTAGTTGGTGTAGCACATTGCGAAAATGATTTCACTGGGCTAGCAATAATAGATATTATTATAAATAAAAAATAGAAAATACTCTTCATATTATGAATGATATTAATTTTTTTGTAAACAAGTAATTTAATAAACAGCTTATATCAGTTAGAGAGTAATATATACATCTCCTGATATAATCGGCGAAAGTAATTAACTTATGTTAAGATATCTAATTCTATAGAAAATATTTAATTAATCTCCTGTTAATCAGCTTTTCAAAATATGATTTTATATAATATCAAAAAAAAGGCCACCTAAATTAGGCAGCCTTTAATGAAATATTATAAAATTTCTTACTTCATTCCGTATAAGTAATTATCGAAACTACAGAAGAAAACCATTCCTTTATGAATTGCAGGGCTAGAGTGAACTCTATCACCAACTTTTTCTCGCCAAATTTCTTTACCATCTTTTGCATTAAGAGCATAAAGATTAAAGTCATCAGAACCAAAATAAACAATATTGTTTGTCAAAGCTGGGCTTGAGTGTATTGGACCTTCTGTTTGGAATGTCCAATTCAAAATACCTGTATTAGCATCAATGCTATAGAAACTATAATCATAACTTCCAAAGTAAACACTGTTTTCGCTAACTGCTGGACTAGAGTTAATAACTTGTAAGCTTTTAAATTTCCAAATAAGATTACCATCTATTCTATCTAAAGCATAAAGGTAAGAATCGTCGCTACCAAAATATATTTTACCGTTAGTAACTGCTGGGCTAGAAGCAATAGCATCTCCAGCCTTAAATTTCCACTTAAGCTCACCAGTTAACTGATCTAAAGCATACATATGACCATCAAAACTACCAAAGTAAACATCAGAATTTCCTACAGCAGGACTCGCATATACAGCATCGCCTGTCTTAAATTTCCAGTTTACAGTTCCATCTTTAGTATTCAATGCATAGCAATAACCATCATAGCTACCAAAGTATACTAGGTCGTTAGCAACATTTGGTGATGACATAATAAGGTCACCTGTTTCAAACTTCCATTTAAGTTCACCTGTTTTTGCATCTAAAGCGTACATAAACTTATCCGAAGAACCGAAATATACAACACCATCAACAACTGTTGGATTAGAGCGAATATCGTCTCCTACCTCAAAAGACCAAAGTACTTTTGACTCGTTAATAGCATAAAGATTCTTATCAGAACTACCAATATAAGCAACGCCATCATAAATAGAAGGACTTGTGCTAATACGAGCGTTAGTTTTATATTTCATGAAAAACGCAGGCTTCTCCATTTTCATATTAACATCAATATGAGAAGTGTTACGTGTATTTGCTTTAAACTTATTCCATACAGCATTTTCATAATTAACTTCTGCTTCTGCTGGTGCAGAAACCTTATCTTCAACTTTTTCTTCTTTTTTTGTTGCAGCATCACCACATGATACCATCATAAAAGACAAAACTGTTACTACTAAAAATATTTTTTTCATTTGTTTAAAAAATTAGTTGACTATGGAAACATCTATTATAATATAGTCTATGCCATTTATGTTACCTATAGTTCTGTTAAAATATATTTATCATGGGCATTACATGAATTCAAGACTTAATCATTACAAAACTGACTAATAAATAGCTTAAGTCCTAAAACTCAACTATAAAGCCATTGATATTTTGCAAATGCAAATCTAATGCTTTTTAATGAAACCTGCATAACAAAATTTTATCAATTGAAGCTATTGTAAATATACGTGAAATAATTATTTTTCCATTAAGAAAGCACCTTTACTCAAAACAGTATAATTTATTAATAATCAAAATTATATTACTAGTATTTGTTGTTAATGAACGTAAATTTATAAGAGGGTTGATAGCAATTGGTCTAGATTTTTTGTCTCATTAATTTTACTACTTTTGCGCTTATTGAAATTAAAACAATATATAACAAAACATATTATGGCATCAAATACTTCAGACTTTAAGAATGGAATGGTACTAATGTTCAATGGTGAGCTATGGTCTATCGTTGAATTTCAGCACGTTAAACCAGGAAAAGGCCCTGCTTTTGTTCGTACAAAGCTTAAAAATATTAAAACAGGAAAAGTTATTCCTAACACATTCACCTCTGGTGTAAAGATTGACATACAAAGAGTTGAGCGTCGTGCTTATCAATATCTTTATAATGAAGGAGATATATACCACTTTATGAATAACGAAACTTATGAGCAAACTTTCATTGAGGAGGACATTATTAATGCTCCTGATTTATTGAAAGAAGGTCAAAATGTTGAAATTGTATACCATGCTGAAACAGAAACTGCTTTATTTTGCGAGTTACCAGCTTTTGTAGAATTACAAATTACTTATACTGAGCCAGGAGAAAAAGGCAATACTGCAACTAACACTTTTAAGGATGCTACAGTGGAAACTGGTGCTAACGTAAAGGTTCCATTATTCATAAATAATGAAGAATGGATTAAAGTTGATACACGTACTCACGAATACGGCGAACGAGTTAAAAAATAAATTAAGTTTTATTTTCAAATTGAAGCTTCATCTATCACTAATGTGTAGGATGAAGCTTTTTTTTTCTATTTAACGAATCTTTGTTCGTCGACAATATTTTACAATAAAAAAATGCAACAAACAGAAAAAGCTATTATATATTCGATTTAATTATCTACCTTTGTATAAAATAATTATCATGGAATCACGACTTCGAAAACTTCGCAAACACAACCTTATCCTTGCTTCTAAATCACCTAGGCGTCAAATGCTTATGGACGGAATGGATTTACATTTTGAAATAAAGGTAAAGAGAGTTAAAGAAAGTTACCCTGAAGATTTAAGTTACAAAAAAGTACCTGAGTATTTAGCAAAGCTGAAGGCAGCAGCATGTAAAACTTCTAACTTAAAAAAGAACGATATTTACATTACCGCAGACACAATTGTTGTGCTAAATGGTGAAATTATTGGCAAGCCAAAGAATAAATCTCAAGCAAGAAAAACACTGAAGACCATGAGTGGTCAAAAACATAAAGTTATTACAGGGGTATGCTTAAGTTCTGTTGATAAACAAGAATGTTTTTCTGCCGAAAGCGACGTCTTTTTTAAGAAGATTGAGGATGCCGATATTGATTATTATGTTGAAAAATATATGCCTTTTGATAAAGCAGGAGCATATGGAATTCAGGAATGGATTGGTTATATTGGCATTGAGCGCATAGAAGGGAGCTTTTATAATGTGATGGGCTTACCTACTCAATTGCTTTATGAAGAACTATTCAAATTTATTGAAGACTAAAAAAATATTTGCCATTGGATTTCTAAGCCTATATTTGCCCCTAAATAAATATAGATTTTTATGAATGATTTTTTTAGTGAGCTTAACAATAAAGTTCAGCAAATGCCCTGGCCGGTGATAATGCCTGCCGATTTCAAAACTTATTTGGAGCAAGGTCATAATATGGCTGTTATTGATGTTAGAGAGCCTGATGGCTGTTGCTTTTCTGATGATAAAATAGACAATAAACACGTTTTCAATATTCCATTTAACAGCTTAGTTAGTGAAGTTACAAAACTAGACTTATCGTCATACGAAAGCATTATTATGGTTTGCTTTGCAGGGCCAAAAGGCGCTGTTGCAGCAAGTATTATGCGCTGGATGGGTATGGATAATGTATACTTCCTAAAAGGTGGTGTTGAAGAATTCTCAAACCTTTAAAACACTTACGAAATGGACTTCTTCGACTTAATAAAGCAGCGACAAAGCGTTAGAAAATACGATATTGATAGAAAGATTGAAGACGAGAAACTTCATCGTATTCTTGAAGCAGGTCGCCTTGCCCCCTCGGCAAGTAACTCACAACCTTGGACTTTTGTTGTGGTGAATGAGCCTGAGCTTTGTATGAAAGTGGCTAAGGCTACTCGTGGAACTCTTATCGGAATAAATAAGTTTGTTGCCCAATCGCCACTATTAGTAGTAATGGTGATAGAAAAGGCTAAAATAACCACACAAATTGGCGGTGCAATTAAGGATAAGGAATACCCACTAATAGATATAGGAATTGCTGGCGAACATATGTGCCTGCAGGCCGAAGATGATGGTATCGGTAGCTGTATGCTTGGCTGGTTTGATGAAAAAAAGATTAAAAAGCTACTATCTATTCCTGAGAAAAAAATTATTGGCTTGGTAATTAGCTTCGGATACGCCCCTGATGATTACCTTCTAAGAAAAAAAATTCGCAAAGATTTTGATAAAGTAGTTAGATGGAATTCGTATTAAATATAAATAATACACTCGGTAATTTAAACATCAAACGCACTGTACATAACAAAATTATGTTTAACCTATATTTTACCGATTTTGACATGGTTTTTGTTCCAAAAACTCACGCCAAAATCTATTTTTTATTATCATTTTAGGGTTAGGATAAACAATAGAACAAAGCTTCTCTAGTAAAAAATATCATGGACTATGCAACAAACACAATTAACCCGCCTAGTTAAATAAACATTAGCAGGAGGTAAGCTATTCCTCAAACATCTCCCACTTAAGTTCCTTTTCTAATACAGTATTATTACCACCATATTTTTGAATATTTATTCGTTTATATGGCAACATATTCTCACCTTGGTAAAGGAAGCTTATATGAAGTTTATTTTTCTGAAATTCGTATTGCTCAAACTCAACTAATCTGTTCAAACTGTCGTAATTCCAATAGTAATTATATCTATCATTTTCATTATGATATTCAATAATTCGATCCAAGCTATCGCGACCAAATTGCCCTTGATTATTATAATTTCTTAAAGAAACAATGCCTTCAATTTGCCTTTTATCATTTATCGCAAAATAGTTTTTGTCGGTATTATAAATGCGGTTTTTATCAAAACGTAATCTACTAATCCCACTATTATCAACACTTATGGCGTTGTCCATTGTGAAATAGTAAATATTGTTTCCATTATAAAAATATAGTTTATTACTATTTTCGTCGTCGCTTGAGCTACGTATGGCTAATCGGCTAAGATTATTTTTATGGTCGTAAGTATAGCTTTCAGATTCCTCTCTATTATCTTTATACTTTACTATTTTGCTCAATAATAAGCCTGCAGAATCGTAGCTATAAAAGGTTGACCTATAAAACACATTACCCTTACCTTGATACAATATTTTGGATAGTATTTGCCCCTTGGTATTATACTCAAACTCTTGCTTTGTGAAGTTTGTGGCAGTATTATCCCTTAATATCTGACTTCTAATTATACTTAGCGATTTTGGTGAGTTTTTTATGCCATTAAGCTCAACAATATTCTCTGCTTCGGGGGCTCTTCTGTCTGATGCTGCTTTATTATAAAAATCAAGAATATTGAAGTTATTAATATGGGTACTTACATTTGGAATATGATTTAAGAACGCAAATTTGGGAATATTCTTAAATATTTGCTTGGCATCGGTATAAGGAATAAATAACTGAAATTTTTCGCCATAATATATCTTGCTACTATTGGTATATTCCTGAAAATCAACAATAATACCCCAAGCATAGCAATAAAAATCAGCCTCATAAAGATCTATTCGTGTGCAAATATTTTTACATTCCTCAACCCTATTATTCTCTTGATATTCTTCATTACTTTTGAGGAGCTCTATTTCGCTAAGCTTAAGTTCCGAATTTGCCTGCGAATAATTTCTATTCAGTTGCTCCGATAGGTTCTCCTGCAAAATAGATAATTGCTTATTCGTTAAATCATTCTTCCAGCGTTTTACTTTAGCACTCTTAATATTTGCCACATAATAATGGCTAATATTTATATCATCGCTATCGTAATAATTGCGGCTATACTCACTCTTAAAATTAAAATCCACTCTAATAAATAACTTATCAGCAATGCGAGAAATAATACTGCTTTTTATGCTATGCAAAGGTGGATTTGACCGCTGATTATATTCTGCCCTTCGGTCATAATCATCATTTTTGGAATTTTGAAGTTCATTTCTTACTCTTAACCTCTGCTCTAATTCAGACATTAGTTTCATCGATTTTTTTTCATTAGTAAGGTAGTCGAGACAAATTGCATAGGCCTGTTTATTAATGGATTTAATGGCCTTTGTATCTTCATTCTTAATTTTGAAATAAAGTACCTCCACCTCATTCTTAAAAATAGAATTACGCACATTCACCTCCTTATAAAGCGAGTTGGTAATGGGCATATATTCGTTGCTAAACACATCGTATACCTTTTGCGCTAGCCCATTTGTTGCCGATATTACCGTTATTGCTAATATAGCAATGATTATATATATAGTTTTTTTCATATGTTTAAAATCTATTAATTCGATTTATGATTAAAAATTGTCATGTTCGTTTCATATGTTTAAAATCTATTAATTCGGTGATATGGAGTCACATAACAATATTTTAATCATTGCCCTGTGGGTCAAAATAAGATTAAATTTTGTCATGCTCGTATCATAATTATAAATCGTCTATTTTGCGTAAAAATCAATTACCAAAGCATTTATTTCTTCGCTATAAAAGAAATTTAGATGAGTAAATCCTCTCTTTAGCCATTCCACTTTTAGATCTTGCGAGCTGAATTGCAATAATCCATCCTCAGTTTTTACTTCAAATTTATCTACTCCTTTTTTAGTGCATTCTAAAGTAATTCTACCGGAGGCAAAATTTCCTCCTGCCAACATATTACTACATTTTGCCTTTAGAGTATGATTTTCGCCAAACTTATTATAGTTAAACTCTATATCCGCATCATTGATTTGTATTCCGAAAAAATTATCGAGTTCCTTACTCTTTATGTATGAATAATTGGAATATGGAGTTTTAAATATGGTTAGCGAAGCATCATTTACCTGCAAATGCAAATAATTTTTTATTACAGCCTTTGTGAAGCATGGATCAATTTCCTTGGCCATATATACATGAGGTTTTTCGTCACTAATAAATCTAATACTCTCCATATTAAACGATGCCGTAAAAAATTTATGCCTTAAATCATCACTCTGCATTGGTCCCTTAATAAACTCTATAGCAATACGCTTAGGGTTGATAGTCATTCGCTTATGTGGTGACCTGGGGTCGATATATGCCGAAGCTCTTACCTTACTCACATAACCTTTGGTATGACATGGGTTTATGGTCAAGCGCAATTGCTTATCAGCAGGCAGCTCGAAACTCAGCTTCTTATACATAAGCATTGTAAGTGAATATGAGCCACTGCCTGTAAATAATCCCGAATAGAAAATTGACTTATAGGCATTGCTATCCAGGGATTGAATATAAGATGGCATATTATTTACTAGAGTATAATAATCTAGCAAACGATTTAAGCTGTTCGCAAAACCTATTTTATGCAATGTGGTATCCACGCATTCGCATTGTGCTAAATTTCGCTTTACTACTGCCCTTCCATTTTTGTAAAATGTAGTATCGGTAGTTCCCTCAAAATGCTTTACCCAAGCACCATCTGCTATATTATTTTTATAATTTCCTTCGTTTTTTATATTTCCTTCTTCATTATAATATATGTATTTACCATTCTTTTGATTCTTATGATACCTTATGGTTGATTTTAAAATTCCCGTTGGATAATATGTTTTCCAAATGCTATCCTTTTTATTATCGATGTATATATTAGATGAGCTAATTTGCCTTTTGAGAGCATAATAACGATTGCGCACAGAAATATTACCCTTATTTATAGTCTCATTAAGAATGTTACCATTGGCGTCATAACTTACATTTGCACCACTAAGGTAATTTGTATAATTCTTTATTTTGCCATTTGTATGAAAGGTATAATATTCAACTCTTTTGCCTTTTTCATCAAAAGTTTCCTTTAGTGTAGCCAAGCCTTTACTCGCCATTTAGGGCATCAAATAATACAAATTCGCCATCGAGCAATTCGTTTTTCAATTGCAAATTACACATTGGCTTACCACTGCCATAAAATAAACTATAACTACCATTGCGCAAGGTGTCGGTATAGAATTTATTGTCGATATAATGTAAGCCAACAGCCTCACCAAAATTAGCAATAGTGCTTGGGCTAGGATTCAAACTATCGGGGTTTTGATTTGTATAATTTGTGGTAGTCATCAAATCGCCATTGCTGGTATATATAATTTGATTTATCACGCCCTTATCTCCATTCTGAAAACTAATGATGCGCATTTGCCCATTTCTATAAAAATATTGCGCAAATATGGGCTGCGAATATCTATTATTGATTATTATTGACATTAACTTTCCTTCTGGAAAATAATTTAATGTCATTCCATTGCCATATTGTATCTTATTTATTTTGCCTTTGGTAAAATTTATGCTGTATAAAGAACTTTCGTTTTTGCCTCTGTAATTCTTAAAATTTAAACTTCCATCTTTATCGTACCTATATTCCCATCCAATAATCTTCGATTTTATTTGACTACGAATGTTAGTATCAATTCTATAAACTCTGTATGATTTTGTTTGCCCATCTTGATAATAGTCTACATACTCACCTTCAAGATATCCTTCGTTAAAATTCATCAGATTTGATGGCTGTCCGTTGCCATAATAGCTTATTCCTTTGCCATGCTTTTTGCCATCCTTATAAGTTTGTTCAAAAACCTTTGCGCCATTTTTCCATCGTCTTTCGGTACCATCTTTTACGGATGCCAACTTATTATTTTGCGAAATTAGTTTATATGTAACATAGCTGATTGTATCGCCATCTAATCCATAATACAACGAATTGCCAATAAGCAGATTGTCACTGTATTCCCCTATGGTTTTTAACTTAGCATTATTATAATAGGTTTCCCAAATACCAGTTTTTACGCCCATATTATAATGACTTAGTTTCGACAGTATTCCGTTTTCGTAATAGTCCTTTTGCTCGCCATCCAATTTGGTTTTTTTACGCTTATTTGACAATAGTTCTTCAAAAGTAAAGCCTTCATTTTTGATATTTCCATTGGAATAGTATTTCGTAAAAGCACCATATTTCAATCCATCCTTATAGTTTATCTCAGACTCAATATTCGGAGTATTATGATAATATGTTTTCCAAACACCATCCTTATTTCCGTTTTTATAGTTGCCAATATTATTTATACCTCCATTGCTACTATAATATATGCATTTGCCATGCAAAACCGATTTTTCGGAAATACTATCTTTAATAATCTTATAATTTTCGTCAGAAATCAAAAGCCCATTCGCATAATTATACCTCTTTGCATTGCCGCTAAGTTTACCTCTTTTATAATGCTTTATGCTTTTCAAATTATTGTTTGCATATTCCAAAGCCTTTCCATGTAACAGGCTGTCTTTATAATTTGCCGAAAATATCAGTCTAGTATTATAATACTTTTCGTATTTGCCTTGTAGCAGAGAGTGGCCTCTTGCTTTATTGTATTTATAAGTTTTTTCTTCTATAATTTGTCCTCTATAATTATAAATTATCGTTTTGCCATGTAAGTTGCCATTTTTATAAGCAGCTTGCTTTTTAAGACTTCCATCTCCATTAAACAATTCGTGAATTCCATTCCTCTTTCCATCACGCAACCTTATTACCTCCACAACCTTTTCTCCATTATAAATGGTGAGCGTAGTTGTTTTGCCATTAGTTCTGCTAATGGTATCTCTCTCAATTTTCTTGGCTAATTTTGCATAATGCACATCTACCGCAACCGCTTTTACCGCTGCAATATTGAATAGCATTATTATTATGGTGATGATTATTTTTGGTTTCATATTTTTTATAATCTAGTTAGCCAACGTGCAAAGAATACATCGTAGACATAATAGCTGTTATCTTTTTTGAATATCATTTGTTTTTGTAATAATGACTTTACGCTACGGCGGATGGTGCTTGCGTTGCTTAGGTTATAATTGCGGATAAAATCACCAGAGGTAACGCTGGCAAAGCCACCCTCATTGGCCAAAGCAATTAGTAGTTTCCATTGTTGGGTGCTAAGCATATCCTTATAAGTGCTATAATAGGCTTCGTTTTCTTGCAGTATTTCCGAATAAAGAAGTTTTATATCATTCAGGTTTATTTTCTTCTTTTTGCTAGCGAAAGCTCTATTACAAAGAAACTGAACATAATAAGTATGGATTCGGGTTTCATTGAGAATAAAATCCACTGCCTGCTGCTCTATATGTCGTTTATTCGACTCAAAATGGTGATTTATAAACTCGCTATACTTATCGTAAGGAATATGACTTAGGTGCATCAACTGAGTAGATTGATAAAATGGTCGCTTGCTGTCATTAAATATCTCGGTCATCATAGAAGTGTCGCTGCCTGAGAAAATAAAGTTTATATTTTTCAAACTCTGAATAACTCCTCGCAATAATGCCTCAACATTTTTCTCAGGATATTTGGCTATTTGTTGGAATTCGTCAATGGCTATTACAACCTTTTTCGTAGCCGATATTTTCGATAGTATATCAAATATTCCGATTATGGATTGCTCCTTATTCACATTAGAATTAAAATTGAAACTAAGGTTTTGTTTGCCACTTAATGGGTCAAAAGATATGGTTGGATTGAGTGATTTGATGAAATTTTCGAATAAATTACGTACTTTTTGAGGGAAATTACTGTGATTATTCATCAATTCTTTACCAAAAACCTCCAAAAAATTGCTTAGATTCTCCGTATGGTATATATCTAGATAGTAAACAGAGTATGCTTTTTTATTAGCTTTTAGCTTATGAAGTACGTGTTTTATAAGTCCAGACTTACCCATTTTGCGAATAGAAGTAAGTGTTACATTACGCTCATTATCAATAGCATTATATAACTTTTCAGTTTCTTCCTCTCTATCACAAAACAGCTCTGGCCCGTGATATCCTGTTAGTTGAAATGGGTTCATATCTCTACGTTTTTATTATGAAACTCAAAGATAGTGCATTTTTCTTATTAAACAAAATGTTTAAAACAAAATGTTTAAAACAAAATGTTTAATATGGGGAATACTAAGGGGAATTATACAATGCTTTAATGGTGTAATTATTTAATGAGCTGTGTTATGCCGATTTATATATTACGTAATAGTAATTCAGCATTTAATAATTTAGCACTTTAATAATTACAATATGGTTCTATTCCTCTATTTTATAATCGTCAAAGTCTCTTTGGGCTTTAATAAGATTAACGCTATGCAATAGCAGATTCTTTGTTTCGTGCAATAAACCTAAATACAGCATACTATTTTTACTACCCACTTTACCATGTTTAAGACGCTTTATTTGCTTCTTTCTATAAGATTCAATCTCTTTAATGAGCTTTTCACGAATAGTAATAACATCTTGCACTTTGGCATAATCCTTAGTCTCTATTACTTCAAATATTAATTGGTAAAAGTCACGTAATTTCTTAGAAATTAATTTTAACTCTTTAAATTGAACATCGTGTAATCTTGAAAAATCGTTATCAACATGAGCAAAACTTGGTTTAGCCATATATTCCATGCAATGAGTTGATTCTCTTAGGTAATCAAGAACTTGCACATAGAAATGACTTGTAGAAATAGAGTCTTTATTAAGCTTTTTAATGGTTTTATAAACAGTATCTTTAAGGTATTTAGAGCGCTTATTCATCTCTTTAACTTCTGCTTTAACACTTTTCAGCAAAGCTCTGTCTTCATTCTCTAAACCTTTGATAATGTTGTCGTAAATATTATTAATATTTGATAATGTTTTTACAACATTGCTAGTGCTTTTAATTAAAACATTGTCGTCAGCAATATCTTCAATGCATTCTTCTTCAGAGCTTTCATCAAGCTTCTTATTAAAGAAGTTCGTTTTAATTAAAGAGTATGCTGCAATGGCTGTCATTATAAAAACTACATAAAATGAACCATAGCTAAATAATACAGCAACAATAAAAGCACTTAAAAAGGCTGAAAATGCAGTAAAGAACCATCCACCGATTACGGAAATAACACCCGTAATTCTAAAAACAGCACTCTCTCTATTCCAAGCTTTATCAGATAAAGAAGTTCCCATGGCAACCATAAAGGTAACGTAAGTTGTGGAAAGAGGAAGCTTTAATGAAGTTCCTATTGCAATAAGAATACTTGCTACAACAAGGTTTACCGAAGCTCTTATCATATCAAATGCAGGAGGATTTGCATCATTAGAAATACTCTTTTTGTATTCCTGTAAATCAAATTGCCTATTGATTGCTAATTTCATTCCAGAGGGCATGATATTATCAATAGCCATGGCTGTTTTTCTAGAACCTCTAACAATATTTCTTGCCATAATAGAAGACCCAAATCTCTCATCTCCTTCATCCTGACGGCTTAAGTCAAGTGATGTTTTAACAACAGCTTCATAAATTGATCTGCCGCTGTTCCAGAATGTATCCAATATTCGTAAGCATTATAGCCAGCCAGTGGTACGCCAATAAAGTTAACAAGATCGTTACCTGCAAAAGCTAACGCTAAAGCAAATGTTCCTATAAGAACAATAAATTTAAGGATGCTTAGTTTTAACCATTGCATTATTTGCAATATAATAGTCCAAATTATTAAACTTACTCCTATAATTTGCAAGCTATGCGACTGTGCCCAATCCATTAACTGAGTACCATCTTCCATTATATGTGAGGCATAAGGAGAGCCTTTTAATCCTTTTATTAGTATAAAATAGGTAATAGAAGTAATAGCTATTCCTCCCCATATTGAGCCAAAATACTTAAACCTTTTGGCGTAGTTAAAAGAAAATAGAAGTCGCGAAAACCATTGGACTATTGCACCCACAGAAAATGCAACTATAACCGAAAGCAATATCCCTGAAATAATTTGCAATGCCTTAGCCGAATTAATATAATTCATTAATTCTGGATTTGCACTGGCATCAGTATGAATTCTATACCAAGCAATTGCAACAGCAGAACCTAATAATCCAAATACTATTGATACAGTAGTTGATGTTGGCATCCCGAAAGAATTAAAAACATCTAACAATATTATATTCGTAATCATTACTGCCAAGAACAGAAACATAATCTCCTGAAAATTAAATAATTCAGGATGAAAAATACCTTTCCTTGCTACTTCCATCATTCCTGTGGAATAAGTTGCGCCAACAAAAATACCTACGGCAGCTATTGCCATAATGACTTTGAAAGGAGCTACTTTTGAGCCAATTGCTGAGTTAAGAAAATTCACAGCATCATTACTAACCCCAACTACTATATCAGAAATTGCAAGAGCAAATAGTATTACTATTAAAATTAAATATATGCTTTCCATAGAATAAATTTATTAACCATATTAAAGGGCAAATGTAGAAAATTAAATAACTATTTTGATATCTTTCGTAAAGCATATATGAAGTGCCAGAATAGCCAAAAAAAGAAGAATGATAAAACCCCACAAAGTTCTTTCCAAACCATAAGCGAAGCCTTCTCTTGAAGCGAAGCCTTCGCGTACTAATACCACATTTTAGGTAAACAGACTATTCATAAACATAACAATTCAAACATTAAGTAATAGAAGTATCATAGCTATTCACCATATCTTATTACGCTCCACTACCTTATTGCTTTGCGTTCCGCTAACTATTGAAAGGCACAACAACAGATGGAGGGTATCACTTTATGCAAATAAAGAAAAACCACCACAAACTCACTACAAAAATAAGAACGAGCTAAAAACTGCGATGGCAAAACAGATTCGTTTAGAATCTGGCTTCCGCATTGGAAAAATTACGTTAAGAAAACTGAAGTGCAAAATCGTTAAAAAACATATCCTGTTTGACGAACGTTAGGCATTCGCAGAATGCCTATAAGGAGGAGTTATATGTTTTAGATTTTGCACCTCTGTTTTTAGTAAATTTTTCCACAGCGGGTGTTTTTTTGCTACTTTTTTGCGCCAAAAAAGTTGAAGAAAAAAAATACTAAAAAAAGCAAAGTTCTTTTTTGCCTTCTAATAGGAAAATATATTCCAATTTATTTATAGCGTATTTTGATACCAAATTGGTATAATACCACATTTTTAGACAAAAAAAATCCACAATATGAATAAAATCAAATTGTGGATTTAATAAATAAGTTTTTTAAGGAAACCTTATAACTCAAAACTCTTAAGATGTTTAGGAACACTTTCGTAATCGGTAATATTCTCTATTTTCTCACTATCACGAATAACATTCACATCACCAGTTTCACTAATCATAACCACAGCAGGGCGAAGAGTAATAAACTGCATCCACTGAGTCATATTATAAGCTCCAACACGATGCATTACAATATTATCGCCAGCATTTAAAGGAGGTAAGCTCACATTTTCACGAATAACATCAATATTCATACATAGAGGACCATATATTTTTGTGTCCTCCACATGATGCGAAAATTCTTGTGCAGGAGTAATTTTATGATCGTACCAGAAGCTGGTAAATAATATATTCACACCAATATCTAAAACAGTATTTCTTGCACCCACGCTATTGCGCTTATTTGTAATTACGGTTCCCAAAAGAGAGCCCGCATCATCAATTAGTGCACGGCCAGTTTCTAAAATCAAAGTCGGTAAATGCTCAGGATTAATATTACTATTCAATAATGCAGAAGTAATTGCCTCAGCATAATCATCAAAAGTAGGGTTAGTATCTTCGGCAGGAAGGAACGCTCCTTTAAGAGTGTTTTTGGAAGCAAATCCACCACCAAGGTCAATATATTTTACATAATGATCGTATTTCTGACGTAGGCCAACAGCAAGGTCTGCAAGCTTTGAAGCCGCTATACCATAGGGTTCAGCTTTCATCATATATGTACCAATATGAGAATGTAAACCTATAAGATCCATCTTTTTGCCCATCATTATTTTATTAAGAACATCCCAAGCTTGGCCATTCTCATAATTAAATCCAAAACGATCCCACATAGGATAAATTCCTGTATCCATATTCACACGAATTGCCACCTGAGGGCGAAGTTTTGTTTCCTCAGCAATTTTTGTAATCATATAATACTCATCCAAATGATCGATATGAATTAATGATTTATTTTCTATTGCTTTAAGTAAGTCTGCCTCGGTTTTGTCAGGACCATTAAAAATTATATGTCGTCCATCAACACCGTTTCTCATGGCTTTTTCGTACTCAAAACCAGAAACCACCTCTGCCCACGATCCCTCTTGATGGAATGTGTTACATACCGCGTTTAGGTAATTAGTTTTATAACTCCAAGCAAATTGCACCTTAGGATAGCGAGTAGTAAAGGCTCGCTTAGCAGTACGATATGTCTTACGAATGGTAGCTTCAGAAATTACAAATAATGGAGAACCATGATTAGCAATCATCTCCTTAACCGAAGCTCCATCAATATGAGTCATTGGCTGAAATTCGGTACGCGTACCAAATTTATTAGGCATTGAATTCTCTAATTTCTTAATTATTGGTCTTTCGTATTTTATTTTTGTCATTATATTCAGTTTTGTATTGTTCACTTTTAATTACAGCTCGCCTTCTGAGCTTATTTTTTCAAAATCCTCAAGATTTACTATCATATCGTAAGCATATCTTATAAACATTTTGCCGATATCATATTTCGTAAAAGGCTCAACCTCATTACCCATAGCAAGATTTGCCAATGCTTCGGGAATATTCTGTCCTACGCCTACAGCAAGGTATATCCATGCAGGCATACGAGGGTTTATTTCCAGAAGATGAAATTTGCCATCAGCAGATTTAATAAGCTCTAGCTCAAAACCTCCTCGCCATTTTGTTTGGCTAATAAAGTGTTTTGTAAGCTTTATCATCTCCTTATTATCAATGGAAATTCCACCCCAAGCCTTACCCTTATCAGTAATATACTGCTTGCGCATTGCTACAGCTGCAATAGTATTTCCATGCCCATCACCAAGGCCAGTAACATTATATTCATCGCCTTTTACAAATTTCTGAACAACTATAGGCATACCCCATTTAGCATTCACCTTATTGAAAAAATTATTTGCCTGCTCCACATTATATGCAATATGAGCATCGTAAAATTTGCCTTTTATAAGATATGGAAACACAAAATCATCACCAAGATGATATAATTCTGAGGCATCGTAAATTGCTTTTGAGCCAGGAACTAAAATATCGTATTTCTTACCAAATTCTGGAAGATTTACTTTATGACGCTCCTCAAACTGGTCGAAAGTAGGAAGAAATGTATTAATTCCCATGGATTTTAATTCCTTTTCTAGCTTCATAAATGAATGTAGCTCGGCATCAAAATTTGGGATAATAATATCTAAATTCTCTTTTTCATTAATATAATTAATACGAGCTTTTAGAACCTCTGTTCCCGCTGCTGGGTAAGGAATTTGATATATTTTGTCGAATAAATCGCGCATATAAACACCCGGTTCAAGACTTTCATAACTCAAGCCAATAAGTCTTGCTTTAAAACTCTTTGCCTCTTTCAAACCACGAGCCACAGCAACACCAGGACCAGGATTATCAATTGCATTTAACCCACTAAGGGCTATAGTATATGTTTTATCCATAATTATTTTGCGTCTGATTCAGATAAATTATACTGCATTATCACTTCCGTAAAATCCTGATAATCTTTTTCTACAGTAATCTTATCGGTATCATATTTTTCAATAAATATTGAAGTAATCTCATCAAGAGTCTTTCCCTCTTTAATAAGATTTAGCAACTCTGTGCCTGTAGTATTTAGGCTGTACGATTCGCCTGTGGCAGGATTGAAAAGAAAACCACTATCGCTAATGGCTATGTTTTTGTTGATTTGCATGCTAATAATTTTATGTATTAATGTATGTATTAGTGATTGCATAAAAGTAGTAAAATACTTTTATATATAATCGCTATTAAATAAGTGACAGAACCTACCCTTTGGAAAGTGTTTATTCTAATAACAATATTATATTATGACTCTATTTTTCACAAAAACTTTCGTAATTGTTCAAATTTATCTTAAAAAACTATGTAATACTGTATTAAGATAAGAAATACTACCTTTTGGTTGCATATTAGCACTATCTTTATGGAGTTATTTTATCAAAATCTGTAAGGATTCCCTTCCTTAAACGACTAAAGTATATAATCACCAATTAATTTTACAAGAAAATTAATTGGTGATTATCAATATGACAAACATAAAAGAAATATCAACAGATGAAGTATTGAACGCCATAAAAGATAATAATCCTATTATTATTGATGCACGAAATAGTGACTCATATAATGGTTGGAAATGCGCCAACGAACAAAGAGGTGGCCATATTAAAGGCGCAAAAACCCTTCCTCTAAAATGGACAAACTATATGGATTGGATTGAGGTTGTCCGTTCAAAACAAATTCTACCAAAGCACAATATCGTAATATATTCTTATTCTGAAAATGAGAGTCTAAAACTAGCAAATTACTTTATAAAAGCTGGTTATTCAAATGTTTCTATCTATAAATACTTTATTGAAGAATGAGCCACTAACAAAGATTTGCCAATGGAAAATTTGGCAAGATATAAGAATTTGGTATCAGCACATTGGGTAAAAGAACTTATTTCTGGAGGTAGCCCTGCAGAATACAATAACGACAAATATGTTATTTGCCACTCTCATTATCGAAATAGAGAAACCTACCTTTCGGGGCATATTCCTAGGGCAATAGATATGGACACTCTAGCTCTTTAAGCTCCAGAAACATGGAATAGACGCTCGCCTGAAGAGCTCAAATTGGCTCTTTAAAAACATGGTATTACTGCTGATACAACTGTGGTGCTTTATGGCAAATTTATGACACCAAATAATGATGACGATTTTCCCAGGAAGTGCTGCTGGGCATATTGGAGCAATTCGCAATGCAATGATTATGCTTTATGCAGGTGTTAAGGATGTTAGGATATTAAATGGTGGTTTCCAAGCGCGGAAAGATGCTGATTACTAGATAAGTATTGACGATGTAGAAAAGAAGCCCCTAAGTGATTTTGGAGTTCAAATCCCTGGTCGTCCAGAGATTATTGTTGACATAGACCAAGCTAAAGAAATGATAAAATCTGAAACTGCAGATATAGTATGTGTGCGCAGCTGGCCCGAGTATATTGGTGAAGTAAGTGGTTATAATTATATTGAGAAAAAAGGTAGGATTCCGGGAGCAATGATGCTAATAATCCTTTCGAAACTGGTGTCCCAAAATAAATCCCTTAAAACACAAAAAAAATGGAATGGTATATACCAATTACAATTATCCCAGGTATTGGGCTGATTATAACCTCAACATCAAATATTATGCTTGAGCTTAATAGGGAAATAACAGAGCTTATTAATGTTTATAAAGCAGATAATGATATTATAAGCGCAAAACTTACTCAGCTGAAAACATTAAGTATATCCATAGCATTTCAATATTTAGGAATATTATTCTTTCTGCTTTCGGGTATAACAACAAGTTTAATAGAGTCTTTTGTGTTGCAAAAATCTTTATTAATTATTGGAGTAGTATTTATAGCCATATCAGTAAGTCTACTGCTTATTTACTCCATTAAAGCTGTAATACCAAATTAATACCAAAACACGCCATATAAATCGTTTATATTTCCCTATTACTGCGTTAAAAATTATTTCCATAGCTACGGCTATGCAAATAATTTTTG
>NIUZ01000064.1 GCA_002254285.1 Bacteroidetes bacterium 4572_112 | reverse complement strand
TACTCATGATTGCTTCGCAATACCGTAACTACGGCTATGCAAAGAATTTTTGTCTTGAATATGTGAAATATATTATTCACAATTTATTATTTTTCAATGGTGCTTATGAATCGCTTCGCTTATTACCAATTTATTTATCAGCAAGTTTGAATTATAATTGGTATAACTCATAGCATTACAACTTAATAATTTTCTTTGTTAGCTTCTTTAAACTTTTCAAATCAGTAATCTCTATATAATACAATCCCTTTGTATATGAACTAATATCAACTTTACAACTCTCTCCCTCAAATGTTCTCTGCTGCATTAAGCGTCCAAATTGGTCATAAATACTATAATGCCAATTTGCGACTCCTTCAATATCAATATTAATAATATCGATTGATGGATTGGGATATATTTTTACCACAGGAATAGAAGGAACTACATTGTTTATTCCAACTGTACTCATTTCAATTTTAAATAATTTACCCGTATATGATAATGCTAAAATTATACTATCATTATAATAGTCGAGATTGTAAAATTGATCCCATTTTTCATTGTAAGAATAAACCAATGAATCCCATGTTGTTCCAAAATTTTTCGAATAATAGATAGTATTATTTGAGTCAATAGGGTTATTAGTAATGATATAAGTCCATCCTGATGAAAAAGAATTCATTTCAATAAACTCAGATTTTTTTCTAATACTTAAGGCTTCTTGAAAAGTAATTGCTCCATCAATTGTTATATAGATAGTTTTTTCAATACGCAAAAGCCCTATGTTTTCAGTAGAAAAATTTGCATAAATATAATTGTCACAAAAAGAATAAACTGATAAGTCTTTGATTAATTTCCATGTTGTACCCGCATTTGTAGTCTTTATTAATGCACAATCTTTATTCAAATATGCAATCCAAACTGAGTCATTAATAATACTAATCTCATCTTCTGCAAAATCATGCTTTGTTGTTAAAGAATTGATTGTAATTGTATCCCAATTATTAAATCCATCATAACTTACGTATAAGTTACCTCTATCAAATATTAATATAGTATCTTTATTTACTGCTTTTATGCTTGTGGGATAAGTTGAAAGATTACACATAATACAATCAATGGAATCAAAAGCATTATTAGTTTTCACAATGGTGTGCTTTCCAATAGAAATATGTACTGAATCCGAAAAAGAGACAAAGTTAGCTGTATTTAAATACTGCTCAATATAATTGATAAATGACCAACTTAATCCTTCATCATCCGATTTATATAATTCATACTTATTGGAATATGAATTATCTAGATTTCCTAAACAGTATATGGTACTCCCATTAAAGGATAAAGCACTTTTGTATACTGAATCGTTTGGGGAGAATTGAATCTCGTTAAATTGAGGGAATGCCTGAATACTTAATGAAACTAGAAGTAATAAAAGTAATTGTTTCATCTTTATCTGTATAGCTATTAAGTAAATATTCTTATTGAGTAATCAACTCACTTTATGCATTATATAATTACAAATATAAATAAAATTACCTGTCATTTTATTTAATACCAAATTAATACCAAATTGGTATAATGACATTAAACAAAATAAGTTAATATAGAACTCATGAAAACAATAGAAAAATAAAGAAACACTTTATCAATTATTCGGCAAAATTAAAAATAAATCACCACTAAGAAACTATCTACAAATCTTCCTTATACTGAGTTACTGAGGCATCAGGAATACTATAGGCATTTAGCAGTTCCTCTTTATAAGTATTAGCTTCTTCAATAGTGTCGAACTCTCCAAGAGAGTATTTATATAAGCCATTTTGCTGAATTACATAAATCACTTTTATATCTGGAATTAAAGCCATAAAATCTTCTGATGTAAGCTTTTTAGGAGATTTCTTTATCTCAATACGGAAATATTCTCTGTCTGAATCAGATTTTATTTTCTTAAACTTCTTATTTATTCCTTCCTCTACAGGCTCATCTTCAACCCTGTTTCCGAATACCATAGAAACTACTTTAGCATTCTTAAAACCAGCTTTCTTAATCTTTTTTAGTAGTTTCTTAGCCAATTTCTTTTTAGCCAAGCTATCCGAAATATAAAGGAAACCTCCACCCGAGCCAGTAATACAACGTACCGAGCTAATATCTTTAAGTGTGTCAAATTCTGTTACTAATTTGCGAGCTTCCTCATTGGCATAAAGTTGTACTACCCATACTTCGCCTTGCTCATTAGGCTCTACCACTGGCAAGTACTTAGGGTCATCGAGTTGAGTCTTTTGCTCAATCAAACTATCACTCTTTGGAGCTTCAACTTTTTTATTAGTACTATGTTGCGTTCTTTGTATAGGAATATACCTTGTACGCTTACCTCTAACATTAATATTACGCTTCTTTTCCGAAAGATAGAAACTTACATTATAATTCTCAAAATCTTCGTTAATAGTTAAAGGAATATTATTTTGAATAAAGCTATAATGACTCGAAACAGCAGCTTCGTTAATCACAATAACATAATCGCCATTGGGAACAAACATCACAAAATGACCATCAGCAGAAGTAAGAGTACTATATGTTTTACCATTATCTTGTTTTATAGCTGTAACTCTAATATTGCCAAGTGGTTCCTTCTTACCTGTACCATATTTATCAGTTTCTACCAATATACCACCACTAACACGTGCACCTCTACTCAATGGCAAATAAATAGTTTTATCTCTATCTATGGTATGATAAAATGTTTTGCCATCGAACCAACCACCCATTGAAGCAAGAGGTTGCGCAGTGAGAGAGTAATCACCCATCGGCAGGTTCAAATATTCTGCCTCACCTTTTCTGTTTGTTACTAGGTCAAGCTCATCAGCCGCTCTAGATGTAAAAGATGTATTCTGAGTAAAATCGTTGGTAATTGTATCATTTAATTTCAAGTGAATTAGCATATCGCCAATACCTGTTTCGTTCACATCTTTCTTTCCATTTCCATTTAAATCACGGAAAGCTATAATTCTTACATCCAAGTTTTTCTTAAAACTAATTGGTGCATTTATATTAAACTTAACACCGGCGCCAACTTCAAAACGATCGATTGCCATGGATGGTACAATTTCTTCAATATCGCCTTGCGATGTATGGTGAGTACGAAGATATTCTCCTTCGCCAAAAACCATATACCTAGCATAAGTACTAAATCTAAAACCATTTTTTGCATAATAAAACAGCTCTGGCCTAATAAAGAATTGCTGACGCAGATTGATTGTATTAATATTATAACTCATATTAGTAATCAACCTCATATTACTATTCAAAAACCAATAATCATGGTTTATGTTAGCATACAATTTTTGTGGATTTTCTTGATTAATAACATATTGCAGTTGATCTATTTGATAATATGGACCATAATGATAACGTATACTTGCTTGAATAGTCTTATAGCGTATTGAAGCTCTAATCATAGCAGCAAACACATCTCCTAATTCTGGATTTCTTAAAAATCTATTATAACCACCATACACTGTAGAGTAAAACTTAAATGCCGATTTGGAACGTAAGCGATAGCTAAATTCCATACCTGCAGTATTTACATCTATATAATTATTCTTAAGCATTGTATATTTAGGAACAAACGAATAAAACCCCTTACCTTTAACGTAATTGAAGTTAATATTCATAGTTTGAACATTATTATAAGTAGTGCTATCAACAATTACTCCCTTAAAATATAAAATTGGCTTTAAATCCGAATAAGAATATTGTGCATTAATATTATAGTTTCTGTTTATTTTATACCGCAATCCTCCAGAGGCAGTTTTTGCACCACGACGCAATGAATATGATGGAGTACTATATATTGTCGAGAACCTATAGCTTAGTTTCCTAACACCTCCACTGAAACCAAGCCTAGCTTCGTAACCTGTAACTGTTACTATATTAGCTGGATCCCAATTATGACTTTCAACACTATAACCGCCGCCTATGTTCAAGGTATGCCCTTTAAATATTCTAAAATTTAAGAATGAAGTCCCTACATTCTTAACTAGCCTATCCATATCATTGGATTCGTATTGATAATAATTATCCCAAAATAGTTTATTAGTTTTTAACGTATGAGAAAAACCATAACCCGAGGCATAATACCCATCAAACAAGCTAGGCTTTTGAATATAAAGAACTCCCAATGTATTCTTAAAAAATGTAACGGAACCTTTAATACCTTTACCTGAAAGAGAGCTTCCCAACCTACTTGTACCTATATCTCCAGCTTCTAGAGTAAAATGCTTATGAAAATATCCTATATATTGATAATTACCCATAAAACTCTCTGGGCGTAGTTGATTTTGCACAAAATCTGCTTGAAAATAGTAATTTAATGTGCTATTATTTTCAAATACCTTATTTCCATATATACTTAAGTTAGTATAAGTATTATGACTTAGAGCATCGTATGCATTAAGTTCAACTGTAATTGGTAATGCATCAAATTTAGTTTCTTTTACCTTCTTCGAATTAGCAACTTTATAGAAATCTATATTTCCCGACCAGGTTTTATTACTTCCCTTTCCGGTTTTTTCGTTAATAATTTTAAGTTTTACATTAAATGACCTTTGAGATTCTTTTTTGTTGAAATTATTATCTTCAGGTCTATTAATATCCGACTTTAGCTTAAGGGAATAATGAATAACAGTATCTTGCCCTGCCCTAAGGTATATTGAAGATGGATAATTCAATATACTTTCACCATTAGAACCTATAAGCATAAGCTCTCGATCTGGAGTAATGGAAAGGCGTAGCGCCTCGTCAGAATTTCCATTATTACTAATTACAACAGAAAAACTTGATGAATCTTTATTCTCTGTTAAATATAATTTTCTTGTGGGAGTATATGCCGACCATGCCGAAATCTTTTTTACCTCTATATACCACATGGCATTTGCCAAGGTAAATTCGTCGGTAGAAATAAAGGCATTTAGAATATAATTGGTATTACCTTCAATATTATAAGCAGGGCGAACACGCACAGGTATATACATTGTATCATTTGCAGCAATGGATATTTTTCGGCTTCGTTTAGAAAACAATTTCCAACCAGCAGGCGAACTTAGCTCAAGATTTAATTCCATTGTTTTGTTTACATTATTAATAATAAACAAAACATTAGAAGCCACATCTGTAGACGAAATCTTAGACCTATCATGCGAAAACCCTATTTGTATCCCGTAAGCACCTACATTTTTGGTAGCACCACTCGACTGAGAAATTGCTAAAAAAGGCAAAACCAGAAAAACAACAAATAAAAAGTAAAGTCGATAATACATTAATATACTTAATTATATATCTTGAATAATAACATAATCAATTCTTAATTCGTATTGCCCACTTTGATAATCAAAACCTGGCACCACCTTTAAATCTACATTAAACTTATAACAATTAGGATTAGTCAGATAATCTCCAGCAGCACTTGTTCCTTGCAATGGGCAAAGAATATCAGGTTCGGGAGAAATAGCTGATCCAATAATATAAGTAGGAGTTAGTATGTCTTGTAAAGGAAAAAAACCTGAAACATTAGAGGTTGAACTTGCATTCCTAAATTGCAACTGAAGTAAACTTACTGGAGGTACAATCCCTCCTGAGGAGTATGTATTAATAACATTCCATTCGTTCACTGCAGTGGTAGTAGCACCAACATATAAGTCAAAACTCTCGGTTGTATTGATATTTAAAGTAGCAGCATTCATATATATAATTCCATTTTCATACTCCTGCACTGTATTAAAATCAAAAACAATATTTGGAGAGCTTTTGAGTTCAAAACTAACAGTTTGAGCATTAGACCCTAACGACCAGAACAAAAGAAAAATGAAAAATGAATTTATGTATAACTTCATGCCAAATACAAAATTTATTAAAATGAAATAAAGAGAGCCTCATACGAGAACTCTCTATATTTCATCACTTTAAAAAAGACTATAGATCCTCTATAAGAGCATATACAACTTCTAGGTAATAATAACCAGCCATAGCGTAAGGAGCATCCCCTGGATTTGGATAATCAACTAAAGCTACTGTAGAATTAGGGAAAGTAGCAGGAATACCTGGCTTCAATCTCATGTCAATTCTAAATTTATGAGTTGTTGGGTTATTTGCTGCAGTACCTGGAGCAAAAGCTAATCCATCAACACCAGCATTTGTAGTTAAACCATAACCACCTGCTAAGTACTGAGTAGAAACATTGTCCTGTGGACGTCCACCAGCAAGGTTAGCATTAGTTAAACCTTTAAGTGATGTAAATGCTGCAAATCCAGGAGCTGCACCAGCAGAATTATCTACTGAAGACTTCATCTCAAGAATTTCTGCTGGCAAATTAGCATTACCATTAGTAGAATAACCTTCTACTTGCACCCAGTTTTCACTATTAGCATATACATACATATCCCAAGCTAAAGTAGCATCAACTTCAAGCTGAACAGCATTGAATTGAGTAATACCTTGGTTGTACTCTTGAATAGTTTTGAACGTAAAGTCCACCTGAGCACTAGTTGTCATTGAAAGGTTTAGGATACCTCTAAGATCCATAGTTACGTAATTATACTCTTGATCATCAAGTTGAGCATAACTTTTTTGAGCAGTAACTCCTATTAGGATAACCGCTAAAAACATAATTAAAACATTCTTCATTTTAAAATAGTTTAAGTTAACAATAAATTAATAAAAAGGTTCTTATAATAAAAAAATTAGAATAAGCAATTAGAATAACAAAAAATAATAAAAATAATAAAACGGGAGAATTATGTTTTAAAATTTTATAGTATTAATACTATTACCATCTTTATAGTAATGTGCGAATTATACGGCAATCTAAAAATATTGTTACAAAAACAATTATTTTTTATCGCCTACATAACTACCTCATTATAAATATCATATCACAAAGTAACGAATAATATAAATATTTTTTGTATTAAATTTTATTAAATACACATTATTTGTCCTGAAAGAAATGAACTGTAGTTAATTTAATTTCAATAATTCTGCAATAATAACAAATATAATAGTACTAACAATTAATAAAAGCGTTTATACCTAAAATAAAATAGGCATAAACACTTTTATTGTTTTATAACCGTTCTAGTTCAACAGTAAAGTGACGCATAATAGGTGCTTCCTTAACTATTTTAACTCCACGAGTAATTTCTTTTCTGCGATTATACACATTTGCTATTGCAACTGCTGTATAATTAATATGGTTGTCGGTATAAGTACGACGAGGGAGAGCCAAACGAACTAATTCTAGTTTAGGATATCTATTTTCACGAGTCTCAGGATCACGATCGGCAAGTATAGCACCAATCTCAACACCTCTAACTCCACCTTCAATATAAATCTCAATAGCTAATGTTTGAGCTAAGAATTCCTCTTTTGGTAATCCTTTCAAAAAACGCTTAGCATCAATAAATATAGCATGACCACCAAATGGCTCCTGCACTGGCACACCAAAGTCCTTTAATTTTTGCCCCAAAAGAGCTACTTGCTTAATACGAGTATCAAGAGTGTCAAATTGAGTACCTTCATCTAAACCTTGAGCTAAAGCATTCATATCACGACCCGACATTCCACCGTAAGTGATGTATCCTTCGAAAATAATATTGAAAACACTAGCCTCTTGAAAAAGTTTCTCACTGCGCATAGCAATAAACCCACCCATATTAATGATAGCATCTTTCTTTGCACTCATAGTCATAGCATCAGCATTTTCGAACATAAGAGTCACAATCTCCTTAATACTAAGGTCAGCAAACTCAGCTTCTCGTTCTTTAATGAAATATGCATTCTCTGCAAAACGGGCACTATCAAAAATAACCATTTTGCTATACTTATCAGCAACAGCTCTTACATCACGCAAGTTTTGTAATGATACAGGTTGTCCACCTGCAGTATTATTAGTAACAGTAACTATAATAAAAGGAACCTTATCAGCATCAGCTTTAAGAACTTTTTCCAATTTATTAATATCAACATTACCTTTAAAAGGATGTAGTACTGTTGTATCAAAAGCTTCATCAATAGTACAATCTACTGCTGATGCTTTACGAAACTCAATATGTCCTTTTGTTGTATCAAAGTGTGAGTTACCAGGTACTATATTTCCTTCTTTCACAAGAACAGAAAAAAGTACATTCTCTGCAGCACGACCTTGATGAGTTGGTAAGAAATGCTCAAAACCTAGAATGCTTTTGATTGCAGCTTTCATTTTGCTCCAGTTCCTGAGTCAGTAAGCATATCCACAAATACTTGCTCACTTTTTAGATTAAAAAGGTTATACCTTGCCTCCTTTATCCACTGCAAACGATCTTCTTTTGTGCTTTTTTTAATGGGTTCTACCATTTTTATTCTAAAACTTTCTGCGAAAGGTAATTCCATAATATATATATTGGTTTATCTAAAATATAATTAGATAAATATTATTAATTCAGTTGATTCACTAATTGTAATATTGGGGGGGATTGTTCTTTTAAAAAAAAGAGCTTAACATAAATTAAACTTATCGCGTCTTTTTATATTGCGATAGTTAAATTCATCCGGATTATTAGTCTGTTTTGTCATCTTTATAAAACAATTTGCTGCAAATATAATAAAAAATAGGATAATACGCCTAGTTTTTAAGCATAAATTAAACATCCTAGGTTCTAGCCTAAAACAAAATTTAAATCTATTTTGTTAAATAATACAGTGTACTAGAGTTTTCCTCTCTAAAAATTTGTTTGGCAACACGCTGAATATCATTTTTACTTACTGCTAAATATGTATCTAATTCGGTGTTTATCAAATTAGCATCTCCCAATAATTCGTAGAAAGCCAAATTCATTGCTTTGTCCAAAATATTGATATTACTATGCTCATTAGACGACGTAAACTTATTCTTTACTTTCTCCAAATTTTTATCTTCAGGAGTATTGTCTATAAACTCTTTTAATGTATCAACTATAGCTTTATCAGCAGCTTTTGGATCAATACCATCAGCCAAATAGCCAGCAACATACATTGTTCCAGGATCAGCATCACCGCTTATAAAACAGCTTATTGAATTAAATATCTTATTTTCTTTAACAAGCCTCTGATGCATTAATGATGATTTACCATTACCCAATAAATCCGAAATTAAATCCGTAGCAGGATAATCATCATCAGTACGAGCACAAGTATGATAAACTTTAAAAAGTGCATTTGCAGGCACATCTTTTCTTATTTCCAAAAATCGCGCTTCGGTTTGCTCTGGCTCCTGAGGAATATTCTTCACAACCTCTTTACCAGCAGGTATAGGACCGAACCATTTTTCGCTAAGCTGCTTTATTTCATCAAAATCAACATCACCAGCAATTACCATTATGGCATTATTAGGATTATAATACTTTTTATAAAAAGCCTTTACATCCTCCATTTTCGCATCTTCAATATGCTTAATCGTTTTGCCGATAGTAGCCCATTGGTATGGATGCACCTTATATACTAAAGGACGTATTCTGAGCCATAAGTCACCATAAGGCTGATTCAGATATCTTTGTTTATACTCTTCAATAACTACAGCACGCTGTACCTCAAGGCTTTTTTTAGAAAAAGCGAGATTCAGCATTCTATCAGACTCTAACCAAAATCCTGTTTCAATATTCTCTTTTGGTAGACTTATATAGTAATTGGTAATATCATTATTTGTAAATGCATTATTCTCTCCACCAACCTTTTGAAGTGGCTCATCATATTTTTCAATATTTACCGAACCACCAAACATCAAGTGCTCAAAAAGGTGAGCAAAACCAGTAAGCTCAGGATCCTCATCCTTTGCTCCTACATTATAAATAATATTCATGGCAACTACTGCTGTAGTCTTATCTTGATGCACTAAAACCTTAAGCCCGTTATCTAGAGTAAACTTCTGATATTCAATCATTATTTAAATATTTGTTTTTATATTTTAATGAGGTCAAATATACTCGTTTTTATTCCCCTTTTTAATTAATTCTAAAAAATAACATTTTGTCAAAAAACTGATTTTTGGCAATGGAATTTTGTTTAATTTTGCATCCTGATTAGGAATTTTAATCAGACCAAATGAATCATAATAAGAATAGCTTATTTCATTATTTCCCCCACAATATCTCGTTATTGATTCCAAATCCTTTCTTATATTTTTTCAAATCGTTTTTTATTAATTCCCCATTTTCGCATTATACCCCTATTTATGCGATAAATTCATGTGCGATAAAAAACCTAACACACTCCACTAAATGAATAAAAAAGCAGTTTTAATTCTAGAAGATGGCAGGCGCTTCGAAGGGCAATCCTTTGGTTACGACAAAAGTATCGCTGGCGAAGTTGTATTTAATACCGCCATGACTGGTTATCCCGAAAGCTTAACCGACCCATCGTATAAGGGTCAAATTCTGGTTACCACCTACCCCATTATTGGCAATTATGGAGTTCCTCAAAAAGGCGAAGAAAATAATATGCTTAAGAACTACGAATCTGATAAAATTCAAGTTTCAGGGTTAGTAATCTCATATTATAGTGACGAATATAGCCATTGGAATGCTAGCAAAAGCCTTGATGAATGGATGAAAGAAAATAAAATACCCGGAATATCAGGAATTGATACTCGCGCACTAACAAAGCACCTCCGCGATAAAGGCGCTATGCTCGGAAAAATTATTGTAGAAGATGATGATATTGTTTTTATTGATCCAAATATTAGAAATCTAGTTGCTGATGTAAGCATCCGTGAAAAGCAGATTTATGGCAAGGGAAAATATAAAATCCTATTGATTGATTGTGGTGTTAAGAATAACATTATTCGCCATTTACTAAAACGCGATACCACAGTAATTCGTGTGCCTTGGGATTACGATTTCTCAAATGAAGATTATGACGGCTTATTTATAAGCAATGGCCCTGGTGATCCTGAAAAATGCAAAATTACAGTTGACAACCTTGCTCTAGCGTTTAATAATGATGAACCTATATTCGGAATATGCCTAGGAAATCAGCTAATGTCGCTAGCCTCTGGTGCCGAAACTTATAAACTGAAATACGGACACCGAAGCCATAATCAGCCGGTGCTGCATGTTGGCACAAATAGAGCCTATATAACATCACAAAATCATGGTTTTGCCGTTGACAATTCAACTCTTGGCGAAGAATGGGAGCCTATGTTTATAAACTTAAACGATAATACTAACGAGGGTTTCAAGCATAAAACTAAGCCGTTCTTTAGCACACAGTTTCACCCAGAAGCTTCAAGTGGACCAACTGATACAGAGTTTTTATTCGATGAGTTTATAGATTTAATAATCAAGCAAAAGCAGAACTAGAGATGATAAAAAAGCCAAATAAAGTTTTAGTATTAGGCTCAGGAGCCTTAAAAATTGGAGAAGCAGGAGAGTTTGATTATGGTAACCGAAGACAGAGAGAAGTTCGCAAACCTCCTCAAAGAAATTAACATAAAAACCCCTGAGAGCTTTGCCGTTGAGAATATTGACGACGCACTTCAAGCTGCCCACACTATTGGCTACCCAATAATTACGCGCGCAGCATTTACACTTGGCGGACAAGGAAGTGGATTCTGTAATAATGATGATGAACTTCGTGAATTGGCAAAAACAGCTTTCTCTTTCAGCAGTCAGATTCTAGTTGAAAAATCGCTTAAAGGATGGAAAGAAGTTGAGTACGAAGTTGTTCGTGACGGCTACGACAACTGTATTACTGTTTGTAATATGGAGAATTTTGACCCACTAGGTATTCATACTGGCGAAAGTATAGTTGTTGCTCCTTCACAAACTTTATCCAATACCGAGTATCATAAACTAAGAGAAATTTCCATAAAAATTATCCGTAAGGTTGGAGTAAAAGGAGAATGTAATGTACAGTTTGCCTTGGATCCACATTCGGAAGATTATAGAGTAATAGAGGTTAATGCTCGCCTATCGCGCTCAAGTGCATTGGCATCAAAAGCCACTGCTTACCCACTGGCATTTGTAGCTGCAAAAATTAGCTTGGGATATGGACTTCATGAGCTTAAAAATGCTGTAACTGGGAATACCACAGCTTTCTTCGAGCCTGCATTAGACTATGTAACAGTAAAAATTCCTCGTTGGGATTTGAGCAAATTTCATGGTGTAAGTTCTGAGCTTGGCTCATCAATGAAATCCGTTGGCGAGATAATGGCTGTAGGACGTAGCTTTGAAGAAGCAATTCAGAAAGGCCTACGAATGATTGGCCAAGGAATGCATGGTTTTACTGCTAATAAAGAAACTCTAATAGACAATGTAGAAAAAGAGCTAACCCAGCCAACAGATATGCGAATATTTGCCATAGCTCATGCTCTAAAAGCTGGATTTGAGATTGAAAAAATTCATGATCTTACAGGAATAGATAATTGGTTTCTTTCAAAATTAGAACACATACTTGCAATTGAAAATAAGCTTTTAGAAGTAAATTCACTGGAAAATTTAGAGAATACACTTCTGTTAAGAGCTAAAAAATCAGGTTTCTCCGACTTCCAAATTGCTCGCTCAGTGCTAAAGAGTTCTGACGAAGATATTGATATGGATTTGCTCAAAGTAAGGGCACATCGTATTGCACAAGGCATTATTCCTAGTGTAAAGCAGATTGACACTTTGGCGGCAGAATATCCTGCAAAAACAAATTACCTTTACCTTACATACCACGGCACAGAGCACGATATTGTTTTTGAAAAGGATGATAAATCCATTATAGTACTTGGATCTGGCGCATACAGAATTGGTAGTAGTGTGGAATTTGATTGGAGTAGTGTAAATGCTTTGCAAACTGCAAAAAACGACAATTACTCCTTTAGGCGATTCAAAATCAATAATATCCAATAATTTAGCATTACGCTTACAACATGAGGACGTAAACATTTTAGGAACTTCTCCAATATCCATTGACAGAGCTGAGGACAGACATAAGTTCTCTTCCATGCTCGACAAATTGGGAATAAACCAACCTCGATGGAAAGAACTTTCGAGTCTTGAGGACATACATATTTTTGTGGACAATGTAGGATTTCCTGTGCTTATTCGTCCTTCGTATGTGCTTAGTGGTGCCGCCATGAATGTGGTATCTAATATAAATGAGCTGGATGATTTCCTTACCCTAGCTGCAAATGTGAGCAAAAAACACCCTGTGGTAGTAAGCGAATTTATTGAACAGGCCAAAGAAATAGAATATGATGCTGTGGCCAATAATGGAGACATTGTTGCTTATGCAATTTCTGAGCATATTGAGTTTGCAGGAGTTCACTCTGGCGATGCTACATTGGTATTTCCACCACAAAAAGTATATTTCGAAACCATTAGGCAGGTTAAGAAAGTGGCCAAGCAAATTGCCGAGGAGCTTAATATCACAGGGCCTTTTAATATGCAATTTCTTGCCCGCGACAATTTTGTTAAGGTAATAGAGTGCAACCTCCGCGCATCACGAAGCTTCCCATTTGTTTCAAAGGTTCTGAATCAGAATTTCATAGAAATGGCAACAAAAGTAATGCTAGGAATTCATGTAGAAAAGCCTTCAAAAACTCTTTTCGATATTGATCATATTGGGGTAAAAGCATCACAATTTTCTTTCTCAAGACTTACAAAAGCAGACCCTGTACTTGGTGTAGATATGGCTTCTACTGGCGAGGTAGGTTGTATTGGAAATGGATATTACGAAACCATTCTTAAAGCAATGCTTTCGGTAGGATATAATATTCCTAGAAAAGGAGTTTTGCTTTCCACTGGTGATATTCGTTCAAAAGTGGAACTATTGGGAGCTTGCCGCAGAATGCAAGAGCGGGGTTTGGTATTATACGCCACACAAGGCACGGCAACTTTCTTACAATCACACGGTATTGATACGATTGTTGTTCACTGGCCTGATGATAATCGCAAGCCAAACACTATGGATTTATTCCAAGACAGAAGGATTGATTTTGTTGTGAATATTCCTAAAAACCTTAGCGAAGGAGAGCTTAATAACGACTATACAATTAGGCGTACTTCCATAGACCTTAATATTCCTATAATTACAAACTCTAGATTGGCAAGTGCTTTTATCAATGCTTTTTGTGAAGTGGACATAAACTCTACTGCTGCTGACAGTATTGGAATTAAAAGTTTGGACGAATATTTTATTGAAGAATAATATTGTTCAAATCCAAAATATACTAGTAAATAATAAGGCCGTTGCAATAAAATTGCAACGGCCTTCATTTTAAATTTATAATGATATGAACATTATATTTTCTATAAAACAAAGTCCATAAAATTCTCATTAATTTAGGAAGTCATAAAACTTTAACCACTTTACATTAAGTGTTATAACTAAAAATACTACTAAACATTTTTATGCATAAAAAAGGGGCAAATCGAAAGATTTGCCCCTTTATATATTATATGATTATCTAAGCTTAGATAATACCTTGATCTAACATTGAATCAGCAACTTTAATGAAACCTGCGATATTAGCACCTTTCATAAAACAACAAACAACATTCTTAACCACAAAAAAAACATTAGTAAGTTTTATATGTATTTATTTCTTAACAAACTTACTCGTAAACTTAACTCCTAACGAGGTGTAGCCCTCAACAATATATATACCGCTAGAAAGAGCACTTACATCCAACTTTGTTTGCTTATCACCTACTTGCTTTTGGATTACTACCTTGCCTTGTATATCAATAATACTAAGCCGAGCAATACCCTCATTTGCTTGCTTTAGGCTTATGTTTATTTCCGTAGTGGCTGGGTTGGGATAGATATTTACAGCTTGTTTGCTAATTTGTTTTCCCAAATTAATAATAGATATAACTTCTCCATTTGGTCCTATTTTCATAAGTTTGGAATTCTTTAATTCCGCCCCAGTAATTGATGCTTGCTCTTCATACAAAATCAAAACACCACCATCATCCGTTGGGTGCATATTCATTAAACGCATAGTTCTAGCAGTACATTCTATATGTTTTCTCCATATAGTATTCAGGTTAGAGTCTATTTTAATTATTACTATACCACTATCCATATAATAATAATTCATACCTATTGTTCCTCCTACAAAATACTCATTATCATTATTCTTAAGCAAACCATTTCTTATACTTGTTTCAATAATCGTAAGAGTATCGTTAAACCAATATTTATAATCAACAATATTATAGTTTGAATCTAAAACCTCCAATACTAATGATCCTACAGCACAAGTAGGATTATTACTTGGATAATGTATAATACTTTTACCTAAACATAAATATAATGAATCTCTATATTCTTGAAAATAAACATATCCTCCTAATACTGCATTATTATATTCTGGAGCAGGTATATTGGTATCAAAGGTTTTATTTAATAAGCTATCGTATCCTATAAATTTACTTCCCAAAAAATCATATATCCCACTAAAAGTGTATTTTCTTGGGTTATTATAAATCATAACATCATAAACCAACATTCCTTGAGATATATAGTCAAATGTTATCATTTCCATATTATCAAAGTTATAATTAAATAAAAATGAACGCATTCCATTATAATTAAAAGAACCATGATAATTATATCCTATAAAATACATTGAGCTATCTGCAGTATACTTTGTTTTAAAAATACTTAAATATGATATACCTTCAAGTTCAGGATATTGTCGCTGCTGAATAACATTAAAATTTGTATCCATTTTTGTGACAATTAAATAAAAAGTATCCGTTAATAAATCAGGATTAGTTGTACCAAATACATAAAAATAATTATTGTAATATACAGTTTTATAAGCTATTTCAACACCAAAGGTATCTAAAGTAAATGTATCAATAGGGTTACCTGTTTTCGAAAGTTTAATTAAAGCAGTAGCACCATGAATGCTATAAGTAGCGGAATATGCAGAATCACTAATATAGCCTGTTAATAAATATCCTGTTTCGTATTCTGTAATATCAGTTAATTGATCGGAATACTCAGTATTAAAATTATAATCATTAAAAACCTGAGCAAAACCTATATTTGAAATCAATAGTATTAGGAATAATATGTTTTTCATGTTTTTATATTTTGTTATTGGTTAATAAAAAACCCGTTTTATAATTTTTGTAATATATTTCATGACTAATTCAACCGTCATTAAATAGCCTGAAAACAATATTATTCACAGCTATTATAAGTCCTATTTGGTCTTAGATACTATTTAGAAAGCAAGCACCACTGTAACAAAGGTGCTTGCTTTTATTAA
>NIUZ01000063.1 GCA_002254285.1 Bacteroidetes bacterium 4572_112 | reverse complement strand
GTAGTTTCAGTTTTGTCTATTCCTATAAGTTCTTTGATATTTTGATTATGTGTTTTGAACACATCAAGAACTTTTTTTCGAGGATTTTCCGCAACTCCCAAATACGAGTTTTTTATGTCTTGTACGGTTACAAAATCGCTGTTTGTTTGTAATAATTTGTAGTTTTCTTTAATAGATATTTCAATAGATAATAGGTAATTATTAAGTTCTTTAGTGCCCATTTCGTTTCCTTTTAACCTTCCTTTTGATGCATCCCAATTGCTAATTTTGGCATGTTTTTTTTTATTGAAAAATCTACGGTATCCCCTGCTATTAATAGCCTTAGGTAGATTGGGGCTTCTTGTTTACTGTTTGCTCTATATCTTCTAATAAAGAAGAAAAGGCTCAATGGACTCGGTTTTTGCATAATTTCGGTTGTTTTTGATGTTACAAAAGTATTAAAACTATTTCGAAATTCGATTATGCAAAGTGATGCAATCTAGTGCAATCTAGTGCAATACAATACATTATGTAAGGTTAGTGCTCATTCATGTGCCCATAAATTTGATTTTTTTCTATGGGCACATTATGGGCACATTATGGGGTGTTTTATGCCTTATTTTGCCCATTTTTGCATAAGTTAAAAAAGCCTGATGGTTGAATTTCAGGCTTTTGCGTTATTCTGCGTTTTTAAAAGTAGTCCTGGAGGGAATCGAACCCACAGCCTCAGAACCGGAATCTGAGATTTTATCCATTAAACTACAGGACCATATTATATCACGGAAACCATTGTTTCCTTTTGCAAATGTATCAAATTTTGGCTTGTTTTATTCTTTAATTATTTGATATTAATGTCTAATATTATCCAAAAGTTAAATATTTATATTTTTTGTAATTAATTAGTAAATCAGTCATCTAAAATATTACTTTTGCGCTTCATTAAAATATTGACGTAATGGCAGAAACATTTAAAATGTTAGCTAAAACTCTAGAAGGGTTAGAGGGAGTTTTAGCACAGGAATTGAAGGACTTAGGCGCAGAGAATATTGTAGAAGGTAGAAGGTCTGTTTCCTTTGAAGGAAATTTGAAATTGATGTATGAAGCGAATTATTGGCTTCGAACTGCCATAAGTATCCTAAAGCCTATAGCTTCCTTTAAAGCAGAGAACGAACAAGCTCTTTATGATGGTATTTATTCCATCAAATGGTTTGAGTATTTCGATATAGGACAAACTTTTGCTATTGATACAGTGCTTGTTAATTCAAATATTGACCATAGTCAGTTTGCTTCGTATAAATCTAAGGATGCAATTGTCGACCAATTCAATTATTATTTCAACCAACGCCCTGATGTAGATACTAAGAATGCTGATATCCGTATTAGCGTTTATATTTCTAATAATGAGTGCGAGGTTAGCTTAAATTCTTCAGGAAATCCACTTTTCAAACGTGGATATCGCCAAGGAGGTCATAAAGCGCCAATAAATGAGGTGCTTGCTGCTGGTTTGATTAAGCTTAGTGGTTGGGATATGGATAGTCACTTTATTGACCCAATGTGTGGTAGTGGTACTTTATTAGTAGAGGCTGCTATGATGGCATATAATTTCCCTCCGATGTTCCTTCGCGAGGAGTTTGCTTTTATGAACTGGACAAATTTTGATCCTACAGCTTGGCGAGAGGTGATGAGTGAAGTATTAGGAAAGCAGCGCGAATTCGAACATAGAATTATTGGTGGTGATGTTTCTTCGAAAAACCTTCGTTATGCTCGCGATATTGTTAAAACTATTAAGTTTCATAAAGATATAGAGCTTGTAAATGTTGATATTGCAGACCATGTTCCGCCTCAAGATGATGTTAAGGGTGTGGTAATAATGAACCCTCCTTATGGCGAAAGATTGTTGAGTGACGATTTGCTTGATTTGTACAAAACCATAGGTGATTCTTTTAAACAGAATTTCACTGGTTATAAAGCTTGGGTTATTAGTTCTGATACTACTGCTTTAAAGAATATTGGCCTTAAAACCTCACGAAAAATTCCAATGTTTAATGGAGCTTTAGAATGTCGTTTTAATGCTTACGATTTATACGAAGGTAGCAAGAAGATTAAGCCAGAAACTGATGATGAAGAAACAGAGGAACCTTTAATTGCCTCAGTAGATGTGGTAATTGATTATGAGGCTATTGCAAAGCAAAAGGAGGATGGAGAATATGTTGAGCCAACTGCTGATGCAGAGGCTGATAATGAAATGATTTTTGATTTATATATTTCTAATAAAAAAGACGAAGACGAAGTGGTAGGAAACAGAAGAGGAGGAAGTGACTTTGATAATAAAGATACTTCAAAATATCGTGGTCGCAGAGATGGTGACCGTAGATCGGCCTATGGAAATAGATCAGAATTTGATAAAAGCGACAGAAGAGACTCTCGTAATAAAGACCGTGGCGATAGACCTGATAGAGGTGATAGACGCGATACTGGCGAAAGACGTCCTTTCAAACCAAGAGAGGATGATGATAATGATAGCCGATATTCTCGTAAAGTAGGTTTCCGTGAGGATAGACCATATCAAGGGGATAGACGGAATAATGACGATAGAAGAAACTCGAATCGTGATGATTCACGAGGTGGCGACCGACCATATAGAGGCGACCGTAGAAATGATGGTGAAAAACGTCCTTTCAAAAGACGCGATGATGATAGAGGTGGCTCAAGAAGAGATGATGCACGAGGTGGCGACCGACCATATAGAGGCGACCGTAGAAATGACGGAGAAAAACGCCCTTTCAAACGACGTGACGATGATAGAGGTGGCTCACGAAGAGACGATTCACGAGGAGGAGATAGACCATATAAAGGTGACAGAAGAAATGACGGAGAAAAACGCCCTTTCAAACGACGTGACGATGATAGAGGTGGCTCAAGAAGAGACGATTCACGAGGTGGCGACCGACCATATAAAGGTGACAGAAGAAATGACGGAGAAAAACGCCCTTTCAAACGACGTGACGATGATAGAAGTGGCTCAAGAAGAGACGATTCACGAGGAGGAGATAGACCATATAAAGGTGACAGGAGAAATGACGGAGAAAAACGCCCTTTCAAACGACGTGATGATGATAAAGACAATAAATAGAGTACAATAATCTTTAAATAGGATTATATTAATAATTGATTATGACGAAAGCTAAGAAAATTAAAAAAATAGCGGTATTTACATCTGGAGGAGATGCTCCAGGAATGAATGCTGCAATCCGTGCTGTTGTACGCACAGCCATAACATATGGCGCTGAGGTATATGGTGTTTTGCGCGGTTATGATGGGATGATTTATAATGATTTTGTGAGACTAGAATCTCATGATGTGAGTAATATTTTGCAAAGAGGTGGAACTATTTTGAAGTCGGCTCGAAGCATGGAATTCAAGACCAAAGAGGGTAGAAAAAAAGCCTATGAAAACCTTCAAGAGCATGAAATAGAGGCTCTTGTTGCTATTGGTGGAGATGGTACTTTTACTGGAGCACAGATTTTTGCTTCTGAATATAATATTCCAATTATTGGAATTCCGGGTACAATTGATAACGACCTTTATGGTTCTGATGCTACTATAGGGTACGATACAGCAATGAATACTGTTGTGGAGGCAATTGACAGATTAAAAGATACTGCTGACTCTCATAATAGATTGTTTTTTGTTGAGGTAATGGGTCGTGATGCTGGGTTTATTGCTCTTAATACAGGTATTGCTACCGGTGCTGAAGGTATTCTAATTCCAGAGGTTGAAACTACTGTTAATGACTTGAAGATCACTCTTAAAACTAATCTTAAGAAAGGTAAAACTTCAGGAATTATTATCGTTGCCGAGGGTGATGATAGTGGTGGAGCATACGAAATAGCTCGTAAGGTTAAGGAAATAGATAATACTTATAATACTCGTGTTACCGTATTGGGCCACGTTCAAAGGGGTGGAGCTCCTTCTCTTGCCGATAGACTTTTGGCAAGTAGATTAGGATTTCATGCTGTGGAGGCTTTATTTTTAGGAAAGAACAACTTAATGGTTGGTATTCAGAATAATAAAGCTGTATATGTACCTCTTGAAAAAGCTATTAAAGAAAATAGCGAAATAAATCCTGAATTGCTACGACTTGCTCGTGTACTTTCTATATAAGTTATAGAATGAAAGTAATTTTAGAAGCCGTTATTGAGTTTTATTATAAAATTCAATAACGGTTTTTTTATACTTTAGCAATCTGTAAATAAATTATTTTATCACTTTGGAACGTATTACTCTTTTTGTGGAAGTATTGCTGCCATTGCCTCTAGCAAAGAGCTTTACATACCGTGTGCCTTTTGATTATAACGACTATGTGGAAATTGGCAAGCGTGTAGTTGTGCAATTTGGCAAGCGGAAGCTATATTCTGGTATTATTGTAGAGATTCATCAACGCTTACCCGAAGCAAATTCCGTAAAATATATTCTAAATATTCTTGACGAAAAACCAATTGTAAATAATTATCAATTAAGATTTTGGACTTGGCTTGCAGAGTACTATCTTGCTCATAGAGGAGAGGTTATGAATGCTGCGCTGCCTTCAGCTTTGAAAATGGCTAGTGAATCAAAATTGGTATTGCATCCCGAATTTGACGAGAATTATGATATACTAAATGAAAAAGAATTTTTAATAATTCAAGCTCTTGAACTTAATAAGGAATTAACTTTAACAGAGGTAAGTAAGATTGTAGAAATGCAAAAGATTATGCCTTTGGTGAAAACTTTGATAGAGAAAAGGTGTGTGCTCCCTGAAGAGGAAATTAAGAATAAATTTCGTCCAAAATTAGAATCTTATGTGCGATTAGCTGACCTCTATAATGATAATAAAGAGCTTGAAAAGATTACAAATATTCTGGAAAAGAAGGCATTTAAACAGCTTGAACTTCTTTTAGCATTTTTGCAATATTCAAAATTCTTCACCAAGGAGAAAGTGGAGGTTAGCAAGTCTGTTTTATTAAAGAATAGTAATGTATCGGCTTCAATTTTAAACTCGTTGGTAGAGAAAGGTGTGCTTGAGATATATCAGAAAAGTCAATCACGAATTAAAGATTTTTCGTCCATAAAAAGCATTGATTCAATTATTCTATCTGAGGCTCAGCAAAAGGCTAAGGATGAAATAGAAAGCAGTTTTGAAGATAAAGAAATATGCCTATTGCATGGTGTTACTGGAAGTGGAAAAACGGAAATTTATATAAAGATTATTGAAAAATATATTGCCCAAGGCAAGCAAATATTATTTCTTATTCCAGAGATTGCTCTTACAGCTCAGATAATTAATCGTTTGCGACAGTATTTTGGTGAGCAGTTGGGCTACTATCATAGTAGGTATGGAAATAATGAAAGGGTGGAAGTTTGGCATAGAGTTGCCACTGAATCGGAAAATCAATACAAAATAATTATTGGAGCTAGGTCGTCAATTTTTCTTCCGTTTACCAATCTAGGCCTTGTGATAGTGGATGAGGAACACGATACTTCTTATAAGCAGTTTGACCCGGCACCACGCTATAATGCTCGTGATGCTGCAATAGTGCTTGCAAGTTTGCATGGAGCAAAAACCATATTGGGCTCAGCAACTCCTTCTTTAGAATCTTACTATAGAGGAAGAAAAAATAAATATGGCTTGGTGGAGCTTAATGAGCGCTATTCTAAAGTGAATATGCCTGCCATTGAGGTAGTTGATATTGTAGAAGCTCGTAAGAAAAAGGAGATGAATTCTCATCTTTCGAAATATTTGATTGATAGTATTACTGAAGCTTTGGAGAAAAAGGAGCAGATTATTCTGTTCCAAAATAGGCGTGGTTTTAGTTTGCGATTGGTTTGCGATAGCTGTCAGTGGACTCCCGAATGCAATAATTGTGATGTGAGTTTGACCTATCATAAGGGTTTGAATAGATTAAAATGTCATTATTGCGGACAAGCAAAAGAGGTACCTTCTGTATGCCCAAATTGTGGAGGTCGAAAGCTAGAAATGAAAGGTTTTGGAACAGAAAAAATAGAGGAAGAAATGCCGATATTTTTCCCAAATGCTGTAGTTAAACGTATGGACTTGGATACTACTCGCTCCAAAAATGCTTATCTGCAAATAATCAATGATTTTCAGGATAGAAAAATAGATATTCTTGTTGGTACTCAAATGGTAACCAAGGGTTTGGATTTTGATAATGTGAGCTTAGTTGGAGTATTGAATGCCGATAATGGACTTTTTTATCCCGATTTTAGAGCTTTTGAGCGGTCTTTTCAGCAGTTAACTCAAGTGAGTGGTCGCTCTGGTAGAAAATATAAAAGGGGTAAGGTGATAATTCAAACATCGCAACCTTACCATGCTGTTATACTTGATGTGGTTAATAATGACTTTACGAGCATGTACAAAAGTCAGATGGAAGAACGTGTAAATTTTAAATATCCTCCATTTTATCGTATTATTAGAATCTCATTAAAACACCGTGATTATTCAGTACTAAATGCTGGAGCTGAGCATTATGTAAACCTGTTGCGCCCTAAATTGGGAGCTAGAGTTTTAGGCCCAGAATATCCTATGGTTGCCAGAATAAAGAATTATTTTATTAAAAATGTACTTATAAAATTTGAAGTGTCAGCCTCGCATTCAGCAGTGAAACAGATAATTATCGATGCCAATGACGATATGTTTAAAGTAAAACAATTTCGTTCAATATTGATACAACCTGATGTGGATCCGATGTAGAATAAAGGTGAATAGTGAGGGGAGAATAGTGAAGTGATTTATGAATAAAACAAGAATTCACTTCACCCGGTATTGGTTTGGATAGTTCAGTCTTCAGTCTTCAGTCCTCAGTCTTCAGTAAGCAGTCCTCAGTCTTCAGTAAGCAGTCCTCAGTCTTCAGTAATTAGTCCTCAGTCTTCAGTCCTCAGGAGAGAGGTTGTTTGGGGTTTACTGGATAACTACTTTTTGGTTTATGGTAATATAATGTGTTAATAAATAAGTATTGTGATTTATTTAAGATATATTAATAATATTTATCTTTGGGTAATAACTCTAAATCAATAAATTGCTAATAGAATTCACTTATTTTATTAAGGTAGTATTTAATAAACAAGAATAATAATGTTTTTAAAATAATATAACTATATTGGTTTAGTATTTTAAAAGTTGTTTCATTATGAAAAGAAGAATTTGGACACAAGATGAATTAATAATTGTTTTTAATTTGTATTTAAAGCTTCTGTTTGGTAAAATACATTCAAGAACAGTGGAGGTTATTGAGATTGCTAGTCTTGTAAACAGAACCACCTCAGCTATTGCTATGCGTCTTGTTAATTTCGCATCTGTTGACCCGTTTCATAAGAATAGAGGAGTTAAAGGTTTACAGGGAGAAAAAAAACAATGTAAACCTATTTTTGATAAATATATTGATGATAGTGAGCAATTAATGTATGAAAGTGAAAAGATTCTTGCAAAATTTGAAGGACTTAGTATTGAAGACAAGTATAAAGAAGATTTATTTGATATTAATCAGTTTGACGGATATACAAAAGAAAGGGTTGTACAGACAAGGGTTAATCAAAACTTGTTTAGAAGGATTGTTTTATCTAATTATAATTCTAAATGCGCTATTTCTAGAATTGATATACCAACCTTATTAGTTGCAAGTCATATTAAGCCTTGGTCAGAAGATGAAAGTAATAGACTTAATCCATCAAATGGAATTTGTTTAAACAATTTATATGATAGAGCATTTGATAGGGGGTTAATAGGAAATGGAATAAGCCAATTAGAAACTGGGGGATCATTCTTAGCCAATTTATAGCTATATTTGAAGACCGAATTAACCCTTAATTGAAAGGTGCTTAATTTTGAGTTTACACACTTTAGCGGATAGTCTTAATTTTTAGAATATCATTTAGAGTATTGTTTTAATAAATAAGTTATGAGTTACGAATTATATGAATAAGTGGTATGTGCAAATTTTGCACATACCACTCAACACTGAGCTATCAAAGGTCTAACGCAATCAATAAATGTAAGATTATAGCCAACTGATTACCAATTACTGATTACCGATAACTAATACCATATAATTATGAATAAAATTCTCAAACTACTAATTTTCATCGGATTATTGACGACTACTCTGTCAGCTAGTTCGCAAGATACTACCTCTGTGCTGGATAAAGACCTTAAAGGAGAATATACAGGTAATATACGTCGTGGCCTTGCTAGTGGTGAGGGTTTTGCCAAGGGAATAGATTCCTATAAGGGTAGTTTTAAGAAAGGCCTGCCTCATGGTGTGGGTAAATATGTTTGGTCAACAGGCGAAATTTATATTGGCGAATGGTATAAGGGTAAAATGTCGGGCGAAGGGACTTATATATTGAATATTGACGGAAAAGATTCTTCCATAATGGGTATTTGGAAAGAA
>NIUZ01000005.1 GCA_002254285.1 Bacteroidetes bacterium 4572_112 | reverse complement strand
ACATTTTTTACATTATGTAGCTTGGCAATGTTTTTTATCGCTTTATTGGCATCAGCAGCACTTTCTGCCCATATTATTTGACCTCCATTTTTCGAGAAATTCATTTCAAATTCCTTCAAATAGTATTCAAGATCGTTTACAACATTACGCTTAATGCGTGCGGCTCGGTCTTTGGCAAGGTCGAGATTTATATATTGTTTCTTGCCATTAACAACAGCTTTTTCGTAGCGGGAAATATTGAAATCAATAATCTTACGATGATTTTCATCAAAGGCGATTTTTGCTGTATCCTTAAGAAATTGCTTTTTTTGTTGCGACATGTCTATTGCGTAATTTACATTACAAAGTTATAGCTTTATCCTTTACTTAAGGAAATAAAAATATAAATATTTTCATATTAAAAATTAGGTAGGAAAAGTAAATGCCGACAGCGTTCTAGAACTAAGAAGCTGGTCATTATTAAGGCTCAATTGCTCCCCATGTCGCTCAAGATATTTTATGAGATTGCATGTTGGGAGGTTGCCAGTAAGCTCATGTCCCGACATTGGGCAACCACCAAGCCCATTAATGGTAGTATCGAAACTACGGCAGCCACTTTTATATGCTGCATCCACATTTCTATACCAATTTTTGGAAGTAGTATGTAGGTGAGCACCAAATTCCACATCGCTAAAATGGTTTATTACTGCTTCAAAGGATTGACTTATACTTTTGGGAGTTCCTACACCCACAGTATCGCTAAGTTCCATAATTCTTACACCTCGCTGATACAATATATCCACCCATCGGTACACAATTTCAGGATTCCATCTGTCGCCATATGGATTTCCAAAAGCCATGGAAATATAAAGTACAAGCTCTTTTCCTTTTCTGTCACAAAGGTCTAAAAGTTGATTAACAGTGCTATGGGCTTTCCATACACTGGCATTTATATTCAGTTCCGAAAATGTTTTTGAAATAGAGAAAGGAAAGCCTAGGTAGTGAATTTGCTCATATTCGGTAGCCTGTAGCGCACCTTTCATATTGGCAACAATGGCTAGTAGTTTGGTATTAGTAGAATCCAGTTCTAAACCATTAAGTACCTTTACTGTATCAGCCATTTGCGGTACTGCTTTTGGTGATACAAAACTTCCAAAATCTAGGGTGTTGAATCCTACCTTCAATAGCGAATTGAGGAATTTTATCTTTTTATCGGTAGGGATAAACTCTTTGATTCCCTGCATTGCGTCGCGGGGACATTCTGTAATTTTTATCATTGCAATCAATCATTTGTTTAGAGCGACTGCAATATACGAAATATAATGATAGAAATCTACTTTTTAAGCGAAATTCTGAAGGTAGTGCCTTCTCCTAAAGTAGAGTGTTTCACAAATATTTTACCTTTATGATATTCTTCTACAATTCGTTTCGATAGAGAAAGACCTAATCCCCAACCTCTCGATTTGGTTGAGAAACCAGGGTTAAATATCGTTTTCTGTTGAGATTTAGGAATACCTTTTCCTGTATCGCTAAGGTCTATATCTATTCCTTTATCATTATTAGAAACGCTAATTTCAATCCTTCCCTCTTCGGTGCCAATAGCATCAACCGCATTGCGAATAAGGTTCTCAAAAACCCATATTATTAGGTGCTTATTGAGCTTGATTATTTGATCTTCGGTGGTATTATTTACTACAACTAACTTCACTCTGCTAGGAGCTCTACGCTGCATATAATCGGTTACACCTTCAATAATTGGCATAATATTATCTTCCTTTAAAACAGGAATAGATCCTATTTTAGAGAATCGCTCAGAAACCAGTTTTAAGCGGAGTATATCTTTGTCCATTTCGCCAAAACCTTGCTCTGTAGGATAATTGAGCTTCATAAGCTCTATCCAGCCCATGAGTGATGAAATAGGAGTGCCCAACTGATGAGCAGTTTCTTTGGCCATTCCTGCCCATACTTTGCTCTGCTCCGATTTGCGTGCTACATTAAATATTACGTACGAAATGATTAGGAAAATAAGTATTGCAAAAAATAGTACGCCAGGAAAATACCTCATTCCTCTAAGAGTAGGCGATTCGTCATAAAAAACATAGCTGCTTCCCTTGGAAAGGTGTACAATAATAGGCTCTTTATCAGAGCTCATTTGTGCAATGCTTTCCGCTAATTTTTCGGGAGTATTAATATCATTTGAGTCCAATGAACCACCAAAAGCAATAACCCTTTTCTTAGTACTATCAGTAATAATTACTGGTGTAGAAAGGCTATTGTTTACGATTCCATCAACAAAAGATTCTATTAAATCATTCAGAGTACTCTTTAGTTGATAATATGTATTAGAATTTCGATAGTAGATATAATTATACTGATCTTCAAAATATAAGGCCTTTATTGGAGCATAGTCAGTGAAAATATGTGCATTTTCGGGACTTAAATTTAGGATTTGCTTATATTTTGGACTAAGATTTTTGCTAGCGGTAATATCTCCTTCTTCGTTGGTTACTATCATCGGAATATCCTTATTTCCGGATATTACTCCTGCCAAAAACTCAATATCGTCGTTGGGCCCTGCGGTAATAAGTTTTTTTGTGGCCTGAGCCCAAAGGTATACGTATCGCTTTTCTTTCTGACGCAGATTATCAAATAACTCTTCGGTATAGTTTACAAGATTGGCTTTTTTACTAATCGCTTTTGCCCAAAGCTCTACTTGATGTTTTTCGGAAATGCTTAGTTTATGAATGAATCCATTGGTATACCATAATGATACAATTACAATTATTGAGGCTAGTATCAATAAAAATAGTTTCCACCTGCGGTCTTTTACATATAAATTCATCAGTGTATTATCTTTTATTGGGTAACTAAGGTGACCATTTTAGAATTATTATGTGTGGTATTTATATCCAACGGCGGCGTTTGAAATAGAATAATAACACTGCTATTAAAGTAACCATAAAAGCTATTAGGAATGTGAATCCCAAAGGATTTTCTCCCAAAGGTAGGTCTACATTCATACCAAAAAGTCCGGTAATAAATGTCAGTGGTAGCAAAATAGTGGAAAATACGGTGAGTACTTTCATTATTTCGTTGGTTTTATTTGCCTGTAATGAATCAAATGTTTGCGAGAATCCTTGAATAAGCTCCTGATAATCCTCAATGGAATCCCATACCTTGCGATACGAATCGAGAATATTACCCCAATAGTCTTCTAAACCTGGTGTAAAACCTTTGATAACTCCTGATTCAAATTTTTGGAATAATCGAATCTGAGGTTTGAAAGCTGTATTTAGTAAAATCAAATTCTTACGAGTAATACTTATTCTTTCAATGGTTTTTTCAGCTTTTTTGTCAAACATTTCTCTGCTGATATGATCCAGATTATCACTTATTAAAGTAAAAAGTTTTAGACTTTCGCCAATTAATGAGTCCAAAATTGAATAAAGAAGTACGTCTGATGTATTTGCCAATTCGTCGACATCAATATCGGCGTCTTTCTTGGTTTTTTTGAAAAGAGAACTAATAACCCAGTGAGTACCAAGAGTTATAACGTAATCACGACCCCAGAAAATCTTCACCTCTTTGGTTTTTACAAACTTAAAGGCCTTATCAAAATATGGAAAATGAAGAATCATAAACCTATAATCGTCATAAGTATCAATCTTAGGTCGTTGAACTTTTGATTGGCAATCTTCAATATCTAGGGGGTGAAAATCAAAATTATCTTTAAGGAAATTAATATTTTCATCATTAGCTACTGCTATATGAAACCAACGAAGTTTCCCGATTTTTAATTGCTCAATCATAGCTGATGGTATTATAGAATTTGTGAAAATAATGAGTCAAACTTATAAAAAGCCCTCATTATGTGCAAAACTATTAAAAATATGCAACGCTTTTCATATTTCGGAATATTTGTTTGCTATATTTCTTTAATTTTGCGTAAAATAATTATTTTTTATGGGAACAAGATTAAATATTACGGATTCTAATCAATGGCTTGCCAAAGATGATTCGCCAGTTATTATAAGTGGTCCTTGTAGTGCTGAGAGTCGCGATCAAATGCTTACCACATGTAATAATATTGCAAAGGATAAGCGAGTGAGCATTCTTAGGGCAGGAATATGGAAACCACGTACTCGTCCCGATATATTTGAAGGAATAGGGGAGATTGGCTTAGAATGGCTAAAGGAAGCAAAGGAAAACACTGGTCTTAAAACTTGTGTGGAGGTTGCTACTGCTGAGCATATTGAGGCCGCTTTGAAATGGGATGTTGATATACTTTGGATAGGTGCTCGTACTACTGTAAATCCGTTTTCGGTACAAAATTTGGCTGATGTGCTAAAGGGTACTGATATTCCTGTGATGATAAAGAATCCGCTGAATCCTGATCTTAAATTATGGATTGGCGCTTTTGAGCGTATGAATAATGCCGGAATAACCAAGCTTGCAGGTATTCATCGTGGTTTTCATGCATATGATAATAAGCCTTATCGCAATTTGCCAATGTGGGAAATTCCCATTGAGCTAAAACGAATACTTCCAAATTTACCAGTTATTTGCGACCCCTCGCATATTAGTGGTAAGCGCGAGTTGTTGAAAGCAGTTTCGCAAAAAGCTTTGGACCTTAGTTTTGATGGTTTGATGATAGAATCGCATTATAATCCTGATATTGCACTTACGGATGCTAAGCAGCAGCTTACTCCTACTGCACTAAAAACAATGCTCGATGAGCTTATTATAAGAGACGAATTTGGTACAGAGGATTTTGAACTTAAGATAGAAGCACTACGCCTCGATATTGATGATATGGACCATGAGCTTTTTAATATTCTTAAGCGCAGAAATGACAAAACCAAACTTATTGGACAATATAAAAAGGAGAATAACATTACTGTATTGCAGCTCGACAGGCTACGTATTATGATGCAAGAAAGAATAAAATATGGCGATGAATTGGGCATTGACTCAGCTTTTATTAATAAACTATTGATGCTTATTCATAAGGAATCCATTAGGATACAGACGAATATCATGCAAGATAAGGAAGTTTAAAAATTAAAATATACCTATGAAAAAGTTTAAGATTTATTGTGGTGGTGAATTTATAGAAACCTCTAAGGAGCTTGATGTTGTTAATCCGTATAGTAATTCGGTATTTGCAAAAACATACTATGCTTCATCAGAGAATTTAGAAACAGCAATATCAAAAGCTCAGCAGGTTCAGTTAGATATGCAAAAGCTACCATCCTTTAAACGATACGAAGCTTTAAAGTATATATCTGACGAATTAAAGGCAAGAATTGACTACTTTGCCGAAATATTGGCATTAGAATCTGGTAAACCAATGAAATATGCCAAGGGAGAAATAATGAGATCACATCAAACCTTCCTTGTTGCTGCCGAAGAGTGCAAAAGATTGCCTGGTGAAGTAATGAGCCTTGATTGGACTCCTGCTGGCGAAGGTAAGCATGGAGTAGTTCGTTATTTTCCTGTTGGATTGGTAGCAGGAATTGCTCCTTTCAATTTCCCTATGAATTTGGCAGTACATAAGTTAGCCCCAGCAATTGCAGCAGGTTGCCCAATAATTCTTAAGCCTTCTACCAATACTCCTTTATCAACTTTAGCTTTGGCAGAACTGATAGACGAAACTGATTTGCCAAAAGGTGCGGTTTCCATTCTTCCTATGGACAGAAAAACAGGAAATCAATTGGTAATAGATGATAGATTTAAGCTGCTTTCTTTTACAGGCTCACCACATGTGGGCTGGATGATGAAAGCTGATGCAGGTCGTAAAAAAGTTGTTTTGGAACTTGGTGGCAATGCCGGAATGATAATCACCAAGACTGCCGATATTGACAAAGCTGTAGCCACAGCTGTAATTGGTGGCTTTGCTTATTCGGGACAAGTGTGTATTCATGCTCAAAGAATTTATGTTGCCAAGGAAATTTTTGATGAATTTTCTGCTCGATTTGTTAAAGAAGTAAATAAATTGAAGCTTGGCGACCCTATGGATGACGATACTCAAATCTCGTCCATGATTGATGAGGCAAATGCTATGCGAGTAGAGGCGTGGGTAGATGAGGCAGTGAGTGATGGTGCAAAAATTATTTGTGGAGGTAAACGTGAGGGAACATATTATCACCCAACAGTATTGATTGACACAAAACCAAAAATGAAAGTTTGTTCGCTTGAGGTTTTTGGTCCTGTGGTTACTTTAGAACCTTTTGCAAGCTTTGAAGATGCCATTTCTGAGGTTAATAATAGCGAATTTGGACTTCAAGCAGGTGTTTTTACCAATGATATTCATGAAATGGATTATGCTTTTGAACGTTTGGATGTAGGTGGTGTAATAATTAACGATTCGCCAATATTTAGAGTTGATCATATGCCTTATGGTGGAGTAAAAGACTCAGGATTAGGACGTGAAGGTATTAAGTATGCTATTATGGATATGATGGAGGCTAAAATTTTAGTCAGATAATTCACCTTTTAAGCATTTATAAAACACTAAAAAAGCTTAAAAAACAGTTTTGATATTAAACATCGCAAAAGGGTGTTATAAACTTATTATATTTGTATTCTATGAATAGACAGCGAATAATAAGTATTAGCATTGCCATGGGAGTGGTGATGATAGGCCTTTTGGTTATGCAGATGCTATGGGTTAGCAATGCTTTAACTATTAAGGAAACTGCATTTAGCGACGATATTCAAAGAACTTTCACCGCAGTGATGAATAAGGTATCACGAATGGAGGATGAAAGTAATAAAAACAGATTGCTAAGAATAATGGGCTCCTCTATTATTCCCAACGGACCCAAAGCAATCATTAAGGATCGTACTCTAATTAAGGAATTTATTTATAATAAGGATACCATCAGGTATCAAATGAAATTCCCTTCAAACTTTAGTATTACTCCTGCTTTTGATAATCCAATTTTTGATAATCCAGAATATACTTATCAAAAAATAGATTCCTTAATAAATGATGAACTTCATCGTCATAATATTTATGCTCATTACTATTTCAATATATATAATCAAAAGGGATCTTTCTTTATGTATATTAATCCCAATGTATCGGAGGATATTTATCTAGAAAAAGCCTATGCTTTTCCTTTGCTTAGTAACTCATACAATCAGGATTTATATATGATGATATATTTTCCTTTGGAGCGGAGGTATCTTCTTAAGGAAATGGGACTTATGTTATTTATGTCGATTATTATTATACTGTCAGTAATATATTTATTTACCTATAGTGTGTCGGCAATTATGAAACAAACAAAGCTATCGGTGGTAAAAAATGATTTTATCAATAATATGACGCATGAGTTTAAGACGCCTATTTCTACCATATCATTAATATGTCAATCGTTGACTGATAGTGATATAGAGAATACTCCTGAGCTTGTTGATTCGTACATATCTATTATAGCTGACGAAAATCAACGCTTGGCAGGTATGGCAGAGAAGATACTGCAAACAGCAATTATTGATAAAGGGCAGTTGAAACTTAAAAATGAGCTATTAAATGTGCATGATATTATTCATGAGCTTGCAAAAAGCAATGAAATGCATATCCGACAAAAGGGTGGAGAACTCATACTCGATTTGCAAGCATTACATTCTGTAGTTTATGCTGATAAAATACATTTAACAAATTTAGTTTATAACTTGCTTGATAACGCAAATAAATATACCTTTGAGACTCCCAAAATCACCATCATCACAAAAAATGATGGTGATTGTTTATTGATTATTATTCGCGATAATGGTATAGGTATATCACGAGCTAATCAGAAGAAAATATTTAATAAACTCTACCGCGTGCCAACAGGCGATGTGCATGATGTTAAAGGGTTTGGATTGGGATTAAGTTATGTAAAAGCTGTGGTTGAACATCACCGTGGATCCATAACTTTGGAAAGCCAAATAAAGAAAGGAACAAGCTTTTATGTGCATATTCCTTTGGACTCACGAAACACTAATTGTAACGTATAATTAATTAATTTATGGAAGAAGTAAAGATTTTATTAGCAGAAGATGACCCGAATCTAGGAAAAATACTAAAAACTTTTCTTGAGGCTAAGGGCTTTAATGTGGATTTATTTATTAATGGCGAAGAGGCATTGATAGGTTTCCATAAGAATAATAATTACAACATTCTTGTTTTAGATGTGATGATGCCTATTATGGACGGCTTCACTCTAGCAAGCAATGTGCGTAAATCTAACAGTAAAGTTCCTATTCTTTTCCTTACAGCAAAGTCTCTTGAGGAGGATAAGCTTAAGGGTTTTGAAATTGGTGGCGATGATTATATCACTAAGCCATTTAATATGGAATTATTGTTGGCTCGATTAAATGCTATTTTACGTCGTAGTACAAGCAAGGATAATGCACCAGTTGCTGAATATAAAATTGGTAAGTTCTTGTATAACTATGAGCATCAGATCCTAAAGTCAAAAGATAGTGAGCAAAAACTTACTAGTAAAGAGGCTGAATTAATGAAAATGCTTTGTGATCACGAGAACGAGGTTCTAGATCGTAGAATTGCATTAAACAAAATTTGGAAGGACGATAGCTATTTCAATGCTCGTAGTATGGATGTATATATTACTAAGCTTCGTAAGTATCTAAAATCTGACGAAACAATACAGATTATTAATGTACACGGAATAGGGTTCAAATTATTGACTCGATAAATTTCATATATATTACATTATAATTAGGCTATTTTTTCATATTTGCTTGGCAGTACTATTTGTATTGCCAAGCAAATTATTTTATACCCATTTAATTATAAAATAGCCTCTCATATTTATCCTCTTTTTTGGTGTTTTCTAAAATTTCTAATAATTGAATGTTTCATTTTTTATAGCGAAAAGGTATTTATTGGCAAAAAAATCGCATAATGCCATAAATATAATCACGTCTATTTCAATTGCTTTAGTTGCAATAGGGACTATGGCTCTGATTGTGATTATGTCGGTATTTAATGGCTTAGAAACAGTTGTCGGTAAACTAGAGGCAGGCTCGTCAGCAGATTTTGTTATTGATTATAAATATTCCAAATATATAAATACGACAGATTTTCCCAAAGAAGAAGTTGTTGAAATAAACGGTATTAGTGCTGTTTCATCAGTTTTGGAGGATAACTTATTACTGAAATATACTCCAGCTTTGGAGGAAAATTCGCCACGAGAATTTATTGCCAAAATTAGAGGTGTTGACAATAGTTATAATAATGCTACCAATATTGAAGATAAGATTATTGATGGTGTATACTTTCTTAATTCCAGAGGTGTAAATTACTGTGTACTAGGCAATGGCTTGGCAAACAGATTGCAAATTCATATCAACGATTTTGATAATCCCATACGTTGTTATTTCCCAAAAGCAGAAACTGGAGTTTCCATAAACCCCATGGATGCAATATCTGTAAAGGATGTTTTTCCTGCAGGAGTGGTTACTATCTCAGCCGACCTTGACGATAAGCTAATTATCACTTCCATAGATTTTGCTCAGCAATTAATGAATTTGCCCAATAAAGCTACCCACTATTTTGTAAATATTGCTTCCAGTGCCGATGAACAAAAAATACAGACAGAATTAGAGAATATATTGGGTGACGACTATATTATTAAAAACCGTAGGCAGCAAAATGAAGTAATGTATAACATTATGAAAAGTGAAAAATGGAGTAGCTTTCTTATTTTATCGTTTATTCTATTTATTGCCACATTCAATCTTGTGGGAGCATTAAGTGTATTAATTATAGATAAACAAAGCGATATAAAAACGCTTATTTTTATGGGTGCAAATAATTCCCTAATCTCTAAGATATTTATGATAGAGGGTTTTATGGTTACTTTTAGTGGTACAATTATGGGCTTGATATTGGGTTCGTCACTAATTTTTATTCAAGATATTTTTCACCTTGTACCAATGCAAGGCTCATTTATTATTGATGCCTTTCCGGTGGAGTTGCGTCTTAATGATTTGCTGTCAATATTGGCAGTTGTAATTAGTATTTCTATGCTTGCGGTAATATATCCTATCCGTAAGTTGAGTAAGATTATGTAATTTTTAAGTAATAAAAAAAGTGCAATTCTTTCGGAAATATTCCTAATCAATTTGCACTCATTATAAGTTGATGTTTTATTATAAATTAGTTCTTATAACATCCACCTTTATTTCTTTTATGACCTTTTCCGTGTCCATTGCCTCTATTACCATTTCCTGATTGCATATCAAATACAATACGTTGGTCATCAGTTAATAATGCTCTAATATCTTGACGAGCTTTAGCTCTAAGCTTCATAATATCAGCTTTAATTTTAGATTGAGCATCAATTTTTTTATTAATGGCCTTTATATTTACTTCTTCGGCAGTACATAATGCACGTTTTTCGGCTTTTAGTACATTCATTTCATTCTTTAATGGTAGCATTTGCTTCATGCTCTCAGTACGAATAGTTTTAATTTTAGCCTTTTGGTCATCAGTAATATCAGGGATTCTATTCATCATCATCTCCCCTTTATTCATCTGCTTACAATTCTTATGGTAGTTTTTACCATTAGATTTTCCATATCCATTACCGTTTCCTTGCTGTGCAAAAGAAATTCCTGTAATCATTAGTAATGATACTATCATCATACTAATTGCGCTCTTAATTCTTAAATTGTTCATAGTTTTAATATTTAATTATTGATTAATTTTTATTTTCTTGTTGGTGATTTGCAGAGTCTTTTTGAAATATGCTTATTAAGCATCGTCATTTGTTCTTCGCTAAGCTCTGTTTTTAAAGTTTCATAAAACTTTATTGTTTCATTCATAATCTCTGTGGAGAAATAAAGTGTTGAGTCTTTATACTGAGCAATAAGTTCATTATTAGGCTCCTGCTTGCTTATTTCAGTAAAAAGCTTATTGTGAATTTTTGCTTGTTGTCCTTTAAGTGCAAGCATAGTTTTGCGGTGCTCCATGCGAGTTTTTTTAATGAACTTTCGCTGGTCGATATTAAAATTCATATCCTTCCAAGCAGTAGCATGTCCTATAGTTGCTTTTGTATGGAAATTAGTATTATGGAATTTATAAGCTCTATATCCAATGGTGCTAGCTGCGCTTATCATCAATACTATAAGGATTATAAATCCCCAAAACCAAAATTGATTATTTTTATAGTTCATAGCTTATATATTATTAAATAGGTCAAAATTATTGTCTGCTAAATCAATATTTATAATGTCGTCAGCATTTTGTTCGGTAAAATTATTGTCAATAGTTATTGAGCTATAGTTTCCGAGATAATTGCCGCCAATCATTGCAATAAATATTGCCGCTGCTGCCGCACTTATTTTCAAATAATGAGTAATGCTAGGAGCTTTTTTCTCCTCATTTATTTTAGCAATAATCTCGTCGTAAAAAAATGGTATTGGAGTATCAATTTTATCAATACTAATTTCTTCTAATATTTTTTCGCTGAAGTTGTAAAATGCTTTACAATCATTACAATTACTAATATGTAAATCAATTTCTTGCATTAGATCCTTATCAAGCTTTGCACTTTGATAATCTACAGATAAAGATTGTATTTTGGTACAGTTCATAATTATACATTTTTGAGTACTTATGACACAGGCTTAAATTAAAACTTGCGCCATCAAATAAAAAAAACATTAATTACATTTTTTAGAGTATCTAATTCATGATAAAGTGTATATATTTACGAATCCAAAACAAACATTATTGTTCTATAAATGTGTAATTTATAGAACATCAAAAAAAGTTAATTTTTCATAAAACTAAGCTTTGAATTTCATACTTTAGCAAATTGAAAAATTAATTTATAGCATAGAAATATATGTACGAGTATTTTAAAGGAAAATTAATAGAAAAGACACCTACTGAGGTGATTATAGACTGTAATGGTGTGGCGTATTTCATCAATATTTCGTTGCAAACTTTTTCTCAAATTAAGGATTTGGGAGAGATAAAGTTATTTTCTCATATGGTGGTAAAAGAGGACTCACATACTATATTTGGTTTTGCTCAAAAAAGCGAGCGTAATCTGTTTAGAATGCTTATTTCGGTTTCGGGTGTAGGAGCAAATACGGCAAGAGTAATTTTGTCGGCAATGAGTACCGACGAAATAGCTAATGCTATTGTTACCGAAAATGTAGAGGTATTGAAATCGGTTAAAGGGATTGGAACCAAAACAGCCCAACGAATAATCCTCGATCTTAAGGATAAAGTAGGAAAAGAAGATACTTCTTCAGAATTATTTGGCGAAGCGCACAATACTAATAAGGAAGAAGCGTTATCTGCTCTCCTAATGCTTGGTTTTGCAAAGAAGGCGGCTGATAAAGCTCTCATTAAAGTTATAAAGAACGAAGGATTAACTACAACGGTAGAGGATTTGGTGCGATTTGCACTTAAAATCCTTTAAATAATAGATATTGAATTAATTTGAAAAGTATATTTAGAACTTTATTTTTATCCATTATTGGGATTTTATTTTGGGTATTTGTACAGGGAAGCTCTGTTATTAGCTTTGAGCCCCTGCGCGATTATTCCTCTGATATGCTTTTGCCCGCTTTGCCATTAGATACCCCTGATAATTCTGATACAATTACATATCCTTTGCAGCAAGATGGAAACTCTCCTTATGAAACTGCAGGAAAGAGTCCTTTATACTTAAACGATCCTTCAAATATTACAACCACTGTTGTTTACGACCCTGTTACCGGAAAGTATGTTTTCCAGCAGATGCTTGGTGATGTGCCTATTGGTACGCCTTATTCCATGACACTCGAAGAGTATATGGAGTACGACAGAAAGAAATCTAGTAGTGATTATTTTAGAAGTAGAGCTCAACAAGATGGACTTGGGGCAAGTAGCTCTGTAATTCCTAAATTGCATATTGGTAGTAAAGCTTTTAGTACAATATTTGGTAGCAACACTATTGATATTAGACCTCAGGGTAGTGCCGAACTTATTTTTGGTGTAAACTCTTCTAAGCGTGAAGACCCATCGCTAAATGTTAAACAGCAGAGGGTTACTAATTTCGATTTTCAAGAAAAAATTCAGATGAATGTTAGAGCCAAGGTTGGTGATAAGATTGATTTTGGAATAAATTATAATACCGAAGCAAACTTCGAATTTGATAATAAAATGAAGCTTGCTTATGAGGGTGATGAGGATGAGATTCTTCAGCTCATTGAGGCAGGAGATGTTTCTATGCCATTAAATACATCCTTAATTCAAGGCTCACAATCATTATTTGGTATAAAAACCAAGTGGAAATTTGGAAAAACAACCATTACCACTGTTTTCTCGCAGCAGCGTAGTGAGTCAAAAAATATTACTGTTGAAGGTGGAGCTCAGCTTCAAGAGTTTTACGTAAAGGCTGATGAGTATGAAGAAAACAAACACTTTTTCTTATCGCATTATTTTAGAGAACATTATAATGAAGCTTTGGAGAATTTGCCAGCAATAAACTCTGGTGTAAATATTACTAAAGTTGAGGTATGGGTTACTACTATTGGTGCTCCGGTAAACGAAAACAGAAATATTGTTGCTTATATGGATTTGGGAGAATATGATCCTTATCGTAGTGATGTGATATTTCCTTCAATTGGTAATCCTACAGGAATGCCTTTTAATGATGCCAATGATTTATATTCGGGATTAATGTCGAACAGTAATTCGGTACGAGATATAAATACTGTAAGTGGATATTTGAGTGGTGCGCCATACACCATGGTTGCTGGTCGCGATTTTGAGAAAGTAGAAAATGCTCGTCGATTAACATCTAGAGAATATACAATTAACTCAAAGCTGGGTTTTATATCAATTAACTCTAGACTGAATTCGGATCAAGTACTTGCCGTAGCATATCAGTATACAATAGTTGGAGATACTACTGTTCGCCAGGTTGGAGAATTCTCGGATCAAGGAATAGTAGCTCCGCAAAACCTTATGGTTAAGTTACTGAAATCTACCAATGTAAATACCAAAATTCCTACTTGGGACCTGATGATGAAAAACGTATACTCATTGCAGGCTTATCAATTATCGGCAGAAGATTTTAGACTTAATGTTGTATACGAAAACCCAGAATTTGGTGTTCCTACAGGATTTATTACCGAAGGAGCAATAAGTGGTCAACCTCTTATACAAGCAATGGGACTTGATAAATTGAACACTCAGCTCGATCCAATTTCTGATGGTGTTTTTGATTATATCGACGGTGCTGCTACAAATGGTGGTACTGTGGAATCTCGAAATGGTAGAATTTTCTTCCCAGTGCTAGAGCCTTTTGGTGAAGACCTACGTAAAGCCATTGACCCTAATAATCCAAACTCGCAATTAGCATCAAAATATGCCTATGATTCACTTTATACTTTAACAAAACATCTTGCGCGTCAGTATCCCGATAAAAACAGATTTGCCATGGAAGGGCGTTATAAATCTGGTGCTGGTTCGGAAATATCGCTAATGGCCATGAATGTGCCTCAGGGTTCGGTAAAGGTTACTGCTGGTGGTGTTCCTCTTCGCGAAAATGTGGATTATACAGTGGATTATACTCTTGGTAGAGTAAAAATTATTAACGAAGGAATCTTAAACTCAGGAACGCCAATCAATATTTCGTTGGAAAGTAACTCTATGTTTAATATTCAGTCCAAAACCCTTTTGGGAGCACATATTGATTATGAGGTGAATAAGGACTTTATGTTGGGAGCAACAATCATGAACCTTACAGAAAGACCTCTTACTCAGAAGGTAAATACTGGTGATGAGCCAATTTCAAATACAATTTGGGGTCTTGATGGTAGTTATCAGAAAGAATCGCGTTGGCTTACCAAAATGATTGATAAAATTCCTTTTATTGATACCAAAGCCCCATCAATGGTAAGTATTACCGGTGAATTTGCGCATATGATTCCTGGTCACCCACGAGCTTTAGGAAATACCGGAGTGTCATATATTGATGATTTTGAAGGTAGCTCCTCGGGAATTGACCTTATGAATGTTGGTAGATGGAAATTAGCAAGTACTCCTCAAGGGCAGTATTCTACTGATATGTTTCCTGAAGCCGGATTAAAAAATACTTTAGAAATAGGATATAATAGAGCCCAGCTATCGTGGTATGTTATTGATCCATTATTTGTAAGAAATAATAACCTTACTCCCGAATATATTAAGAATGATAAAGATGCTCAGTCTAATCATTATGTGCGTGAGGTGTTTGAAAAAGAAGTTTTCCCCAATAAAGAGCAAACAGGAAACGTACCTACAAATTTACCCGTATTCAACCTTGCATATTATCCTAATGAGCGTGGTCCTTATAACTTTGATGTTGAGGGTGGTGGAATCTCAAAAGGTATTAATCCTGATGGTTCACTACTTAGTCCCGAAAGTCGTTGGGCAGGAGTAATGCGACAAATCGAGAGTACTGATTTTACTGCCACAAATGTTGAGTATATAGAATTTTGGCTGATGGACCCTTTTGTGGATCCTGATGGCTCAGGACCAGAACAAGGAATGCAAAATGGTGGAGATTTATATTTCAACCTTGGAGATATTTCGGAAGATATATTGCGTGATGGTAGAAAGGCCTTTGAAAATGGCTTGCCAACTTCAGATGTGAGAACAAATGTTGATACCACAATTTGGGGTTTAGTGCCTACATTGCAAGCATTGACTAATTCCTTTGATAATAATCCCGATGCTCGAGAATATCAGGATGTGGGTTATGATGGACTTAGAACTGTTGATGAAAGATCATTTTATCAGGTAAAATATTTAGATAGAATAGGCACTTTATACGGCACAGGTTCGCAGGCTTATATTGATGCTGACAAAGATCCTTCAAATGATGATTACCATTATTTCAGAGGCTCGGATTACGATGCTGATTTATTGAGCATTCTCGAAAGATATAAAAAATATAATGGGGTAGATGGCAACTCACCAACAGCACAACAAAGCCCCGAAACATATCCTACCACATCCACTACTGTTCCAGATGTAGAGGATATAAATCAAGATAATACGCTAAGTGAAGAGGAAAGATATTTCCAATATCGTGTGCAGCTTAATCCTGCGAAGATGGTTCAGGGCGAAAATTATATTTCTGATATTTACGAAGCAAATGTAAAGCTTAAGAATGGTACTACTGCAAATGTAAAGTGGTATCAATTTAGGATTCCGGTTAGTGAGCCAGATAAAGTAATTGGTCAAATTCAAGATTTTACATCAATACGTTTCATGCGTATGTTTATGAAAAATTTCTCGGAAAAGGCAGTACTTCGTTTTGCTACTTTAGAGCTTATACGCAATGAGTGGCGTAAATATGGTGATGAGTTATTATCTCCTGGAGATTATTTGCCAGGCAATGGCAATGGAGCTACAAGCTTTGATGTAACTAGAGTAAATATTGAAGAAAACGGAAAAAGAAGCCCTATTCCTTATGTTCTACCTCCCGGTATTGAACGAGAGCTAGCATATAATCCAGCACGAACTTCGCAAATGAATGAGCAGAGTGTTGTTCTTAAAGTTTGTAATTTGCAAGATGGAGATGCTCGTGCAGCATATAAAACTACTGATTTTGATTTTCGTAGATATAAAAAACTGAATATGTTTATCCATGCTGAGGAAGCATACGCAAATAAGCCTTTGCAGGATGGCGACCTACATTTCTTTATTCGTTTGGGAACGGATTTTACAGAAAACTATTACGAATACGAAATACCTCTTAAGCTAACACCTTGGTATACTACAGATGAAAACGATATTTGGCCTTCAGAAAATGAAATAAACCTTGAACTTCAGAAATTATTAAATGCCAAGCAAGCACGTAATATTGCTATTCGTGAGAATCCTAATGGTAATATTAGTATGAACACCCCTTTTATTGCAATTGATGGGCAAAATAAAATTACCATTGTTGGTACGCCTACATTAAGTGCTGTAAAAACCATTATGATTGGTATTAGAAATCCTAAAGCAATACCCGGAAGCGCAATGGATGATGGCCTTGACAAATGTGCTGAAATTTGGGTGAACGAACTTAGGGTTACAGATTTTGATGAGTCGGGAGGATGGGCTGCAAATACTGTAATTGCTGCTGACCTTGCTGATTTAGGAAACGTAGTTTTGGCAGGTAATATTAGTACTGCAGGCTTTGGTTCCATTGAACAAAAAGTAAACGAGCGTCAGCAAGAAAATATTTATGGTTACGATTTTGCTACTAATTTGGAGCTTGGTAAATTCTTCCCTGAGAAATCAGGAATACGTATTCCAATGCACTTTGATGTTAGTGAAACTTTTAAAGACCCAGAATTTAATCCAGTAAATCCAGATATAAAATACGAGGATGATCTTGCAACTTTTAAAACTAAAGCTGAGCGCGATTCGGTACGATTAATTTCTACTGACTATACCAAGCGCACCAGTTTTAACCTTATGAATGTGAAGAAAATGCGTACCGGTACATCTGGTAAACCTCATATTTATGATGTCGAGAACTTTGATTTTACCTATCAATATTCGCAACAGTACCGTAGTAATATTGATATTGAATATGATGATAAGCGTCAGTATAAAGGTGCAATAGGCTATACTTTTACTAAGAAACCTAAAAATTACAAACCTTTTTCAAAGAGTAAATTTTTGCGTAAGTATAAGAGCCTTAGACTTATTCGTGATTTTAATTTCAACTTATTGCCTAAGCAAATTGGTTTCCGTACCAATGTCGATAGATTATATAATGAGAGTTTGATGCGTAAAAAAACCCGATCGCTAATAATAATAAACCCAACCTATGTAAAGACATTTAGCTGGACCAGAAATTACGATTTGCGTTACGACTTTAGTAGAAGCTTGAAATTTGATTATAAGGCCAATGTGCAAGCGCGTATTGATGAGCCTGCTGGCTTGGTTGATAAAAACTCTAGTGGCTGGCATGAGTATAGGGATACCGTATGGCAAAATATTGCTGATTTTGGTAGAACTACTAATTTTAACCAAAGTTATAATGTGAATTATGCCGTGCCGATAAATAAAATTCCAATTTTGAGCTGGATAAATCTTACAACGCGATATGGTGGTATGTATCGTTGGACAGCAGCTCCTCTTTCTACTCAGTTTTTGGGAAATACAATTGAGAATTCTAATAAAATACAAGTTAATGTAACAGGAAACCTTACTCGCCTTTATAATAAGATTGATTATTTGAAAAAGATTAATCAAAAAGGAAGCTCTAGAGGAATGGCAAGTCGTAATTCTTTTAAAATGAATATACCTACAGCTGAGCAAGATTCAATAAAAAAAGCGAATAAAAACTGGGGAAAGATTATACTTGATGCTTCATTAAGGGTTATGATGATGGTGCGTAGTGCTAACTTTTCTTATACAGAATCAAACGGAACATTATTGCCAGGTTTTAACCAAAACCCTGGTGCATTGGGTGCTAGCTGGAATAATCAATATGCTCCAGGATGGGACTTTATATTTGGTAAGCAAATAAATATTGCTGAGCGAGCAGCGCAAAATGGTTGGATTACCGAAAGTCAGAAACTTAATAATCCTACAATACGAAAGCATACTTCAAATATTAATGGACGTATTTCCATAGAGCCTATTCCAAGCATGAAAATAGAGCTTACTTTCTTAAGAAATTATTCTGAAATTGCCCAAGAGTATTGGCGATATGATACCTTATCGCAAAACTACGCCTCATATACTCCTACGGTTTCGGGTTCGTTCTCTATGTCGTATAATACTTGGCGTACAAGTTTTGTTAAGGATGATGAAAAAACTTATACTAATGCTACTTTCGAAAATTTCAAACAATTCCTGCTTCCAATAGCCGAGCGATTAGCCAATAGCGGAACTCGTAAATGGGATGGTACTTATCAGCTTGATACATTGAATGGTATACTGTATCCTGATGGATATTCGCGAACTAACAGAGAGGTGATGATGTATTCTTTCCTTGCTGCCTATAGCGGAAAAGATCCTAATAGCATTGGATTGGTAGCTTTCCCTAAAATACCGCTTCCAAACTGGCGTTTTTCTTATAATGGGCTTACTAAAATTGAGTTTATTGCCCAGTGGTTTAAGTCCATAAATATTACTCACGCTTATACAAGTACATATACCGTAGGTTCGTTTACTAATAATGTACTTTATAAGATTGGTGATGATGGTGTGGCTTGGGTCCGCGATCAGTTGGGAAACAACTATATTCCTGAATATGATATGACAATGGTGAGCGTAAATGAGCAATATAGCCCACTTATTAACTTTGATATGACTTTGGAGAATAGCCTTATTCTAAAGGTTGCTGTTCGTAAAAGTAGAAATATAGCCATGAGCTTCTCTAATAACCAGATTACAGAGATAAAAAGTGATGAACTTATTATAGGTACAGGTTATAGGTTTAAGGAGGTTCCTCTGAAGCTAAAACTTGGTGGAGGTTCAAAAACATTTAAGAGTGATATAAATCTGAAATTAGACTTCTCAATCCGTAAAAACAAAACAATACTTCGTAAACTAATTGAAGATATAGACCAGATTAGTCAAGGGCAAAGTATTATGTCCATTAACTTCTCGGGAGATTATCAGTTTAGCAGAAGTTTAACTTTTAAAGTTTTCTACGATCAGGTAATAAATAATCCTTTTGTGTCGTCTCAATATCCAAACTCCAATATTAAAGCAGGTATTAGCTTACGATTTACCTTGTCTCAATAATACTTCTTTTCTCTTCATTATCCTTATATCAGTAGATATATGTTCATCCTAAATCACTAATTATATTTATTAACAATTTTATGTGAATTAGTTGGCTAATATAAATGCTGCTAATCAGTAATTTTACTATATTTGTTATGACAAATCACAAAATAAACAAATTAAATTTAATTTTACGATTATGAAAAAGAATTTACTATTAGTTGTTGCACTATTTTTAGCAACTACAATGAGTGCTCAATTTTATGCTGGTCTTGGTGTCGGTTACGGAATGGGTGCTAGTAAGCGAGTGAATGGTACATCAGTAGATGGAACAAAAACTACTAACATCTATGGTAGTTATGGCCAAGGATTCAATACTACACTAAAAGCCGGTTATATGTTTACTGATAACATGGGTGTTGAAATGGGTGTTAGCTATTTATTTGGCGCTACACAAACTAAAGACGAGCATAAGAATTATTTAGAAGAAGCTAAGTCTAATGGCTTACGTCTTATTCCTTCTTTAGTTTATAAATTAGATAATGGATTTTATGGTCGCTTTGGTATGATTATTCCTGTTATGGGAAGTACAGTTATTACTGCTGTTGATGATGATTTTATGGGTATGGGTCTTAAGAAAGAAACAGAGATGGAAACTCATGGCTCTTTTTCTATAGGTTTTGCAGGTGCTATTGGTTACCAATTTGAACTTACTGATAATATGAATTTATTTGGTGAAGTTGAGTATATTGGTATGTCTATCAAGAGTGGTTCTGCTACTTTTACTCAATATGATGTTGATGGTAAAGATCAACTAGGTGCAATGACTACTAGTCAAAAGGAATATACTTTCCTTGATGAGGTAGATGATTCTAGTGATAATACTTTCGGTAATCCAAATTATGATCCAGCTAAAGCTACAGTAATGATGCGTCAAAAAGCACCATTCTCTTCATTTGGTTTAAATGTTGGTATTACTATGGTATTCTAATATTTTATATACATAATATTGGAAGCCCCGAGTTTTGCTCGGGGCTTTTTTTGTTTTAAGAGAATATCATTATAATATATTATCACTTTTTAGTAGCTTAAGAAGCTCCTGATTTACATAATTTACATCATCAACCATAGCATATACTGATATGGTTGCGCCAGATATTGCATCAATATCCTTATTTACCTCAAAGGCTTTATTACTGCGGTGATTGTAAAACTGCTTTAACCACCACCTAGCGGTTACTTCTTGACCATGAGTAGCTTGATAACTATAAATCTTAATGCCTTTGATTTTGTTATTTGAGTCAAAACCAATTATATAATCAAAGTATTCGTAATTATCGTCCTTCGTATCTCGGTCAATGGAACAGCCTCCCGATCTACAGCTTTTAATTCTTCCTATATAAATTAGCTCACCACTTGAAGCTCCTGATTCAATAGTAAAGAAACTTCCATTTAGTTGATTTTCCGATTCAGCTGACCAAAGCCAGCAAGAGAAAATACTATCATGATTATAATGGCAATTACTCGCATGAGATTTTAGTTTTAGAACATCATTCCTATTCCAGCATTAAACATTTGATTATAATTGCTTTCTGCTGCTGTTTTGTAAAATTGATAATCAGCCTTTACTACTACTTGTGGTGTCATTTTCCATGATACACCTGTAGTTATAATGCTAGTATTATACTTGTCTTCCTTTTGGATATTACCCTCTACCTTATGTTGCGTATTATACACTTCGTAACGTACAAAAGGTATCAATTGACTTTTGAATTTACTCGATAGGCTAAAAACATCGTAACCTACTTCTGCATAATAGCCTAGCATAGCACTTCCCATATCGGTGTTTAGCATTTGGTTATACTGGTCGGTATTTCCTAAATTACTATAAATAAACTGACCTCTAAGCGCTAATCCCTTAAGTTGATATCTGAAATCAATACCAAGCATAGCCACGTTTATTACTGTGGAATCCGCTGATTTTATTGCTTGCTCATCGCTTTTGTCAAGTCCATCATAAGCAGTAGATTGACTCTTGCCATAGTAGCCCGATAATCCAATATTTAAACCACGAATACCGTAATAATCTACTTTTGCACTATAGTTAGGAGCGCTAATATATGAGTCAGCACCTTTCTGTCGTCCTTTACGTAATCCGTTTTTTGCACTGAAATGGCTGCTACCATCATATCCATTAAACCCGTTGACAACATAAAGTTGGTATTTAAGAGAGGCTTCAATAATGTTTCCATTTACTCCAAAACCTATCTCGCGCCATGTTGTTGGAACAATATACTTATCTACCATAGGTCTTTCAACACCATTATAAGCAGGTGGTTCGTGATATTCGTTCACTATGCCCATTGGAATAAGCAATAGTCCACCTTGTAAGTTTACATAATCATTGAGTTTGTATTGCATAAATGCCTGCTCAACATAGACTTCCTTTACATGCTCGTATTCTACTTCCGATACAAACTTAAGTCTATCGTTAAAGTTATATCCAAATAAAAGTACCAAGCGATGTATATCCAAAGTGCCATTATTAAATTCACTAGAACTTATTGGCTGATTATAGTCTATCTGGCCATATCCACCAATGGTGAAACCTTTATTCGCGCTCAATAATCGCTGGGCGGTATTCTGATACTGTACCACGCTATCATTATTTTGTGCCTTAATTGCAGTTGATGCAATTATTAATATTGCTAATGTGTAAAATATTTTCTTCATAATTATTGTTTTGATTTATGCGTGCAAAATAACTGCTTGTAAAAATCATGGACAATAGCTATATGTAGGTATATTAGCTTTGTTTATTTTATAAAAACTCTTTAATGTTTGGGTAATTAGGGAGTTGAGTAATTTTAGTGGATTTTATATGTGATAATCATTATGTTTTGGGGGAATTGATAAATTGTTATAGTATCAAATTACTAAATTACTAAATTATTAAAATGTTTGCCATTTTTACTGAATGAAAATTAGAGTGGCTAGTTTAAGTTTTTAAAAGAGGTTTATCTGTATCTCGGGTATCCTGCCCGATGATAGTTATTGCTTAGTTATTGCTTAAAGGAAACTACGGGCAGGATGCCCGTGTTACACAAAAGCCTAAAAATTCAGCTAAAAATATAAGAGGATATCTAAATTTATTTAAAACTTCTAGAGATTATTCATCTGTATCTTGGGCAATACTGCCCGATGATAGTTATTGCTTAAAGGAAACTACGGGCAGGATGCCCGTGCTACACAAAAGCCTAAAAATTCAGCTAAAAATATAAGAGGATATCTATATTTATTTAAAATTTCTGGAGGAGATTTATCTGTATCTCGGGCAATACTGCCCGATGATTGTTATTGCTTAAAGGAAACTACGGGCAGGATGCCCGTGTTACACAAAAGCCTAAAAATTCAGCTAAAAATATAAGAGGATATCTAAATTTATTTAAAACTTCTA
>NIUZ01000190.1 GCA_002254285.1 Bacteroidetes bacterium 4572_112 | reverse complement strand
ACAAATAAAATCTCCCAAAGGTGAACCCATTACTGATACTGCAAATTGAGTTGAAGTAAGTGGTAGATATACCGCAAAGGGAGGAGAACAATATATTACTATTGGAAATATAAACGATTTATATGGCGTGTTTTGGTATTAATTTGGTATAATTGCCTAACTGTTGATTTGTTTATTCGGAAGCCACCTCTGAAATTCTCAATCGTTAATCTCCATTCCTAATTCCTAATTCTCAATTAAACCAAAAACACCCCAAGAAACAAATCCTGAGGTGTATATATTATGTCATAATGTCTATTTAGAAAACATCAGAAGTATGTTCTCTGTCTTCGTAGCGTTCTTCCCAATACTGAGGTTTGGTTATACCACCAGCATTATTCCAGTACTCATGAGTAACTAATCTGCCATCACGAGTCCATAGCTTACGATCGTAAACCCATATTACAGGATTAAACATCATATCGGTAACACCAAGAGTAAATGTAGCCTCGCCACCTTCTTCCTTAGCTTCAACCAATACTGTAAGCACAGTGAATTTATTAAACTCCAATAAGTCCTTTAGGAACTCCATACGCTCTTTTGTAAGGCCAGTTTCAACAAAGGTAACTTGCGTACCGTCGATATTGCCAAATGAGTGTTTTTTATATTCTAAAGCCATAATAATTCTTATTTAATGATTTGACTAATTGAGTCGATAAACTCGTAAAATGGACTATAAACTCCCAATATTAATAGAGCGGCTACTGTTAAGCTCAAACCAACTTTCATAAACATATCGCTTTTGAAAAATGGAATTGAAGTCTCGCTCTTACGTAAGAATGATGCTCTTATTAGTATTAGATAATAATAAAGAGATACAGTTACGTTAGCTACAGCAATAAATACTAACCAATAATAACCTTGGCCTGCTGCCGAAGTATAAAGGAAGAATTTACCAAAGAAACCTGCAATAGGAGGGATACCTGCCAATGAGAAAAGACCCATCATAAGTACCAAACTAATATAAGGATTTGTACGGTAAAGTCCGTTATAATCGTCAATTTCGGTTTTACCAGATTGAATTCTTACTGCTTGAATAGCTCCAAATACTGCAATATTAGATACAATATATATAGCAAGGAAGTAAACCACTGCCGAAACAGAGAAATTATCGCCTGCAATCATACCCATTGCTATGAAACCAGCTTGTGCAACTGACGAAAATGCCATCATTCTTTGTACATTTGTTTGACGAAGTGCAAAGAAGTTACCAATCACCATTGTTACAATAGCAACACCGTAAAGTGCATAAGTCCATACAGCTTGCAAATCACGAAGGGTGATAAATAATACTGTCATGAATATAAATACTGCTGAAGCTTTAGATATTGTAGAAAGGAAGCTTGCTACCGGAGTAGGAGCACCTTCGTAAACATCTGCTGTCCAGAAGTGGAATGGTACCAATGATATTTTGAAGCCGAAACCTGCAAATATCATTACCAATGCCATTATCGAAAGGTTAGAAAGTTCTACATTAGCAGCAGCAATTTCTGTGAAGTAAAGACTTCCACTAACTGCGTATAACATTGAGATACCAAATAATAGTATTCCTGAACTAAAAGCTGCAGAAAGTATCATTTTGATACCTGCCTCTGATGATTTGCGAGAGTGCATATCGTAAGAAGCAAGAGCTGCAACAGGTAATGTTGCTAATTCTAATGAAAGATACATCATAAGGAAGTTTCCTGAAGAAATCATATAATACATTCCCAAAAGTGAAGAGAACATTAATACATAATACTCAGTAACCTTATTTAGAGGAAGCATTTTCTTGTTTACCCACGATACTGAAATCATTGAGATTAATAATACTCCAACATTAAGTATGCTTTTGAAATATACTGTAAGTGGAGTAGTGGTAAACATGCCACCAAATAATTCACCAGAGTTAAGAGGTAAAAGACCTATAATTGTGTGAACTGCAAAAAGACTTACAGCAATAGTATTTACTATTTTCTTGTTTTCAGGCTTGACAAAAACGTCAACTAAAAGCAATACGAGAATGATAATCGCCAATACGATTTCGTGTCTCATTATTAAAAAAGTTTCTAAATTCATATCTCTAATTTAATAAGCGTTTAAGATTCCTTGAATAAATGGGTGTACAGCCTCTGAAATTATATCTCCCCAGAAAAATGGGAAAACTCCAACAAGAACACTGAAAAACACTAGGGTAAATGTACCAACACGCTCATACCAAGTAATGGTAGGAAGGTCAGCATATTCTGCCATTGTTGGTCCCATAAGCATTTTACCAACCACACGAAGTATGTATACTGCTGTAACAACAATTGACGATACAGCGATTACAGTAACCACACGGTGAAATAAATCGGGATGCTCAAAAGCACCATAGAAAATACTCATTTCTGCAACAAAGCCTGAGAAACCTGGTAAACCAAGGTTAGCCATACCTGCAATTACATATAAAGCACCAATTACTGGGGTTATGGTCATAATACCACCCATTTTGGAAACTATTCGAGTATGTGTTCTGCCGTAAATCATACCAAATAAGTAGGCCTAAAAGAACCATTCCAAGGTGAGAAACTGAGGAGTATGCGTTGATATACTTAAGGTCGGTTTGACTAACAGCACTAATTGCACCATATGAGACACCTATTACAGCAAGTATAATGAAGAATTCGCTCCAAATGTGAGCTCCTTCTGGCATTAGATACATTGCTATACGGAATACACCATATCCACCAAGTTTCATAAGTACACCAGCGTGAAGCATCGATACTGCTGTTGGCGCCGAAGCGTGACCATCAGGAGACCAAGTATGGAATGGGAATAAAGCTCCGATTACTGCAAATCCAATAAATGCTAGTGGATAGAATATCGCTTGCGCGTCTACAGGAATATTTCCTTGAATTTCGAAAATATTGAAAGTAAGCTGAGCGCCTTCTATTCCTCCTTGTGAGTTGAAGTATAAACCGAAGATACTTACTAATAGTAATGCCGAAGCACCCATAAGCATCAGTGTAAGCTTCATTGCAGAATATTCTTTTGGACCAGTTCCCCAAATACCAATAAGAAGGTACATTGGAATTACTGCTATTTCGTAAAATACGAACATTGTGAATAAATCTACAGAAATAAAGAATCCATAAACTCCTGTTGCTAAAATAATTAGCGAGATAAAGAATTCTTTTGGAAGATCATCTACTTTCCATGATATAAATGTACCCGTAAGTACAATTATGGAAGTAAGCATAATCATTAGTACTGATATACCATCTACTCCGATAGAGTAGTGGATGTTAAGTGGTTCGAACCACATATAATCAACTTTATAAAGCATGATGTCTGCTGCACCTGCTGCTCTATCTTGAAGGAATTTCCATAAAAGGTGGAATGCCATAATGGCTTGAACTCCTCCTCCTATTGCTGCTACCACTCTGTGTTGCTTTATGCCTTTTGAGAGCATCAGTGCAATCACTGTAAGAGATGGTACTACGACGAATAATGTTAATATGTCCATGTTATAATTTCTTTTCTATTTATTAATTAAACATATACCAAAAAATACCAGTAATTACAACCACTCCACCGAGGAAGTACATGGCATAGTCTTGAACTCTACCTGATTGTAAACCTTTAATTTTATCTGAAATCCAAACGGTACCGTTACCAACGCCGTTCATTGTAGCATCAACCACGTGTTTGTCGAACCAAGCCGATGGAGCAGAAATTCTTTGGAAGATTATTTTCTTTGTAACAAACATATAAACTTCATCAATATAGAATTTGTTGAATGCCCATTTGTGGAAAATTCCAAAAGCAGATCTGAAACGTGCTGTATGCGGAAGTAAAGTCTAAACATATAGAAGGCTGTCATTCCGGCAACCACATAACCAATAATAAATACTGGCATATTATGCTCAAAAGCTGCTGCTAATATTTCATCCTTACTAAAGAATCCTGCAAAAGGAGGAATACCGGATATTGCTAGTGCAGCAATAAGGAAGGTGATATGTGTAATTGGCATATACTTTCTAAGTCCACCCATATCTTGCATATAGTTAGAGTGAACAGCGTGGATAATAGAACCTGCGCCTAAGAAAAGTAATGCTTTAAACATTGCGTGAGTAAATAGGTGGAACATTGAAGCCATAAAACCTAGGCCATCATGTCCATCATATTGTGATACACCAAGAGCAAGCATCATATAACCAATTTGCGACATGGTAGAGAAAGCAAGCACTCGTTTAATATCGTATTGTGTAAATGCAATTACAGCAGCAAATATGGTAGAGAAAGCTCCAACCCATGCTACTACATCTAGTGCGAGTCCGTCGTCCATAAACCAGAACATTGGAAACATACGAGCCACAAGGAAAACTCCCGCAACAACCATTGTAGCAGCGTGAATAAGTGCTGATACTGGTGTTGGACCTTCCATTGCGTCTGGTAACCAAATATGTAGTGGGAACATTGCCGATTTACCAGCACCGCCCATAAAAATTAGAATTAATGCCCAAGTGATAATCGATACTCCTAAAAATCCACCAACAAACATTGATTGAAGATGCTCAATGTGCTCAAGGCTTGTTAGAACTTTAAAATCCCAACTTTCGCCATAGTAACCCATAATAAGGATTCCCATTAGGAAGCCAAAATCGGCAAAGCGGTTTACAATAAATGCCTTTTTGGAAGCAAGTACTGCCGAAGGTTTGTTATAGTAATATCCAATCAGTAGATAAGAACTAACTCCCACCATCTCCCAGAATATGTAAACTTGGAAAAGGTTAGTAGAAAGTACTAATCCCATCATTGAGAATGTAAATAACGAAAGGTATGCAAAAAAGCGTGTGAAACCAGGCTCACCGTGCATATAACCAATACTATATATATGTACCATTAACGAAATAAGTGGTACAACAATAAGCATTACAGCACCAATTGGGTCAATCATAATACCCATGCCAATGCTTAATTTGTCAGTAAAGTGTAACCATTGATCAAAATTAATTAGATATACCTTTTGGTAAACCCCATCAATTTTTGCTCCTTCCATTCCACCGTAGAAATAACTCCATGCGGTATAAAATGAAAGCATTGCAATGGTAAAGATTCCTGCTGTTCCGATTATACCAGAAAGAGGCTCTTTAAGTCGTTTGTAGTTTGCGCCCAAAAACATGAACATTGCCAAGGGAAGCAAAACTATTAAAGCTGAATAATATCCTATGTCCATCATATTTAGTATTTCATAGTTTCTAATTCATCTGTCTTAAGTGACATCACTAATCTGTAAAGATTAATAATGATAGCAAGTGCAAGTGCTGTTTCAGCTGCTGCTATGGCAATAATGAAAAGTGAGAAAATTCCACCTTCAAGTTGCTCGGGGTACAGATACTTATTTATAATTACAAAGTTTATTGCTGCCGAATTAAGAATTAATTCTACAGACATTAACATTGCTATAAGGTTCTTTCGAGTCGTGAAACCAAATACACCAATAAAGAAGATTATTGTGCTTAAGGTTAAGACTTCATAAATGCTAACTCCTAATATCATATCTGTTTATTTTAATTGTTAGATTTCTTATTATAAGTCTTTGCTATTACGATAGCTCCTACCATTGCAGCAAGTAACAGAATACTGATAACCTCGAAAGGAAGAATGTATCCGTTGTCGCCGTAATTTAGTAAAGCTCTACCTACTTCAGCAATTGTAGTTTCAGTT
>NIUZ01000062.1 GCA_002254285.1 Bacteroidetes bacterium 4572_112 | reverse complement strand
CTTTATGCTGTATATTTAGATTTTGATCAAATATGTAAACTTCAGTTTGGTGATAGTGCAATTATTGAAGTGTCAAACGATAATGGTGTAACATGGCAACGTGTGGTACAGAGTAATTATTTAGGAACGGCGGTATTTGGATACATTGGTGATGCATTTAACGAAACAAGTTATGGCACTTTTTGGGATCCTACAGGTCCAACAATGCCAACACAAGCATGGTGGAAATCGGAAAGTTTTGATATTTCGAATTTGGCAGAGAACTCAGCAAATGTAAAAATAAGATTTAAAGTAGTTGATGGTAACGGCAATGGCGCTGTTGGTAGAGCAGGATGGTTTTTGGATAATATTATAGTAAACGCCTCTATTTCAGAAATGATTCCTCCATCGGTAGCATTGGTTTCCCCCTTCCCTATTGACACAGTATATTCAGACAATCCGGTTACAGTTAAGGCATCTATTAGTGACCTTTCGGGTATAAATTCTGCATATTGTATTGTTAGCTCTATGCCATTTGGCCAACAGGATACTATCCTTATGACTTACGACCCAAATACTGTTGACACTTTTAGTTGTCAGATACCTTTTTATGGATTTGGGCGCACTACCAGTTATTATGTAAAAGCATACGATGGTTCTTTTATACATAATGTTGATTCTACTGCAACCATAAGCTATATGACAAAATACTCGTCAGGTGGTATTGCCGAAATTGGCACAGGAACATCAAGCAGTTCATTTCCTTTTTATACATATTACCACGATGCACGATCGCAGTTTATTTATACCGCAGCAGAAATTTCTGCTAATGGCACATCTGCTGGACCTATTACAAGTATAGCTTTTAATGTTAGTAGTATTGGCGGTCAGGCAATGAATAGTTTTTCTGTAAAAATGAAAAATAGCTCTTTGAATTCACTAACTGGGTTTGAAAGTGGCTTTACAACCGTATATACTAATTCGGCTTATAACGTAGCTACTACAGGCTGGCAAACAATAAACCTTGCAAGTCCTTTTTTATGGGATGGAGTAAGTAACTTAATAATAGAGGTTTGTTTTGATAATACATCATATTCATCAAACTCATTAGTATATGCAACAGCTGCTGCAGGAAAAACTTGGGGTAATATGATGGACAATGGTACAGGTTGCTCATTAACAGGAGGAAGCCTGCAAAGCAATCGTCCAAATATACAGCTCAATATAACTGGTAGCAGTCAGCTTACCAATGATTTGGGCGTAATGAATATTCTAAATCCTACTACAGGAGTTATTGCTGGTCAGGATTTTGAAGTTAAAGTAGATTTAAAAAACTATGGTGTTGACACCATACGAAATGCACAAATAAGCTGGACTTATGATGGCGTAAACCAAACACCATATATATTATCTGCCATAGATTCTATTTTACCTGATGGTATAATGTCGCCAATAATACTCGACACTTTAACATCTACTATTGGTGGTCATACTATTATTGCTTGGTCAGAAATGCCAAATGGTGTTGTGGATATAAATATAATTAATGACTCGGCAGAATATAGCTTCTATGGCTGTGCAAGTAGTTTATCGGGAGCTTATACCATTGGTGGTGCTGGCGCTGACTTTAGTGATTTTGCTGAGGCAATTCTTGCTCTTGACCAATGTGGAATAAGCTCTGCTGTTACCTTCAATGTAAATGATGGTGTATATACTGAGCAAATATTAATTGAAAACATATTGGGCATTTCGTCAACAAATACAGTGAGTTTTCAATCGGTATCGGGAGATAGTTCCACTGTTATTATAAAACATCTCGCTACTGATACTAATAATAATTATGTGGTGAAAGTTGATGGCGTTTCTAATATTACATTTAGCAATATGACCTTTGAGGCTATGGATAGCACTTACTCTAGAGTGTTTGATTTTATAAATGATATCAATAATATTACTATAAACAACAATATTATTAAAAACACAATTTCTGCAGATACTACTGATGATAATAAGTCTCTTATTATTGGTAATATGGGCAATAATATCAACATTAGCAATAATAGTATGATTAATGGTTCGAATGCCATTAATCTATATGCCGATACACAAGGCTTAAACTGGGATATTAGTGGTAATGAAATCAATGGTGTGTTTACAGCAGCAATATCACTCAAGTACGCAGAATCTGCAACAATCTCCTCAAATATTATTAATGCTAATATTTTAGAAAATGCAAGCCTATTTTTTGGAATTAATTTGCAGAATAATACTGGAAATGTAGAAATCACTAATAACGAAATATATTCTACAGTATCAGAAATGGCAAAGGGAATAAACTTAGATCAATGTAGTTTTGACATTGCTAATCCTGCGAATATTTCTAATAATTTTATTCAAATTCATGTAAATACACAATTACCAGATAATAGTTCGGGTATAGAAATTTATAACACTAGCAATGTAAACGCCTATTTCAATACCGTAAATATAATTGGTAATCAGCCTGTTAGTTCACCAATAAATCTTACTGCCACATCAGCAAATTCTACACAGAATATTAATATTGTAAATAATATTTTTGCAAATAATGCCAATGGGTATATATACTCTATAAATAATGTGGATACAAATCAATGGACAAACCACCATAATGATTTATGGAATAATAATGCTCCTCAATTTGCATTTTTAGATAATGATATCGTTGATTTTGCAGAATGGCAAACAAAAACTAGTGAAGCTAATTCAATAAATATAAACCCTTATTTTGTAAGTTCTACCGATATACATATTGTAAATAACGCAATGAATGGCACTGCAATAGCAATAGGAGGTATTACAACTGATATTGACGGTGACATACGAAATGCTAGCACACCTGATATTGGTGCTGATGAATTTGATCCATCACCTTGGGATGCTTCAATTGTTAATATTGCAGACATGGGTGAAGGTTGTGGTTTATCCGATGAAACCATAAAAATTACAATCAAAAATTTAGGAAATGTAGATATTAATGGAAACCTTACAGCATCGTATAGGCTATCTCCTACTTCTACAATAGTAACAGAAACAATTAGCAACCCTATAGCAACAGGAGATACTTTAATCTACTCATTTGCTACTCTTGCTGATTTAGATGTTTATGCATCGGGGCAAGACTCCGTATTTAATGTCAGCGCATGGGTAAATCTACAATCCGACCCTGTAACAAATAATGATTCTGCACATATAGATATTAATTCTAAATATGCGCCTTTATCACCTATAGTATCAGATACGTTAATTTCTTATGGCGACTCAGTGAGCATTACTGCCACATCTCCTGATAGCTTAATTTGGTATGAAACAAATGCTGCTATTAACGAACTGTCAACCGAGCGATGGTATAATACAGGAATATTATACGATACTACCGCTTATTGGGTAGGCGCAACAAGTGGTAATGCCAATATTAAACTTACAGAAACAGTGCAGTATAAAACAGCTTCTGGCGCAACAAATCCATACCCTGCATATTTACCGACATCTGATTTCGACGGAATAGAGATTTCAAATTTAGGAAACTCAAATGGCGATTTATCAGGCTACACAATAAATATTAACGTTTCCTCTACTACAGTATCATATACCTTTCCTGCAAATACAAATATCGCAATGGGAAGTGTTGTTTTGGTGGTTTACGGGTCGGGTTTACCAAGCGGCCCAGCGGGTAATAATATGTATTATGCTCCATATATTAACATTTCTTCAAGCACATTAGTATCGTATTGGCTAACCGATAATACTGGCAATGTAGTTGATGCCTTTGCTTCAAATGGAGCTTTATTCCCAAGCACAAGCCCAGTAACAATATCCGATTTTTCGGGTGATTTATTAGGAGGAGTTTCACACCCTGGAGCTATTCGTACAATATCAGATAATAATACAGCCGCCGATTGGCAAGTTATTTCTCCTACAGTAGCATCTTTCGGTACTATAAATGCAGACCTTGTTATGGGCTATCAACCTAATTCTGGTTGCCATAGTATATTGGTACCTCTTACTGTAAATATAAACAATATTCCACAGAACGACCTTAGTATTATACAATTACAATCTCCAAATAGTGGGTATTATCTTAATTCAAATACAAATGTGCAAGTAGAGGTGGCTAATTATGGAGCTATTGCAAAAGATACTATACCATTGGCTTATCAGCTAAACACACAAGCAATAGTATATGATACTTTATTTCAAACATTAAACTCTGGCGAAACTGCTATATTTACTTTTGGTCAAACAATAAACTTGAGTCAGTTTGGCTCATATGATTTCAAAGTATATACACACCTTAGTTACGATTCCGATAATAATAACGATTCCGTTGTAACGGTAATCACCAATGATTCATTGATTTATTGTGATTCGTATGCAACATCTGCCGGTGATTCAAGAATTGACGAAGTAATACTCGAAGGTATAAATAATAATACAACCGCTGATGGTTGTTCTACTTACAGCAATTTTTCAACAATGTCAACAGTATTAGCTCAGGGCATAGATTATCAAATAAGCGTAACCATAGGAACCTGTGGTAGTAATTATTTAAAAGGTGCTAAAGCATGGATAGATTTTAATAATGATGGCGACTTTGAAGATAGTGGTGAAGAGATTGGAAACTTTGGTTCTGCAAGCAGTACATTTACTGCTACATCAACATTTACTGTACCTGCAAATGCTAGTGCGGGCATTCATAAAATGCGAGTTGTTGGAAGAGAAGGTGCTGGTACAAACAATGCAAGTGTAGAGGCTTGTGGTATGTATTCCTATGGCGAAACCGAAGATTACACTATTATTATTGTACCTCTTATACAATATGACGCAGGGGTTCAGGAAGTATATAATATTGCTGACACATCCAATGAAGGAGCTAGTATTACACCTATTGTTGTAGTGAAAAACTACGGCTTTGATACTTTAACATCCTTTGATATTTTATATAGTGTAAATGGAGGCGCGGCTGTGGTCTACAACTATAACGACACCTTGCTATCTTTCCAAAGAGACACTATAACATTAGCTTCTTTCAATAGCCCTGCTGGCATAAGCACTCTTTGCACATATTCTAGTTTGAGTTCGGATTTAAACACCATAAACGATAGTGCATGTATTACATATTATGGAAAACCAACAAAGGACGCTGAGCTATTAAGACTACAAGATATTAATGAGTATTGTGGAATGAATTACGATACCATAATAGTACAGCTAACCAATATTGGTGTTGATACTATTAATGCTGTTGGGCAAACAAACCCAACTACAATTAGTTATCAAAGTAATTCATTATCTCCTATCACCGAAACTTTTACACAGATGGTGGCACCAGGTGATACGGTATGGTATCAATTCAGTAGTTTGGTATATGTTGGTAGTAATAATACTATGGATTCGCTTTATAATATTAAAGCTTGGATTAACTTTATCGGTGATAATGTAGCTTATAATGATAGTGCATCTACTTTTGTAGAATCGCTCCATATACCATCTCCACCAACCGTGGTAAATCCAGTAATAATTCCCTTCGCTAGTCCAGCAACATTAATTGCAAATAATGCACCTGGCGATAGTATATTATGGTACGAAGATTCGCAATCAACTAATATTATTTTTGGAGGTTCGCCATATACTACTCCTTGGTTAAATTTTCATGATACGGTATTCTGGGCAGTTTCATCTAGTGGAGCACCTACTGCCACTTCAACCATAGGAACAGGAACAATATCAAACAGCTCAACTTCATACCCTAGTCCTTATGCTAATTACTATTGGGGAAATAAAGAACAATACCTAATCCATGCTTCGGAATTAATTGCTCAAGGAGCCAGTGCTGGACCAATTTCTGAATTAGCTTTTGATGTTTCTACACCAAACGCTTGTCCTAATCTTCAAAATTTTGAATTAAAGCTAGGAAATTCCTCACAAACGATTTTATCAACCTACGAAACAGGACTTACAACAGTATACTCTAACACATCAGGTTATCAGCCTACTAGTGGGTGGAATAATCACGTCTTTTCTACTCCATTTATTTGGGATGGAACAAGTAATGTTATTGTTCAAGTTTGTTCTCAAAACACAGGATATATAGGTAGTGGAAACGCTTCAGTAAATGGAACAGCCACTTCGTTTACTTCTGTAAAATACTATTATGCTGACAATACAGGAGTATGTGGTTCTACATCAGGAACTAGTAGTAGTATTAGACCAAATATGAAATTATTAATTTCAGGTAATGCTTGTCAAAGTACTAGAACTCCTGTAAACATTACAGTATTGCCACTTTCGGCTTGCGATGTTGGCGCTTCGGATTTAGTAGGGCCTATTAGTTCAATTTATATGGGAACTAACGAAACCATTATTGCAGAAGTGCAAAACTATGGTAATGTTGATCAAACAAATATCCCTATAAGTTACCAAATAAATGGTGGTGCAATAATTACAGAAAGTGTTTCAGTAGCAGCATCGAGCTCTACAGTTTATTCTTTTAATACAAAAGCAGATTTTAGTAATATCGGTAGTCAATATAATGTAAAGCTTAGCACAGGTTTAATGTGCGATACCACAAGTTTAAATAATAATTACGAAGAGTTTGTTGCTAATATTAGCCCGTCATACTGTGTATCTTCGGCAGATTACAACACATATCACGATATTGAAAATGTAACTATAGGTGGAATAAATAATACATCGCCAAGCCCATTTAACAAACTATATACTGATTATACAAACATTAACCCTGGAACTTTAAGCCCAGGAAGTAACTTCTCTTTTTCTATAAAAATCAATTCTGCATCAACAACTCCAAGTGGAGGTTTTATAAAAATATATATTGATTACAATAGAGATGGAGTATTTGATGCTAGTACAGAACAAGCTGCAGCTTTACCTTATAATAATGCAAGTTCAAATTATGCAGCAATGGCATATGGTAGTGTATCCGTTCCTTCTAATGTTGCACTTGGTTTAACACGAATGCGTGTAGTTGCTGTTCGTAATGGAACAGCTTCTTCTGTAGAGCCTTGTGGCACTTATAGCTATGGCGAAACTGAGGATTACCCTGTATATTTAGCAAATACAATATCTCATGATGCAAGTATATCAAAAATCACAACACCTAATTCTTTAACTACCGCTTCGGCAGTTCCAGTAACAGTAAGGGTTCATAATTATGGTACTGATCTTATTACATCAGTGGATATAAGTTACTCTGTAAATAATAATCCCCCAACAATAATAACCTTTAATTCTACTAGTATAAACCAAGGCAATTATGTTGATGTTCCTTTAGGAAATATATCTATTTCTGATGGAATGAATAATATTTGTGCTAAAACAATTTTGGCTGGAGATAGCAATACTTTTAACGATAATAGATGTACTAATGTATTTAAAGAAGCAATAGTGAATTTATCGTATTCCGATGATTTTGAAGGTGCAAATCTATGGATGGACGATACTATTAGCAATCAGTGGGAAAGAGGTTTCCCAAGCATGACATCCATAAACTATGCTCATAGTCCATCCAATGTTTGGGCAACAAATTTGAGCGGAAACTATAGTGGTACTTCTATGCAATATCTCTACTCTCCAAAATTTATTATTACTAGCAATATTGACACCGCTTATCTTAAATTTTGGCATTATTATATTACCGAAAATTCAAATGATGGTGCATTTATTCAGTATCAAAAGAACGGTGGTACATGGGTTACTTTAGGATATGCAACCGACCTAAGAGCTACTAACTGGTATAATAGTACAACTGGCGGTACACATAAGTGGACTGGCAATAGTGGAGGTTGGATTCAATCTACTTTCGATTTTGATTTCCTAAATGGGGAATTTCAAAACACTACTACATTACAACTTCGCTACGTATTCTTTGCTAATGCTAGCAGCAATAATTATGATGGATGGGCAATTGATGATTTTGAATTAACCATACCAGCTCAACCTATTGATGTGGGGATTACTAATATTACTAATTTATCAAATGTACAAATTGGAGATATTACTAATGTTAGTGTCGCTGTGCATAATTATGGAACAACTGCTCAAGGCTCTTTCCCTGTATGGTATAAGCTTGATAATGGAGCTGTTATAACAGAAACCTTCACTCCATCATCAGGAAGTTTAACTCCAAATGCTACTGAATCGTTTACCTTTAGTCAAACTAGTATTCAAATAGCAAGTAGTAGCTTTAATCTCTGCTCTGGAACAAACCTAAGTAATGATGCATATCCTCAGAATGATGATTATTGCAAAACTTTTGTAGCTTCCACAGCTAATATAGATGCTGGAATAATAGAGGTTTTTAAACAACAAATATGGGGAGGTGAAGATACCACTAGTATTTATAGCCCTGTTGATATTTATGGAGTTATAAAGAACTTTGGATTGAATTGTCAGCCATTTGTTGGAGTTTCGATAAACAATACCGATGATTTGGAGTTTGTACTGTCGCAAAATAGACCTAATCCTGCTCATGGAATTATCAAAATTAGCTATATAATTCCTCATAATGGCAATATTGAATTTAACCTCAGAAATACTCTTGGGCAAGTAATCTATACTAAACAACACTCAAGCTTTACGGGTAGTAATACCATCGAAATTAATACAAAGGATTTAGCAAATGGTGTTTATTATTATACAGTAATATTTGATAATCAAAGACTAACCAGGAAGATGATTATTAGTAAATAGAGATTTTAATAAAATCTCATTAATACAAAAAGTTCTGTTGTTATTACTATAAAATATGGTGATAACGACAGAACTTTTTTTCATATAAGATTGAATATTACTAATTACCCATTCCCTGACTATCGTCAAACAGGCTAATTTTTAATTCCTAATTCTCCATTCCTAATTATTAATTCATCTCCCGATAGCTATCAGGACTTTTCACTATCTTCGCTCAAACAATATTATATAATGGCAAAGGTAAAAAGTAAAACGAGTTTTTTTTGTAAAAGCTGTGGTAATGAGTACGCTAAGTGGATGGGTAAATGCTCAGCATGTGGCGAATGGAATACTATTGTGGAAGAAACAATACGTATAGAGACAGCTCCTAAATGGAAAAAAGAGGAGTCGCAAAATACCAAAAAAGTTCCTCAGCCAATACATAAGTTAAAACATACATCCGAAGACCGAATTGATATGCACAATCAGGAGCTAAACAGAGTTCTTGGTGGTGGATTAGTACGAGGAAGTTTAGTTTTACTTGGTGGAGAACCTGGTATTGGAAAATCCACTCTATTGCTTCAGGTTGCCATTAAAGCCAAAAATCTTAAAATACTTTATATATCTGGTGAGGAAAGTGAGCAGCAAATACGTATGCGTGCCGACAGAATTGGAATTGAAAACGAGCATTGCTACATTCTTAACGAAACTCGTACCGAAAGTATCTTCCATCATCTTGCCAATATGGATAAGGTAGATATATTAGTAATTGATTCCATACAAACGCTAATGTCGGAGCGAATTGATAATACTGCAGGTAGCATAACTCAAATTCGAGAAACCACAGCAGAGCTTCAGCGCTTTGCCAAGGAAAGCCATATTCCAGTTTTTATTGTTGGTCATATTACCAAGGATGGCAGTATTGCCGGTCCAAAACTACTTGAACATATGGTAGATACAGTATTACAATTTGAAGGAGATAGAAATTATGGATATAGAATTTTGCGCTCTCTTAAAAACCGTTTTGGCTCTACTTCGGAATTAGGAATTTACGAAATGCTCTCCAACGGAATGCGTGAAGTATCAAATCCATCAGAAATATTAATATCGCAGCGCGATGAGCAAAGTAGCGGAGTGGCAATTTCTGCAACTATGGAAGGTGGGCGAGCTATGCTTATTGAGGTGCAAGCTCTTGCAAGTACTGCTGTATATGGAACTCCACAGCGTAGCGCAATGGGTTTCGATACTCGAAGACTAAATATGCTATTGGCTGTTTTGGAGAAGAAGGCTGGTTTCAAACTCAACACCAAAGATGTATTTTTAAATATTGCTGGAGGAATAAAGGTCGACGATCCTGCCATTGATTTGGCAGTAATAAGTGCAATACTTTCGTCAAATTACGATATGCCAATAGAAGATAATGTATGCTTTGCTGCGGAGGTTGGTCTTAGTGGCGAAATTAGAAGCGTTAATCATGCCGACCAACGAATTCGTGAGGCAGAAAAACTAGGATTCTCAAAAATTCATATCTCAAAATATAGCCTAAAAGGAATTCATCAAAAGAATTTTAAAATTCAGATTGTAGGACATAGCACCTTGGAACAGGTGTTTAAATCTTTGTTTGTAAAAAATTAAACCCCATTTACAAAATTATAGCTACCTTTGTTGCCTAATTAGACAATATAATGCCAACTATATCAATAATTGATTCTATAAAAATAGATGTATACTCTAGAGAACATCCACCGCCACATTTTCATGCTATTTATGCAGAATACGAAGAATTAATTATTATTAGCACATTAGAGACATATCAAGGAGAATTGCCTAAAACCCAAAGAAAAAAGGTAATAAAATGGGCAAAAGGAAGAGAAGATATTCTATTAGAAAACTTTAAACGATTAAATCCAAGGCTATGAGAAAAAACATTAAGACCCCTAGAATTCTCAAAATAGAAAATATAAATGGCTTTGAGCTTATTTGCATGTTCAATAATGGAGAATCAAGAAAAATTGATTTTCAAGAAATATTTGAAGAATGGAATATTCAAAAATCAGACGTTGAATATCCTCTTCTTAATTTAGTTGAGTTCAATAAGGTAGAACTAAGAAATCAAACACTTTCGTGGAGTAACATACAATTAAGTTTATTAAATGAGGACGGAAAAGAAGAGTCTCATCCTTATGAGATTGACCCAATAACTCTATATAAATATAGCAAAGTATTTGAACCAGAGTTATCCTCTAGATTTGGCACAATGATAAGACGTGCTCGAAAAAATGCAGGATTAACTCAAGCACAACTTGCAAGTAAAAGCGGAACATCAAGATTCTATATTTCTAGAATAGAAAACAATAAGACAGATGTTGAGCTATCTACTTTTCGTAAAATTGTAGAAGCTGGCTTAGGAAAAAAATTAAAGCTTATTATTGAGTAATTAAACTCCCCAAGCGAGCATACATTTCATCAGCGGTTTTGGGTTTAATCCCCTCATCTTGTGCATCAATAAATATTGTTTGCATGCCTGCATTTTTACCAAAGGCCATATCACTTAGGCTATCACCTATCATTATGGACTTTTTAAAATCTATCTCTGGGAATTCTTTCTTTGCCTGCAAAGCCATTCCAATTTCAGGCTTTCGGCATTTATCACCACTATCTTTCAGTGCTGGGCAAAAGTAAATGGCATCTACCCTACCACCAGCTTTAGTTATTTGGTCAAGCATATAGTTGTGGATATTATGCAAATCATCTTCCGTCATCTCGCCCTTGCCAACCCCCTGCTGATTTGTAACAATAAAAATATGTTTGAAATGCTTCTGAAATCCAACAATAGCATTAATTGAGCCATCAATAAAATGAAAATCTTCGATGTGTTTTACATAATCGCCAATTATTCGGCGATTAATAACACCATCTCGATCAATAAAAACTGACCAATTATCCTTAATACTTAAGTTTTTTAAATTCATCTTGTGCTCTATTATAATCTTCGGGAATGCCTATGTCTAAAAAATAATTGGAAAAAGGAAAGCCATAAAAATCAAAATTTGTAAGTAGTTTTTCAAATACATCTTTCTCCATGGAAAACTTCATTGGCAAATTAGCTTTCTCAAAGAATTCTTTATTAATAATGTAAACGCCACCATTAATAACACCTTTGCCTTTAAACTCACCTTTTTCAGCAAATTTATTAATGATACTATCTTTTGTAATTACACTTCCGTATCTATCAACTGAATCTAACTCACGCAAAGCCAATGAAAAAAGGCTGTTGTTTGCAAAATGCTGCTGATAGAAATCATTAATATCTATTTCGAAAAGCGTATCGCCATTGAGTACTACCACTTCATCAGTTTTGCTCTTATGAAAAGCATTAAGAATACCACCACCTGTACCAAGTGGATTTTTTTCATAAGCATAATCAATCTCTATTCCGTTGAAATTATTACCAAAGTAATCGCTTATAGTTTCAGAAAGATAGCCTACCGAAAAAATAACGCGTTTAATCCCATAATTAGATAAATAATTTAGCTGATACTCTAAAAATGGACGACCATTAATTGGAGCCATGGGTTTAGGTAATTCTGAAACTACTTTTTGAAGCCTTGTTCCAAAACCACCAGCAAGAATTATTGCTTCAGTTATCATCGAGGAAACATTTCAGATTCTACATATTGGCAAATAATATGACCTATTAGGATATGTGATTCTTGAATACGAGGAGTATCACTTGAAGGAACATTAATAGTAATACCTGCTGTATCAATCATTTTACCACCGCTAGCACCCGTAAGAGCAACGGTTTTGCCACCTCTTCCATTTGCAGCAACAAAAGCTTTAATAATATTCTTAGAATTTCCTGAAGTAGAGATCCCCACAAGGATATCGCCTTTTTTGATAACACCTCTGATATAACGAGCATAAATTTCATCGTAACTATAATCGTTAGCCACAGCAGTTAGGTATGATGTGTTTACATGCAAAGCTTCAGCAGCTAAAGGAGGACGGTCATAATAAAAACGACCCGATAATTCTGCTGCAATATGCTGAGCATCAGCAGCGCTACCACCATTACCACAAAAGTAAACAGTACCACCATTTTTATAGCACTCCACCATTTGCGTAGTAACTTCTTCTATTTTATTCTTAAGATCTTCAGATTCTATAATTCCTTGCTTTACAGCAATTGATTCTTCAATAATTCTATTAATTTCCATAGTTTGTGTTATGTTATAGGGTGCAAATTTACGATTTTTTTAAATAGCTTTTTTTTTGGAATTCTGATTGTATTTATCGAAGGCTTCGCTTATGGTTGATTTGTCGAGGGCTTCGCTTTTTGTTACATAGACTCGGTGTGTTTTGAAAACACGCTGAGTCTTATTCTTTACCCAAAATTTAGTGAGCAGATAACTTTGAGTCATCAGCTCACTTGCCCCAAGCACGGAGCACAGCGTCGGCGTCGCTTCGAGCGACACCGACTCTTGCCCAAAGCGGTTTATTAGCGAAGGTTTCACTTTTAATTAAGTTAATATTAACTCAGTGTATTTTCAAACCAGACCAAAAATTTAGGTTAAAAACGATAGGTCGATTATGAATTATTTTAATATCACTATTCACCTTTATTCTCTACAGTCCCTCTGTACAATTCCGACAAATATCAATCTTACTACGGTCGGTGAGGATTTGCTGACGAAAATTATTGTATTTCTGTGATTTATTGATAGAATTATAATCTTTGTCTATAATATTGCCAAACACATAATCTGCATCTTTATCGAAGCAGCAAGGCACCACATCACCATCCCAAGTTATAACATTGCCCGACCACATACGGTGGCATTTATTTGGAAGTTTGCTTTTTATTTGATATTTGCCATCAGCCTGCTTCTGGTATCGTGAATATTTAATTAGCCCAGGCATAAGCTCATTTCCATCTTCAAACTCATAAAGTTGTGCTGTTTTTATACTTACATAATCCACACCTAAGGATTTCCCTAAAGCTTTAATTTCAGCAATCTGATGTTCATTATGTTTAAAAACAATGAACTGTAGTTCCACAAAAGGTGAATTGGATTTCAACTTATTTTTGCGATTCATAAAGTGAGTGATATTTGCAATAACTTTGTCAAAATCTCCTCCTTTTCTATATTTCAAATACGTTTCGGAATCGGTACCATCAAGGGATATAATCAGCCTATCGAGGCCACTATAGATAATGCTGTCGCTATTTTCTTTAGTAAGAAAATGCGCATTTGTGGATGTAGAAACTATAAGTTTTTTTGATTTAAGTTTTATAACATAGTCCACAAATTTTGGATGCAGGAGTGGCTCTCCTTGGAAATAAAAGGTAACATAGATAAGCTGCTTCGACAGTTGCTGCAGTATTCTATCAATGGTAGAATCTTCGATAAAACCAGTATTGCGAGAAAATTTTCGAAGACCAGAAGGGCATTCCGGACAATGAAGATTACAAGTTGTAGTCGGCTCTATGGAAATAGAAAAGGGTTTTCCAAAATGAATGTTTTTACTAAAAATATTGCTTACCAAATAGCTAATATTTATAAGCACAGCATTATACGCTCTTGCAAACGTAATTGAAGACATAATAGTCTTAATCCAAAACCACCTTTCGCTCATTTCCTAAAGATCTTTCATTAGGCGCTTAATAAATATTTGATCACCAAAAAACTCTTTAACCGTAATTCGGATTACAGTATAAATAGGAATTGCGATAATCATACCTAGAGGTCCGCCAAGGGTTCCGCCCATTATTATTACAATAAAAATCTCGATTGGATGAGCATGCACACTATTGGAATAAATAATTGGCTGAAGAAGGAAGTTATCAATCATATTAGCGATCGCAAAAACTAATAATATACCACCAACAAGGCCAGCAGTATGGTCGAGACCAAGGTAAATATTAGTCATAGTAACCAGTATCGAGGCAATTGTTGCGCCAATGAGTGGCCCAATATACGGAATGAGATTCATTAGGCCGCCAATAAATCCTATCAAAATAGCATTTTGAAGACCAACAATCCATCCACCAATGGAAATAAGAACCATCATAGTACTGACTTCAATAAGCACTCCTGTAAAATACCTTGTTAGCATTTTATTAATCTTATTAAGAATTTCGCCAGTTTTATCATATTTATTTTCTGGCACAAAAAGCATCACTATACGAGTAAATAAATTCTTATCAGAAATAAAGAAAAATGATAAAAATAGTATGGAAAAAATACCCATAAATATACTTCCTGTAGTGCTTACTAGTCCACTAAATATATTATTAAGCTGAATTGTAGAAACAAGGTCTTTAAGCTTATCACCAATACGATGCTCTAACTCCTCATTGGGCCCAAGAGTACCAATATCGCGGAGTTTATTTTCAAGATTAATTAGATTTTGACCAATATTATCAGAAACAGATTCGTAATCAACCTTCATTAACGCACTAGCCTGCGCGTTGATAGCAGGAATAAGAATTGCTAAAAAGCCTACCATCAATGACATCATTATTACCATGCTCAAGGCTGCCCTAATAGTACTTGGCAATTGTTTTTTACGAAACTTTATCTTACCCAAAAGTCGCATCAAAGGCTGATTTGCAACACCTATTATGGACGCTATTAGTAAATAGGCTATGATGGAAGTAAAATACCATACAAAAGCAATAAATAGAATGAAACCTACTAGTTTGAAAGATTTATCTGAATTCCAAGTCATAAAATATACATTTGTACAAAACTAATGTTTTTTTTGATAGGGTGAAATGTATGAATTAGGAAATGTGTGAATGGAAAAATTATACAATTATTGTTACTGATAGAAGATCTGCTAAAGTTGCTTTGAAAAAGTAGTGGCGGCAATGCCACCAGTACAGAAGATAATTATTGATTAATTAATAATCAAATAACTTCCTTAAGTGTGCAAAAATAAACTAAAATTATTTATAAATTTATTAGGATTTTAACACAGTATCTAATCAGTGTAGATTGAAATGTATAAATAATCGTAATTATCATTAATACCAAATTAATACCAAAACACGCCATATAAATCGTTTATATTTCCCTATTACTGCGTTAAAAATTATTTCCATAGCTATACTTCGACATGCTCAGTAC
>NIUZ01000061.1 GCA_002254285.1 Bacteroidetes bacterium 4572_112 | reverse complement strand
CATCAACCACATCATCGTGCACCAAAGTAGCTGTATGCAAAAGTTCGATAAGTGCAGCTGCCCTATGAGTATGCTCGTTAGTATCAGCAAATAATTTGGCCGTAAGAAACACAAAAAGAGGACGCATTTGCTTCCCTTTACGTTTCACTATATATCTTGTTATTAAATCCAAAAGAGGCACAGTTGTTTTCATGCTATTTTTGAAGGTAGCAGAAAACTCTTTAATCTCTTGATTTACTGGCGATTTAATTTCGTCAAATGTCATTATTACTGTATTGTAATTTGGTACATATTAGAGCTCAAAGGTAAGTTTTTTTTGTTGCAAATTATTCATGATTTTCATTTAAGATTATTGCATAAAAAAAACACCATTTCATTGTTGTGAAATGGTGTTTTATGTATAATTTCACCTTACAATATTAGGTGTTAGAACTTACAAAATTAAATAAGTCAGACTTATTTTTACCAGAGAATATCTTATCAGCTCTTAGATAATACAGCTCTCGATCTCCCATATGCTGTTGAATATATTCGAGCATTTCAAACTCATCCATACCATCGAGCAAAGGGCGTTTATTGCTATCATTCTCTATTCGCTGTTGGATAATATATGCTGGCACTTTTAAGTAATATGAAGTCCCACTAGCATTAATAATCTCCAAATTGTTGAAAAAACAAGGAGTACCTCCACCCAAAGCAATTATGTTGTCATTATTTTCAGAAACTTCCATTAAATAATTATGTTCCATTTCGCGAAAAGCATCTTCCCCAATTTCGGTAAATAGTTGACTTATTGTTTTACCTTCTGCTAGTTCAATATACTTATCGAGGTCAATAAATTTCTTATTAAGATGCTGTGCTAATTCTTTGCCAAGGGTAGTTTTTCCACTTGCCATATAGCCCATAAGGAATATATTATTCATTGGACATAGATTCTTTGTTCTTGCTATTTTGTAGTGTAATAATAGATATTTCGGGACGAATACCTATACGTGCTGGCAAGCCAATAAATCCAAAACCAGGATTTACATGCAAGTATTTATTATTGTACTTATACAAACCATTCCATTGAGGATATATAAAAGAAATTGGACTCCACTTAAACCCACAGCACCTTATTCCAATTTGCATACCATGAGTATGACCCGAAAGTGTAAGCTGTATAAGCTCATCGTCCTTCACCTTTAACATAAAGTGGCTAGGGTCGTGTGATAATAAAATCTTAAATTCAACATCCTCCACTCCTTGCATTGCTTTGGATAAGTCGCCATATTGTTTGAAAGGAGGCTTACCCCAGTTTTCAACTCCAAGTATAGCTATTGAGTCGCCTTTGCGGTATATAATATCATTTTGATTGAGCAACATCTTAAACCCCATTTGCCTTTCGAAATCCTCCATGCGAAGCAGTTCTTTATACTTAAGGTCGGCATTTTTCCATTTCAAATAATCACCCATATCATGATTACCAAGTATTGCATATTTACCATATTTAGGGTTTATTTTGGCAAAATCAGAAATATAATTCTCCATTTCGTCAGCAATATTATTAACCATATCACCAGTGAATAAAACAATATCTACATTTTGATCTTCAAGTAATTTCAAGCCTTTAAGAACATCTTTTCTATCAGAGAAGCTACCCAAATGTACATCACTAATTTGAGCAATTTTAAAACCCTCGAAACCCTTAGGTAAATCGTCAAAATAAACTGTAGTTTGGCGTGCAATAAAATCGCTTTTGCCCCATATCATACCATATAGCACAAGAATGAAACTAACTACTGATAATACCAAACCTATTTTCTGAACTAGAAAACTACGCTTAGGTATTCTACTTACTCTAAAATTAGATGCACTGCCAAATACTTTCTTAATACCATAGTAAATCCATTGTATTATAACAAATAGAACAAAGTTTATACGAGGGAAATATATTAGCGCATAAAGTCCAAATAGTATAAAGAAACTCCTATACTTTTCGTAATCATAGCCCGGGTATCCGATATAAAAAAAACTGAGAACAAAATATGCCATTAGTAGAATACTGAATATTATATATCCTTTAAGAATAATTCCATAGGCTCCGCTACCGCGTAATCTACGTATCATACTTTTCAATGCATAATAATTAATTACATCAATTATTGCAGAAAATACTACTAAAATGGCTATTTTTTCAAACATTATTTTTAATCTATAGTCCTAATTTCTTTTTCAATGATTTTGGTAATGCGTCTTTATGTACCATTATAGCAACTGTTGCAAGTCTAACATATGCTTCAGACATATTTAAGTATCCTCCATTATCGTTAGAGTCATCCTTCCAAGAGTTTTTTGTTACATAATACAATGTACCATTCTGGTCCTTTAATAATCCGGTAAGGTGCATTAAGTGATCATCGGTAATTGTATACTCATCAAAAGCATCTTGTCGCATTTGCTCAGTAACAGTTTTTTCTGGAACAGGGCTTTTAAATGAGTACATATTTTCTTTAATATCTTTTTCGGATACATCTTCCCACTTACTTTGCTCAGTACCACTCATATTCTTAACTTCTATTTCTGGCAATATAGCTAGAGCATTCTTATGAGAAAAGCCTCTACTACTAACATCACCATCCCAGCAAATAGAATAACCATTCTTTAATGCATTATTCATAAGCTCCATCATTTCCTCCATAGGGATATTATAATAATTTGAGAATGACCAATTATCTGGCACTTCTAATCTAATTTCTTTATAATAATCCTTATACATATAAGATGTAAGTTCTATATAATCATCAGTATTAAAACCAGTTTCTTTTGTCAATGATTTAGCTTTTTCTTCAACAGCAGTTGCGTCTCCAATATAAGAATTTAAAAGCGACGAATATGCATTTTTCCATGCTTTACTTAGGTGACCACTAGGGTTCTTTACCACATCTTTAACAAAACCTTCAAGTATATTATCAAACTCAGCATGTACATGGTTATCAAAACCTGGAATTATACCTTTATAATCAGCTTCGGTAATCATACCGTGCTTTGCAATAACATCCATTACATCATGCGCTTGACCACCAGCACCAAAGTTTGCTCTACCGTGCAGTTTAACAAAGCTTTCAGCTTTTGATTGATATGCATAATAAACAAAGTATATTTCTGACAAATCATATTCCTTATCTGTCATACGAAGCATCTCTGTTTCTACAAACGAAGATGTAGCATAACTCCAGCAAGTACCAGCTTTATGCTGACTCTTTACAGGTGTAGTTGGCACCATGGATATAGTATCGAAAACAAAGCCTAAAGAATCTTCTGCGCTTTGCTGTGCGTTAACGAAATTTATGCTGCCAAGAATTAAGGCTGCAATTAACAAATATTTTTTCATATTATACAATAATTCAAATAATTAATAAACATAAGAGTTTGCGCAAATATACATTTTTTTCGCAAAAAAACACAGAAATAAAAAAGGCTGTGTTTATAAAAAACACAGCCTTTTTTTGCAAAATTTTATTTAAACTATTTTGGCTGAGCCATTTCAGATTGTTCAGCAACAGGGTTTATTGCATCTTTATTCAATTTCAAACGAGCTTGACCTTCAGTTTCTATAGTAATAGTTGTATCTTTTATTTCAAGAATTTTACCATGGATTCCTCCAATAGTAACAACTTTATCGCCTTTACCTAAAGCTTCACGAAACTTCTTAGTTTCTTTAGCTTTCTTTTGTTGAGGACGGATAAAAAAGAAATAGAAAACACCAATAAGGGCAACCATCATAATCATTCCTGAGTACTGATCCCCACCTTCGCCCCCTGCAGGAGCCATTAATAAAATACTTAATAAATTCATTGTATGATATATTTAATAATTAATATTCGATTAAAATTCGCTAGCAGTTTGCACCATAGCTTTAATATTTAATGTTTGCACATTTGGTTGTGTATTTGCTAATACCGTTGCATTTTTATGATTAAATCCTTTACGACGGTAACTATCAAAAGTAAGTTCAATAAAATTAGATTCACCTGGCTTGATAGGAGTTTTAGGGAAACGAGAGACTGTACAACCACAGCTAGTTTTCACTTGATTAATAATAAGATCGGAGCCACCAACATTAGTAAACTTAAATTTATAAGCCACTTTTACGCCCTCCAACACATTACCAAAATCATGCTCAGTAGTAACAAATTTAAACTTTGGCAGCGAAGACTTATCGCCCTTGCTATCCGCAGAAACAGGGTTATTAATAAGGTCTGAAGATAACTCATCTTTTGTATCTGAATTATTACAAGATCCTAAAAATATACTTAACGTAAAAATCAGTAAAACAACAATCTTATTCATTAAAAAATTCCTTTAGTTTATTGTGGCAAATATAAATCTTTTTATAATACCTTATTATCATTAATCACTATAATAAAATTCTACAATTTTAGCGAAATTCCCACGCCAAATGCCTGCTTAGATTGCATACGAGGACCAACTACTTCTTTAATTCCGTCACCATTTACATCCTGCTTTATTATTGCATCATCATCATATAATAAATCCAATGAGAATGTTGCTGCAAAATATTCTGAAATTCTATAAGTGATGAATGAGGACCATGTAACATCAATATTTTCAGGATTTTCTTTGAACGACGAAAAAAGCTCTAATTTGGAACTCACACTAAAGCCATTATCAAAAATCTCTTGATAATAAAATTTCACAAATGCCCCGGGTTCACTCCTGAACCTTTCGGCTGGTACTAATACATTACCATTAGTATCTACTACAGCTTTTTTAACACCAAAATTACCATCTCTTGCAAGCTGTTCGTTATTTACTATTGTAAGCTTATATGTAATTGGATTTATAAGAATTGATAGTGTTTTTATGGGATGATAGTCCATTCCTGCCCCTGCCATAAAATATCCTGGAGCCATAAAATCTGACACCATAGTAGAATCGTTTGGGTATTTATATCCTACAGAAAACTGTGATGAAAAACTTAAATAATAGGAATAGTTCCATTTTTCCGTAGCCTGATAACCAAATTTGGATGCGTAATCTAACTTATCATTCGTTTTCTTGGTTTTCATATCAGCAAAAAGCAGAGTACCATACTTTGCTTCTATATTATTCTCCCACGATGCTTTACCTTTTGCATATTGTAGTCTATAATGCAAAATGGTGTTTATGTTTATTTGATTTTCTCCTCCATTAGCCCAATTTGTAAATGATGTTTGCCCTACATTTAAAGAGAATATACCACTAGAACGCCAAGTACTATCACGAGATAATATTCTCTCGTTTTGAGCATTAGCATCCTTCATAAATAACAGAAGAAACAAAAACAATATGTAATTAAGCTTATACAATATAATATCCTTTTGAGGTGCACAAAAGTAAATAAAAACTATTGGTATTTTTAATATTAGTTTTACTCCTTAACAAAAAATATTAATGAATAAAAAAAGCATTATTCCCATAAATATTTTATAGAAATAATGCTTCAATATTTATATATAATAGATTTGTTTACTTCAGAAACTCTTCTAAATATTTATAATCAGGAGTCAACTCTCCTTTATGTAAAATAAGTGCTTTTTTGAAAGGATCAGGAAGAGATAATTCATCAAAACTAAAATCAAAATCTGTTTCTAGTAATCCAACTATAAAAGGTTTTAATGCAGCACTAAAGGCCTCCGAAGATTCCTTTGGCAACTCTGATGGCAATATATCCACAGCCATGGTAAGTATTCCTTCGCCAGAGAAACCCATTGTAGGCTCTCTTGTTTCTGGATTATAGACATATACAGGGTCTTCAATATGAGTTCCCAAATGAGTTGACTCTATTGAACCATCAGGATCGCAAGTAACATCACCTATTACGCATAGTTTTGAATTACCTTTTTTATTAAGCTCATAAAGAAAATCCTTAGTGATAATACGAGGATATTCTGGCGCCCAATACATACAATTCATAAGAATTGTAATCTCAGGAACGTATTGCTCAAAATTATTTTCGTAAGCCTCGGCATGAGTATAATAATGCTGCAATTCGAATTTTGCATCCTTATCTTTTGGCTTAGATATATGTTCTTCTTTAAATACTACTTTATAAACACAATTGTTTCTATAATTACCATCTTTGCGCAGCGACAATAACTCTTGGGGAGTAATTTCTTCTGTATCAAATAAATCTGAAATCTCCTGAGCACCCTTAGAAACGTTTCCGTAACCCGTAAAACCTATTGTTAAAGGAGCAATATCTTTATGTACCCCGTATTCTTTAAGATTACGAGCAGCTAATTTAATATCCTCAATAGCCTCATTAAGACTACTATATAGATGTGATTGTTTTAAGTGATTGAAAGGCGAATTATGCCCCATTAATTGACATCGCTGGCCAAATGACCAGAATGAATTAATCATTCCTGCCAAGCCTGCAAACCTACCAAAGAAAATTAGGCGCTGGCCTTTATCATTTGTAATTTTTTCATATTCAATAAGGTTTACCTTTTTCTCAATCATTCGCTTAAGCAAAGGCATATTATAATCTTGACCTTTTATGGTATGAGAAAAGAAAACATAGGTTTTTTCTTGCTCAAAGAAGTCAATTGGCATTTCTTTTACACCAAAAACAATATCTGGATTATCCAATTTAGAGACTACTTTAGCTCCTGAAATACTATATTCCGCATCCGTAAAAACTCTTTTTGGAGAACTCTCTACTTCAAATAATACATTGACTTGTTTTTTTAGATCCTCAATATCTGCAGGAACAATTGCTACTCTGCGCTCCATCAAGTATTTATCTTCTATACGTATACCTATTTTCTTCATGTATGGGTGAATGTTTTATGCAAATATGCAGTTGTAAAATGTTAATTATTTAAATATGTATTTGGCGTACAAAGGTATAAAAAAAACACAATATTTTAACATATTAGATATTATTTGTGCAATAAATACACAATCATTTATCTATCAAATTAATGCAGAAAACAAAAGGGAATATGTCTTAGTAAATACCAAGTACATATAGGTATTTACAAAAATAAACTTCTATTTTAAAAGGTGTACGGTTCCTTTAAGGACATAGGGTTCGCGAAGGGTTTCAGTAATTTCTACAATATATGTATAAACTCCTGTTGGGGCTGTTTCTCCATTATACGAACCATCCCATTTATCAGTAGGATTTATAGTGCTGAATATTTTTTCGCCATATCTATTAAAAATAAATAATCGGAATCTATCTACTGTAACAAACAGGCCTTCAACTCCGAATTCATCATTCAAACCATCACCATTTGGTGTAAAAGCACTTGGTACATAGAAAGTATTACATCTTACTACATTCATAAGCAAAGTTGTATCATGCGAGCAACGAGTAGTATTATAAACATTACTAACTTGCAAATGGTAAACTGTTTGTTGCGATGGTTGAATTATTATACTAGGGGTTACTTGCCCTGTACTCCATAAATACTGGTCAGCAGTAGAAGCAAACAGTTCTGTCTGATTACCTATACATAAAGTATCAATAGTACTAGTAATAACCGCTGTTGGCGCTTGCAATACATCCACAGTAACAGATGTTGTATCCCAACACTTATTTGAATTAGTAACTGTTACGGTATATCTTGTATCATTATTTGGCGACACCAAAATATTCTTTTGATTTTGACCAGTACTCCATGTATATGATGCGTAGTTACCGAAAGCTCTAAGTTTAGCCTCATAATTTAAGCAAATGGTAGTATCGGCACTTGTAACAGCCGTTGGAACAGGAAAACCCTTTACAAAAGTACTATCAGTAACAGAACAGCCAATAGTATCGATAGCCAGTATACTATAGTATGCAGAACCCGAAACGGGGAATGATATATTTGCTGTAGTTTCGCCATTGCTCCACAATAAAGTCCACGATGGATCTACTACAGCCTCAATAAAAGCCGTATCGTGAATACATACTGAATCTCCTACTATATTTATTTGAGGTGTCGAACTATTTACAATAATCTGAACAGTAGTATCCAAATTACAAATATCACTAACAACAAGCGTATAAACAGTATTTGAGGTTGGTGAAACAATAGTACTACTAGTAGTATCACCCGTGCTCCATGCATAAGAATAAGGCTGATATCCTCCCGTAACATTAGAAATAATAGTTAGAGATTCATTATTGCAAAGAAAAGTATCTGCAGGCAAATCACATTCTATTATATCATAATCTTTAATATAAACATTAATAGTATCGTATGTACAAGCAGACGTTGCTACAACCAATTCGACATTTTCAATACCCTCAGTTACACCATCCAATAGAGGCGAAATAACTATTGAAGCCGTATCATGACCTGCCAAAATTGTTACTGAGGATGGAATTTGAAGATAATCGACTCCATTTGTAGCAGAACCATTTATTCCAAAATAAAACGTTTTATCAACTGAAGTTATATAAGGAATTTGGAAGTTAACTATTGCATCATTACAACCCTCTACCGAAATAGTATCAATACTATTTGCAGTGGTCGTACTTAAATTAATTATATTACTTCCAAAACTATTTGCTTCAAGAAAAACGCCTGAGTCATAGGCGGCATCTCCTGCATCTCCAATTACTAACTTAATATGATAAGTAAAAC
>NIUZ01000004.1 GCA_002254285.1 Bacteroidetes bacterium 4572_112 | reverse complement strand
AATTCTATTATTCTAGAATTACAAATTCGCAAAAAATATTTAAATAATAGTACTTTAGAAACTATCTATTTTGGTGGTGGAACTCCTAGTATACTTACAAATAGTGAATTGGCAAGAATATTTGCCGCTATTACTTCCAATTATGGTATTTCTCATAATTGTGAAATAACATTTGAAGCCAATCCTGATGATATTAATTCAGATAAGCTAGATCAGTTCATTTCGCAAGGAATTAATAGATTGAGCATAGGTATTCAATCTTTTGATGATAGTATACTAAAGAGCTTAAATAGGGTTCATAGCGCCACTGAAGCAATCAAGAGTGTGGACTTGGCAAAGAGCAAGGGAATCGATAATATTAGCATAGATTTAATTTATGGAATTCCTGGTTTAAGTATGCAAAAGTGGAAGGATAGCCTTAATATTTACAATAAAATGGATATCCCACATTTGTCTTCTTACTTTCTTACTGTGGAAGAAAAAACCGCTTTGGATGTTTTAATTCGTAAAGGTAAATATCCAAAATTGAAAGAAGAAGAAGGATTAGCTCATTTTGACTATTTACTTGAGTTTTGTGATAATAATAATATAGAACAATACGAGATTTCTAATTTTTGTAAAAAAGCATCAATAAGTAAGCATAATACCAATTATTGGAAAAATAACGAATATCTAGGAATTGGTCCATCTGCACATTCTTATAATTTGATTTCCCGACAATGGAATAAATCTTCAATCAATAATTATATTGCTGATATAAATAATAAATCATTTTCTGCTGATTTAGAAATTTTGAGTGAAAAAGATAAATTCAACGAATTTGTAATGTTAGGACTTCGCACTATGTGGGGAATTGATATTTCAGAAATTGAAAATAGATTTGGTTCAGAATATCAAAATTACCTTTTAAACTATATTAAAAATAATATCAAAAATGGATTTATAGAATTCAATGATAATATTCTAAAATTGTCCCTAAAAGGCAAAAAATACGCCGACGGAATAGCTTCGGACCTATTTATGATATAAAATATTGTAAATCAAATAAATACAAATATTTTTCCCTTTCTATTTTCTTAAAAATTTAATGGTATTATACTAAAGAGATAGTTTAATTGCTTAAATCGCTTTAAAATGGATTTTTTATGTTTTTGGTTACGTGATGGTGTATCTCGGTCATCCTGACCGATGATATTGTGGTTAAAAAACTACGGGCATGATGCCCGTGTTACACCAAACGGTAAAATATGTTGGTTGTAATATAATTTATAGAGATGAATTTGATTGGTGTATCTCGGTCATCCTGACCGATGATATTGTAATTTAAAACTACGGGCAAGATGCTCGTGTTACACCAAAAGGCATTTTCCTATATTTAATTTATATCTAATAAATTTGTATTTGTTAAGTGTATCTCGGTCATCCTGACCGATGATATTGTTTTAAGAACTACGGGCAGGATGCCCGTGTTACACCAAAATACAATTTCATAGGTAACGTAAAGATTTTATTTTTACGTAAAAGCGCAATTAATCATTTATAATTAACCATTAATAATTATATATGTTCCACGTGGAATAATTGATAAAAATTCCAAAAATTACTTTCCAATAAAGACCAAAAGCACTGAAATATCTGCAGGACTTACACCGCTTATTCTTGAAGCTTGACCAATTGATGAAGGCTTAATTTTATTCATTTTCTCACGAGCTTCGTAGCTTATGGCTTCAATTTTCATATAGTCAATATCGTCTTTAAGGAATACATTTTCGTGTTTAGATATTCTATTTGCTAGGTCTTGTTCTTTTTGAATATAGCTTTCGTATTTGATAAGAATTTCTGCTTCTTCAAGTATTTCATCCAAGCAACAATCTATTTCGTTGGTGATATTTCTAAGTGGCTCTATAAAATCTATCATAGCAGCAATACTTACTTGTGGACGAAGAAGTACATTCGATAGCTTTATTTTTTGTTTAAGAGCTGGTGATCCTACTGATATTAAATACTCATCAATAAACTCTGGCTTAATACTAAATTCCTTAACAAATTCTATTAGTATTTTAATCTTTTCTTTCTTATAAATAACTCTTTTGAGTCTTTCGTCAGAAGCTAAACCAATTTTATTTGATAGAGGAGTTAATCTTAAATCTGCATTTCCTTGGCGTAATAATGTACGATATTCAGCTCTAGAAGTAAACATACGATAAGGCTCTTCAGTACCTTTAGTAATAAGGTCATCAACAAGAACTCCTATATAAGCTTCAGAACGTTTTAGTATAAAAGGTTTTTTATTATTGATTTTGAGTACTGCATTTATGGAAGCGATTAAACCTTGCGCTCCAGCTTCCTCATAGCCTGTTGTACCATTTATTTGACCAGCAAAGTATAGGTTTTCAATAAGCTTTGTTTCCAAAGTATTTTTTAATTGTGTAGGTTGAAAAAAGTCATATTCTATGGCATAACCAGGTCTAAATATCTTTGCTTTTTCAAAGCCTATAATTTCTCTAAGAGCTTTTAATTGTATATCTTCTGGTAGTGATGATGAAAATCCGTTTACATAAATCTCATTACTATTCCATCCTTCGGGCTCAACAAATAGTTGGTGTCTATCTTTATCAGAGAATCTTTCAATCTTATCTTCTATACTTGGGCAGTATCGAGGCCCTACGCCTTGAATTCTTCCTACAAACATTGGAGAAAATTCGAAACCTGTTCTTAATATATCATGTACCTTAAGTGATGTATATGTTAAGTGACAGCTCTGCTGATTTGTTAATTGCTTGGTATCAGTAAACGAAAACTTTCCAGGATTTTCATCTCCTTTTTGCTCAGTCATTACCGAAAAATCTACAGTTCGTGCATCAACACGAACAGGAGTTCCAGTTTTCATTCTATCGCTTTCAAAACCCAAAGCAACCAAATTTTCTGTTAATCCTTTTGAAGACTTCTCCCCTATTCTACCACCACCAAAACTCTTTTCTCCAATATGAATAGTACCATTAAGGAAAGTTCCATTTGTTAGTATTACTGTCTTAGATTTAATCTCAATATCAAGCATGGTTTTTACACCCACTACTTTATTGTCTTCAACAAGGATGTCAGATACTGTATCTTCCCAGAAATCTAGGTTTTCTAATTTTTCTAGTTCATGAAGCCATTCTGTTGAGAATAGTTTTTTGTCGCTTTGTGCTCTTGGGCTCCACATAGCTGGGCCTTTACTTTTGTTGAGCATACGAAATATTCATGGTAATTAGCAAAGTTTTTGCACCCATATTTGCAGCAGCAGCAGCGGCCTCGCTTCCAGCGTGCCCTCCTCCTACTATAATAACGTCATATTCTTCGAACATAGAATAAGTATATGTTTCACGTGGAACAGATTTTATATAAAACTGAAACACAGTGTATTAAATTAAAATTTATATAGATTTATGGAAATATTATAGAAATAAGGAAATATTTCAAATACATATTAAAATACTGAAATACAACTAATTATAGAAAAAGTATAATTTTATTTAAGAACTAATATTTTAATAAATCTTCAGGGCGCAAAGATAGATAATAATCTTCTTTTGTAGTCATAAGTTCTTTATCGGCTTTGTTTTTGTCTTTATAGCCCAATAGATGCAATGTTCCATGAATTATAATACGGTGAAATTCGTCCAACTGACGTTGTTTAAATTTTTTGGCATTTTCCTTAACTCTATCAATACTAATGAATATATCGCTGGTAATTGGCTCACCCTCTTCGCTATATTCGAAGGTTATGATATCCGTTAAAGTATCGTGGTTAAGATGTTCTATATTTAATTGATGGAGGTAATTGTCGGAGGTAAGAATAAGGTTAAGAGTATCCAAGGATTCTTTTTCGGCTTTAATGGTAGCTAAAACCCATTTACGAATAAGAGTTTTTTTACGGATTTTGTAATTTGTATCCTCAAGAAAGAAATTGATTGTCGACATTTCTTAATTTGTTATTTTGGTATGAATATTTTGACCTAAAAATGCTTGAAGTCTATCTTTACGTTGGTCGTAAACGTCTTTATTCATATTCGAAATTAAGAATTTGAAACATACTTTTGATCCATTATTTTCAAAAATCATTTTATCGCTTAATAAGCCCATTAAGAATAAACCTCTTCCGGATTCACCTTCATAATTAGAGTCTGTTGGATTACTAACTTTTGTAGGATTGAATCCATTGCCTTGATCCTCTATACAAAATGTTAATCCATCATTTTTTGCTTGAAAGCTAACGGTAACATATTTATTTGAATCAAAATTATTTCCGTGTTCAATAGCGTTATTAAAAGCCTCGGTAATAGTGGTTACAACATTTGCATAATAACTATTGTAAATATTGTTTTCATCACAAATTTGCTCAATAAATTGTAATACTTTATGAATCTCGTTTTCTTGAGATTTTACCTTAACTTGCTGTATATTATTCATTAATAAATGTTTTAATCTAACGTCTTCTAATTACTTGATTTTATTAACCTCTTCAAAGTATCTGTTTACTTTGTTTTTGTAAAAAGGTTTCAAGTTTGGCGGAATAGTTTTCAATAATTCCGATTCTTTTTTCTGCTGCTCAATAAATTCCTCAATTTCAGGAGGATTTTTACTCTTTTTGTCCTGCCCCTCGGTTGCCTCACGAGTTTCTTCCTGTTTTTGTTCTCTTTCTGCCTTTTCTGCCTCCAATAAGCGCGTTACTATCTCTTGCTGTCGCATCATGCTTTCTCTTAAAATAAGACTATTTACAAGATCGGTTTCGTTTTGCTCCATATCTTTCACGGTTTTATTCAATCCTTTGGCCTCTTCGCCCCTACCAGCTTTTTTAAGAGCATTTTGCTGTGCTTGCAGCTTCTTTCTTATAAGTTCTTGCTGAGCGGCCATGCGGGCCATTTCTTCGCTCATCTTTTCGCCGTTTTGCCCGCCATTTTTCTTACCTTTTTTCTTGCCTTTAGGTCCTTTTCCTTCTTTCATCTTTTGCTGCATGCGTTTCATCTGCTTATTTAATGCTTGCTGCATTTGACGTATACTTTTCATATTGCCACCTTTTTGACCAGGCTTAGGCTTTTTGCATTTACCACTCCCCGACTTTTGCTGTTGCTTTTGCATCTGCTCCAAACTTTCTGATAGCATTAGAGCAAGATTATTTACAGAAGTCATAATTTGTTGCTGCTTACCAATTGCCGATTTTTTCTTATTTCTACCAGTATAACCTATAGTGTTTAAGTCGAGTAGTAAATCCAATGTGGTATTCATATTTCTGTTGATATCACTAAGCTCCTTGGTCACCATTGGCGATATATTTGGCTGACGCTTGCTTAGTGCTAATAGGCTGTCCTCTATCATTTTAAAATCATTACGGATTTTCTTCTGTTCGCTAATAAGTTTGGGATAATTGGGATCGGTATGTGATGTTTGTTGAGTTTTATTCATCAGGTTTTCCTGAGCAAAAGACACCTCTATAAGATTACTTAATATATCACGCAAATCTTCCATGTTTTCGGCATTGGATTCCGATTCCATTTCAGACTGCATTTGTTGCAGTTTTTCAGAAAGACTTTTCATGGATTCCGAAGCGCTTTTCTGAATTTTAGAGGCTGATTTCTTTTTACCATCATCTAATTTTTCAGAGCTTTCTTCCATCTTTTGCTTGATATCGCTTTTTTCCTTTTCAAAATCCTCCATCTCATTGGGCTTCTCCAAATCTATATTTGCCTTTTTTGCGTCCTCAAGCTTTTTCTCAAACTCTTTGAATTCGGAGTTAAGTTCCTTTTGTTTTTTCTCGGCTTCGTCGGTAGATATTTCTTTATTTTCAAGTTTATTGCTTAAATCCTCTTGCTGCTTTTGGACGCTATCAAGCTTATTGATAGCCTCTTGTAGCTTTTGGTCAAATTCCATCTGCTTAAAAATCTCCAAATCCCTATCAAGCTGTTTTTCAAGATCTTTATTGTCCATCTCAATTTTTTCAAGCATTTTTTGAGCATCCTCTTTCTTCATTTCCTCCTGCATCATCTTTTGCATTTCATTCATCATCTCCTTCATTTCGGGAGTCAATAATTTTTCGAATAGCTTCTGCAATTGCTTTTGCTTTTCCAAAAGGCGCTCATCTTCTTTTGTGAGTTCCTTATTCTGATTCTTGGTTTTTTCTTGCTGCTTTTTTATCTCCTCCATATTATTGAGCATCTTTTCGTACTCATTTAGGAGTTCCTTTATCTGCTTTTTATCTTTCCAATCGAGGGTCTTTTTATCTACTAATTCCTTCTTAAGTTTTTCAACTTTTTTATTGATTTCATAAGCATGTTCAATGCTTTCTTCCATCTTTAGTTTTAGCTCATCATTATTAATATTTCTGAGGCTATCAATCTCTTTAAAACTCTTTTTATGAATAGATTGTATAGTACTTTTCGCTGATTTTGCTCCATTTATACCATCATTATCCCTTACTTCAAAATAGTAGTTAATGGTTTCGCCAGCAGCAATACCAAGGCTGTCAATATTTATATAATAATAGAAAGATTGCTTATTGGATTTATTCTGTAAGCTTATTTTTTTTGAAGAATATTCACCACTAGTTTCATTAATGGATTTCCATTTAAATTTTAGAGAACTAAAGCCATAATCATCACTAATATTTCCTCTGAAATAAATAACTTTATCATCAAGCGAATCGTTCAAGCTATTTACTTTTATGCGAGGATACTGATCCTTTATCACCTCTACAAAGTAGTGTAGAGTGTCGCTGTTTTTGGTAAATTCGTTTTCGGCATGTAGCGAATATCTAAAATTTTCGGTAAATTTAATAGCCTTAGATTCTACAGTATTTTGCTTAGGCTCAAGTAAATAGGTAAATTTTGGGAGAATTATATTTAGCAAAGTAATATCCTTGGTATTGAAAGTCCATTGAATATATGTGCCTTCGGGAATGGTAATATCTCCAGCATTTTTTATGATATCACTTTTGCGATGTAGGTATTTAGGATAATCTACCTTTAAGGAAAATGATACAATCTTAGGGCTAGGCTTTACCTCAATACTATATGTTGGCGAACTAAATTTCCCTGATTTAAAATAGAAAGATTTGCTAGAATTAAGCTTTTTGAATAGGTACGAAAACTCAATATTTGTAGTTTTGTTAATCTTAAAAGGGTAATTATCGATAACAATAAATACCTCATCAGGAATTATTTCGCCTTCAATATTTACGTTCAATAGATAGTCGTCGCCTTGTAAGCAGATAAGCTCTTTATTAAGGATATTGAATTCGAAGGGTGCTTTTTCAATAAATTCGGTATTATGATAAATTATTCTTTCGGTGGGTTCTAAAATAAATTTTGGAGAGATTATATATATAAATAGTAAAATTACAATAGGAGGAATTATGTATTTATTATACTTTTTGTTTACCGAAAAATTAATAGCTGTTTGAAAAGGAATAGGGCTTAATTGCTCAGCTTTTTGCTCAATTGCTGCTTCTATTATGCTATTATCCTCCCCTATTTTAATTGCAGATTGCAATTGTAAGGTATTGAGTAATTTATCTTTTATTTGGGGAAAATGAGAGCCAATTATTCTAGCAGCTTCTTCTTTCGAAAGGCGTTTTCCGATACGGATAATGCCGGCTATAGGTCTTATTATATAGTGAATAATTATTGCTAAAGCTGTGGCAATGTATAGGTAGAAAATTATACGGCGAACAAATATCCCAAAATGTACTAGATGCTCTAAACTAACAGCTAGCAAAAAAAAACTAATTATAAGAGCGATACTAAGTATACCGCCTTTAATTAGCTGATTTTTATAGTATTTACGTATAAAAACCTCGATTTTTGAAATTAGCTTAGAGTAATTGTCATTCATAAGGCTAAAATACGAAAAAAGCTGAGGGAATTTGGGACGTTAAATAAAAGAAAATGCGTTCCAATCTTCATTCTTAGAAAATGCATTTATATATCAAATTATGCATAACTGGGCTTTAAATAGTAAGTATGTGAAGTAAGCGATTTTCATAATTATTCTCTATTCATTTTACCAATTCGGAATCCAATACAAAGCTCTAGTCTAATATCCCAAAGAGAAATATAATTATTTTCATAAAAATAATTTTCTCCAAGATAAGCCCCAGCTCCTGCATTTGTTATATGGAAAGGTGTAATTCTACCAATACCAACAAGACCCTCTAAGTAAAACCTTGATTCAGTAAAATGTTTATAACCAGTAATAAAACCAAGTCCGTGACCTTCGTAATCCATTCTGTAATTATAGGGTCTTCCATTTATAGGATTTTTGTATACTAAATCACTGAATTCCTCCGCTTTATATAGCATATAACCGCCAATAAATGCACCATCGCCCCCAATTTTAGGGTTGAAAAAATATTTAAATTCGGCCATACTTTTAATGGAAATAAAATCATGCTCAGTGTATTTTAAACCACGCGTTTCCTGTAAAACAAAATTATCAAAAATTATTTTTGAATATAAACTCACAGAGACATTTTCGTTTAATATTATCTCATAACCTAAGCCATAGTTTTTGTAAATTATGCCTAGAGCATCTGTTTTAATTTCGAATTGCGCAAAGCTAGGTAAGGAGAATATGGCTAGAATTAATATAAAGAAATACTTTTTCATGTTTCTTTTATTTATGTGTGATAATAGTAACTTAGTTTCTGTGACTAAAGTTGGAGTTCATTATTTTATGAAAACAAAAATACTTATAATAATAAAGCGACTAACGGATAAATAATATATAATTTTGATGATTAAATACAGCTTTAAAGATAAAGGTTATCTACTATGTTAACAGGTAGTTATAGATTTATGGATTATGTTTAATTCTGTCAATAGAATATAATACCAATTTGGTATTAATTTGGTATAAAGCTTAACGAAGATAAGGCTAAGATGTATGGCGCTTTAAAAAAGTATGGTGTGATGGCAAAAATGCCTTACTCAAAAGAAGATGTTACAAAAATTGCCAATTATATGTATAATGCCGAATTTGAAACCCCTAAATGGTGTAATTAATAATAGTGAAGGGAGAATAGTGAAAGATTAGGAGTGAAGTTAATTATAGTAAAATTAACTTCACTCCTAATTCTTAATTCCTAATTCATCATTCTTCCTCCCAATCACCATTTTCTTTAATCAAATCAATAAGAGCTTCCACGGCTTGGGTTTGTGGAATTCCTTTGGCAATTACTTTTTTTCCTTTATAAAGGTTGATATTATTGGGACCAGAGCCAACATAACCATAGTCAGCATCAGCCATTTCACCAGGGCCATTAACAATACAGCCCATAATAGCTATTTTCAATCCCTTTAGATGCGATGTGCGACTTTTAATTATCGCTGTTGCTTCCTGTATATTGTATAAAGTACGTCCACAACTAGGGCAGGAGATAAAGTCAGTTTTTGTAATTCTACTCCTTGTTGCTTGTAGTATTCCTAGTGATATTTCGTTAATTCTATCTTGCGAAATATTGCCGTCATTCTCAATCCAGATACCATCACCAAGGCCATCAACTAATAATGCTCCAAAATCAATGGCGGCATGTATTTGTAATTCTTCCTCGGTATTGAAACTGTATTTATGCTTTATAATAACTGGTAAATCAATACCTTCATTCATAAGCTTAACAAACATTTCCCTATACCTATGCACGTTATTTTCGCTATCGTCAGAAAGAACAATAACCACATTTGATTCCCTATTTATTGATAAGAAATCATCGTTTTCAAAATCCTCATAACTTAGTTCTACAAACCAATTCAAGGGGTTAATATCATGCTCCAAATATTCTGCTAGTTTTGCATAAGCTATATCTTCTAAATCAGAATCTTCTTTATAAACAAACACCTCGTCGGCATCAGAAATAAAGCTCTCGCCACACATATCAATGGTATAATCAAAAGGAAGAACCACAATTTCTGAATCTCCACCAATCTCACTTATTTCACGACTTTCACGTCTTTTTGACTCCAAAGGATTATAAGGAAGATCAATGGAATCTGATTCTGATTTCCATGATTTATTTTTATACCTATCGGCAATCATTTTGCCCACAGGAATTTCAAGCTCAGGGTCTTCAGTTAGCGAAACTCGTATTGTATCGCCAAGCCCGTCTTCCAAAAGAGCACCAATACCTGCTGCAGATTTTATTCTACCATCCTCGCCATCACCAGCTTCTGTAACACCAAGGTGCAATGGGAAATTCATATTTTCCTCACGCATTTTTACAGAAAGCAAACGGTAGGCTTGCACCATTACTAGTATATTGCTCGCTTTCATGGAAATAACAATCTCATGAAAGTTGTGTTTTATGGCAATTCTGAGATATTCCATTGCTGCCTCAACCATTCCCTGGGCAGTATCACCATGTTGATCCATTATTCGTTGCGAAAGTGAACCATGATTTGACCCTATACGTAGCGCCACTTTATTAGCTTTACATTTTTCGATAAGCACAATAAATTTGCTTTCTATATGATCTAATGATTCCTGATATTCTTCTTTGGAATAATTTATCTTACTTTTATGTAGCTCAGCATAATTTCCTGGGTTAATACGTACTTTCTCCACAATGTCGGCTGCTACAAGAGCTGCATCGGGCTTATAATGAATATCAGCTACCAATGCGGTGTCGTAGCCTTTATTACGTATGCCTTTGCTTATGAGCTCTAGGTTTGCAGCATCTTTAACACCAGGAGCGGTAAAGCGAACTAACTCGCCACCGGCATCAATAATACGTGCTGCCTGCTCCACATTTGCCTCAGTATCCATAGGTCGGCAACTCGACATACTTTGAAGCCTGATGGGATTATTTCCACCTAGTTTCAGCTTTCCGATAGTTACCTCTCTAGTTTCCCAACGATTATATGAAAATAAATTATTGCAATAGCTCATAATTATTTGTTACGGTTTTGAATTTAAGTATTTGTAAAATAATGTCCAAAAATTAGGCAATAATTTACGTTCTATAGCAAAGACCTATTAACGCTCTTTGTATTGTTGTTCGTAATACTTCTCGTAATCACCAGAAGTAATGTTTTCCATCCAAGCTTCATTTTCAAGATACCAATCAATGGTTTTCTCAATTCCCTCTTCAAATTGTAGCGAAGGAACCCATCCAAGTTCTTTTTGAAGTTTTGTAGAGTCAATAGCATAACGCATATCGTGGCCAGCACGGTCTTTTACATAGGTAATAAGCTTTTCGCTATCACCTTCAGCACGACCAAGTTTACGGTCCATTACCTTGCACATCAACTTTATAAGATCAATATTTGTCCATTCGTTATGTCCACCAATATTGTAAGTTTCAAGGTTTCTTCCTTCGTGAAAAATCACATCAATTGCTCTTGCGTGGTCTTCTACCCATAGCCAATCGCGGATATTCTCACCTTTACCATAAACAGGTAAAGCCTTTTTATTGCGGATATTATTTATAAATAATGGAATAAGTTTCTCTGGAAATTGGTATGATCCGTAATTATTGGAGCAGTTAGAAACTACTATAGGAAGTTTAAAAGTATGAGCATAAGCACGCACTAAATGATCGCTACTAGCTTTTGATGCAGAGTAGGGGCTACGTGGGTCGTAAGCAGTATCCTCTAAGAAAAAACCGGTTTCGCCAAGTGAACCATAAACCTCATCAGTACTTACGTGATAAAAACGCTTGCCATCAGTATTTTCGCCCCAAAGTTTGCGAGCAGCATTTAGCAAATTAGCTGTTCCAACTATATTTGTAAATATAAATTCATTAGGATTTGCAATACTTCTATCTACATGAGATTCAGCAGCTAAGTGAATTACAGCATCAGGCTGATATTTATCAAAAACCTCAAAAAGTTGTTCAGCATCAACAATATCAGCTTTTACAAATTCGTAATTTGGAGCATTCTCAACATCTTTCAAATTTGCAAGGTTTCCTGCATAAGTAAGCTTATCAAGATTTACAATTTTATAATCAGGGTATTTATTTACAAAAAGTCGAATAAGATGTGAACCAATAAATCCTGCACCTCCTGTTATTAAAATAGTTTTCATTTCCATGTATTTTTTTAGTGATTATTTTAATGCTAATTGAAATTTCCACGCACTTGCAGTCATTTCGTCAATATCTTTTTCGGCCTTCCATCCGAGTTCATTATTTGCAAAGTCTGTATTTGCCCATACTTTTTCAATATCTCCTTCACGGCGGCCTACAATCTTATAATTCAATTTGGTATTAGTAACTCTTTCAAAAGATTTCACAACTTCTAATACAGAGTATCCGTTCCCTGTACCAATATTAAAAATCTCATAATCAAGCTTATTATTTTTCTCGACCAATCGTTTTACGGCAATAATATGAGCTTTTGCTAAATCTACCACATGAATATAATCGCGAATTGCAGTTCCATCTGCAGTATCGTAGTCTTCACCAAACACGCTTAACTGCTCACGTATTCCTGCTGCAGTTTGTGTAATAAATGGCATTAGATTATTGGGCACACCAAGTGGCAATTCGCCAATAAGTGCTGTTGGATGCGCTCCTACAGGGTTGAAATATCTAAGGGCAATAGCTTTTAAATCAGAAGAATATACGGTATCTTGAATTATATCTTCGGCCATTTTCTTGGTATTGCCATAAGGCGATTCTGCTTGTTTGCGTGGTGCTTGCTCTGTTACAGGTAGCACATCAGGCTGACCATAAACAGTACATGAGCTAGAGAATACCAAATTCGCAATATTATGAATATTCATATTATCCATAATATTCATTAGTGATTCTAAGTTATTTCTATAATACATAAGAGGCTTATTTACAGATTCGCCAACAGCTTTATAGGCAGCAAAATGTATTATACCATCAATATTATTGTTATTTGAAAAGAATTCTTCGCAAGCAGTTTTATTAGATAAATCAAAGTTGAAATATCCGGGTTTTATGCCAGTAATCTGAGTGATTTTGTCAAGGACTTCTATTTTTGAATTAGATAAGTTATCTATAATAACAACATTAAATCCAGCACTTTGTAATTCAACTACGGTGTGGGATCCAATATATCCAAGACCACCAGTTACCAATATCTTCATAAAATCTTTTATTTATTTATTTGTACAAAGATATTTAATTATAGAATATAACCTATTAGTAAATTAATATATTAAAATGAATGTATTTGGATTTAGTTTGATGTTTTTATGAATAATTCAGATATGGCGTCATCAATTTGGGTATTCATGTTTCTATTTCCCTTGATAATATAATTTTTAATACCAAAAGATTTGGCCTGGTCTATAATATTTATACTTTCAACTGACGAAACCATAATAATATTATTTGAAGGTATAATTGATTTAACTTTTTGTAATATATCCATACCACTTGAGTCCCCAATCTGATAGTCAAGAAAAACTAATTCAGGAGTAATATCTAGATTGTTAATGAAGCAATCAGCGGTATGACATACTTTAATATTGCTAAAACCTCTAACTAATAGCTTTCGCTTAAGAGATTCTGCAAAAATCTTGTCATCATCGATAATGAAAATAAAAGGATTCATGTATTAAATTTAGTAATAATATGTAGAAAAATCCGTGCCATTATATCATAAAAGTCTAATAAATAGGCTATAAAAGTATTTATGGTAGACTTATGTTTTCTCAAAATAAATCATATGGTTCAAATCAAGAATTATGATTACCTTTGCAGCGTGTTATACTGAATTTGAAACTAAGAGGAAAATTAATGAATACATGTAAAATATTTGTTGTAGAAGATGATCCTATTTATGCAAAAGTAATTAGCTATCATTTATCTCAAAATCCAGATTATGAAGTAGAAGTATATGAGAATATGCGATCATGTTTAAAGAATCTTCATAAATCTCCTAATTTAATTACCCTTGATTACTCTTTGCCAGATATGTCTGGAAGTGCTGCCCTAAAGATGATTCAAGAATATAACTCTGATATTCCTGTAATAATAATTTCTGGTCAGAATGATATTTCTACAGCTGTAGAATTACTTAAAGATGGTGCCTATGATTATATTGTTAAAGATGATGGTGCTAAAAATAGATTATGGAACACTGTTAAAAATGCTCGAGAAAAGAATAGTCTTAAACAAGAGGTAGAAAGCCTGCGTGAAGAGATTGGGCAGAAGTATACTTTTTCCAAAGGTATAATAGGTACTAGTAGTGCTATGAAAAGAGTGTTTTCTAAAATGGAGAAAGCAATAAAAACAAATATTATTGTTTCAATATCTGGGGAAACAGGAACGGGAAAAGAGCTTGTTGCCAAAGCAATACATTATAATTCAAAAAGTTCGAAAAAGCCTTTTGTTGTTGTTAATGTTTCAGCTATTCCTGAGGATTTAATAGAGAGTGAGATGTTTGGCCACGAAAAAGGTTCTTTTACGGGTGCTGATAAGCGCAGAATTGGAAAGTTTGAGCTTGCTGAGGGTGGAACTCTATTTCTTGATGAAATTGGTGAGATGAGCCTTTCTATGCAAGCAAAATTATTGCGTGTTGTGCAAGAAAGAGAATTAAATAGAGTAGGTGGAAATGAGGTGATAAAAATAAACACAAGAATTGTTATTGCTACCCATAGAAACTTACTTGAGGAGGTAAGAAATGGAAATTTTAGAGAAGATTTGTATTATAGATTATTAGGCTTACCCATTGAGCTTCCACCATTGCGAGATAGAGGAAATGATAAAATGGTGTTAGCTAAATATTTTATTACTGAATTTTATAAAGAGAATGATATTCCAAATCTTTCTTTATCAAAAGAAGCTCAAAATAAAATTATGGATTATCCTTTTCCTGGAAATGTACGCGAGATGAAAGCTGTAATAGAATTAGCCGCTGTATTAGCAGATGGAAATATTATAGAAGGAAAAGATATATCTTTTAATAGTACTAATCAACTAAGCGATATTCTTAACGGCGAAATGACTTTAGAGGAATATAACGCAAGAATTATTAGTAGTTATTTAAAGAAATTTGATGGAAATATAACAATGGTTTCTAAAAAGCTAAGTATAGGTAAATCAACAATTTACCGTATGAAGAAAAATGGAACTTTAAAGAATAATTAAAATTTCAGAATAGATAAGGTTATTCTTTTTAAGCCGTTTATTTGGTATTAGAAAGAATAATTTTATTTTCTATGCCAGAGGTGGAGTAACCCTCAAGGAAATCCAAAGTCTCTACTCGGCCTCCATTCTCAGTAACTACTTTATAACCCACAATATTTTCGGCTTTATAGTCGCTGCCTTTTACCAATACATTTGGCACAATCTTAGTAATTAAATCTATTGGAGTATCTTCATCAAAAAGAATAAGTGCATCAACAAATTGCATTGCTGCCAAAATCATTAGTCGTGAATATTCATCTTGAATAGGTCGGTGTTTTCCTTTAATAGCACTTACTGAGCGGTCAGTATTTACTCCAATTATTAATTTGCTACCAAGGTCTGATGCCTTGGCAAGATAATCGATATGTCCTTGATGAATAATATCGAAACAGCCATTAGTAAAAACAATTTTCTCACCATTAGATTTCCAAGTATTGATTAATGACATAAGAGATTCATTGTCTACAATCTTTGCTTTTATTGATGAATAATTGCTCATATAATTAAATTTTAACTTGTTTCTTTCGTAGGTTTTTTCTTATTCAAACTAATCAATAATACCGATATTAAACCCAGTACAATAATCATTAGTGTTTGCGAACTCCAAGTAAGCCAGCCTATTGCATCACCATATCCCGAATCTGCTGATATACCATAAAGAACCAAAGTTTGAGCTACAATTACAGGATATAGACCAATTCCACCAGGAGTTAGCATTATTCCAATAGAGCCTAATACTAATACCGAAAGCGTGGCACCAAATCCCAAACCACTAGTTTGTGGTATTGCTTGTAAACCCACATGAATCATTAAGTAATAGTTTAGCCAAATAAGAAGAGAATAGATAATAAATAGAAGTGGTTTTTTGATATTTACTATTGATTTTAGTCCTTCCCAAATACCACTGAATAGTTTTAAGACCTTAATGAAAAAAGAAGATTCTTTTATTTTTTTCCAGAAAACTAAATATATAAAAAGAGTAATTGCGATTAATGTTCCCACAATTTGAGCAAAAAACATATCGGCGTTTATAAAGCCAAATTTACTTTCTAAAGCAGGAAAAATCGAGCTATTTACATATTCATTAATTCTTGCAAATTGTACTAAAAAAGTTAATAGAAACAATGAAAAGAAGATAATCATATCTATGGATCGCTCTATAATAACGGTACCAAAGCTTTTATCAACAGGTATTTTGTCTTCCTTATAAAGAATGGTGCATCGGGCTACTTCGCCAGACCTAGGAATACCAAGGTTTGCAAAATATCCAATCATTACAGCTAAGAAACTATTTTTAAGTGAAGGATCGTAACCCATAGGCTGCAAAAGCATTTTCCATCTTTGTGCACGAATTAGGTGACTTAATATTCCAAACATAAGCGAAAAAGCTACCCATCTATAGTCCGCTTGCTTAAAGCTAGCAATAATATCTTCCTTTGCGTGCGGTGTTAGGTCTTTAAGTGATAGATAAATAATACCGATACCTATACCAAAAGCAATTACTAATTTTAGGGCAGAAATTATTCTCTTTTTCAAAATACTAGGCTGGTTTATTATCGTCAGTAGGGAAAATTATTGCTGGCTGATGAGAGCGAGCTTCTTCAAAATCCATACGGGCATACGAAACGATTATTAATAAATCATTAACCTGTACTTTACGAGCTGCTGCTCCATTTACACCAATAATACCACCTCCTCTTTCGCCTTTAATAACGTAAGTGTCAAAGCGTTCGCCATTGGTTATATTATAAATATGGACGCGTTCGTTTTCAATAATATCTACAGCATCCATCAAATCTTGGTCGATGGTGATGCTACCTATATAGTTTAAGTCGGCTTGAGTGACTTTAACTTTATGAATTTTCGATTTTAAAACTTCTATTTGCATAACGTGGGCAAAATTACAAATTATCTTTATACACAAGTACTATTATATATTAAAAAACCACCTTACGTAATACATAAGATGGCTGTGTATATTCTGTTAAAAAATATCTAACGTTTTCTTTTGTTTGATTCCTTTACATAGTTCTCAATAGCCATAGACATTGATGGCGCCTTTGGTGTTGGAGCTTCTATTTTTACTTTAAGACCAAAATCTTTAGCAGTAGCAGTGGTAGTTTTACCAAAAGTTGCTATTATTTGCTCTCCTTGTTCGTAATCAGGGAAATTTTTCATTAATGATTTTATTCCTGATGGGCTAAAGAATACAAGCATATCATACTCTTTTACAGCAATTTTAGAAAGATCGCAAGCTGCTGTTTTGTATATAACGGCTTTAGTATATGTAATTCCTTCTTTTGTTAATGCATCAGGAAGGTCTTGCTTATGAGTTTCGGAGCATGGGAATAAATAATTTTCATCCGGATGCTTCTTTATGATTGTCATTAGGTCATGGAATGTACGCTCGCCATGGAATATTCTTCTTTTACGAAACTGTACATAATTTTGTAAATAATAAGCCGTTGATTCCGACATGCAGAAATATTTTAAGTCTTCAGCAACTTCTATTCTTAGCTCTTTTGCTATTCTGAAAAAATGATCTACTGCCTGGCGTGAAGTGAAAATAACTGCTGAATAATCAGCAACATTAGTACGTGCTTTTCTGAAATCTTTTGATGGAATTCCTTCAATCTTAATAAACTTAAAGTAATCAACAGTAAGCTTATGCTTATCGGCTAGTTTTGTGTACGGAGATTTTTCTAAATCGGCTGGCTTCGGTTGTGAAACAAGGATACTTTTTATCTTCAAAACTATTTATTTTTAATTATTTACTATATATTTATTTAATCAGAATAACCAAAAAATATAAAATTTAATGAAAATCCAATTTTATCACATCTCTAAAACCATTATGAAGTATAGCTTTGTGGCTATTATTAGAGGTATAATTTCAATGGTGCAAAGATAAATAATATAATGTAACAAACTATATTTATTTTTAATCCTCATGTTTATCAGTAGATTATAGAATCGTAAAGTATAAAGTAATATCATAATTACTAATATCATAATTACACCAACTTCTTGTCCCGAAAAAATAATAAACCATATACCAATAGTAATGCCTACAGCAATAATATTATATGATTGTATAATGCTTGAATAATAGGTAGATATAAGATCGTTTATTTGAAATAAATATTTAAAAATTTGGGCTAAACTTAAAGATGTAATTAAAAGGCCACTTATTATAAAGCTGTTTTGTAGGATTAAACTATTGACAGTATATATTTGCCTATTTATGTAAGGGAAAGATATAATGCTTAAAAATAATGCCGTTGCAAAAACAAATACTATAAGTAGTATTACATTCATTGGGTGGCGTATTGTGGAACCTAATTGCTGAAGCTGATTGTATTTGCGTTGACTAAAGTTAGCCATTAAACTCAATCCAAATTGCTTGTAAAAAGTTAGCTTTGTTATGGAGATTACAATGCTTATACCCACAAGCCAATAGAAGAATGAGTTAAAGTAATTACTTGCTAAAGGTAGTAATTCCATTGAATTACTTTGTAATAAATGATTACCGAAAAGTGATATTTTTTCAATGACTTCCGGTGCTACTATAGTGTCAGTAAGGTTTATACTATCCTTTACTATTATTAAATTATTGCTATCAATCTGCTGCATTATACTCTTACTCCTATTACAATAATATCATCAAGTTGCTCAATATCGCCTCGCCATTCGAGCAGGTTGTTCCATAGAATTTCCCTTTGCTCAGCCATTGGTTTTTCGTGTATTTCAAGTATTAGTTTCTTGAATCTTTTGGTCATAAATTTCTTTCCTTTTGGTCCTCCAAACTGATCGATATAGCCATCACTAAGTATATAGTAAACGTCACCCTTATGCATATCAAACTTTATGTTTGTAAAAGGGGCCTTATCTCTTTCGTGTATTCCAATAGGCATTCTGTCGGCCTTTATTATACTTAATTCGCCATCACGAATCATATACATTGGATTATATGCGCCAGCAAATTCCATTTTCATTTCCTTAAAATCATATACACAAATAGACATATCCATACCATCTTTGGTATTTGTCTCAGAGCCTTCTTGATTTAAGGAAGTTATAACATTCTGACGTAGCATATCAAGTGCTGATGCCGCATTCTGCACCTTAGGATTATTGGCAATTTCGTTAAGAAATGAGATGCCCATAATACTCATAAATGCTCCTGGTACACCGTGTCCAGTACAATCTGCTGCTGCAAGAATGTGCTTTCCACCTTTTTCCATCATCCAATAATAATCGCCACTAACAATATCGCGCGGCTTCCATAATACAAAGTGATCAGGAAAAGATTTATTCATGATTTTTTCATTGGGAACAACGGCTTCTTGTATACGCTGAGCATACCTTATGCTGCTTACAATTTCTTCGTTCTTTTCTTCAATATCATTTTTCTGCTCCTGAATTTCAGCAGTAGCTTCGGTAATAATCTTTTTCAGTTTGCGAGTAGAATATTGTATTGCTCCCCATACAAAAGCACCCAGCAGAATTACATAAGTTATATAAGCCCATATTGTTCTATTCCATGGTGGGTTTACAGTAAATGAATATGATAGTTTTGAGCTTAGGTTGCCATATATATCGCGTGCTTGTACCCAAAATGTATAATCACCCTCATGTAAGTTTGTAAAGCGAAATTCAGTTTTGTCATCCCACATTTCCCAGTCCTCATCATTACCTTCTAGCCATACTCTATATTCAATGCCGCTACTTACTTTATCGCTAATACCAGAAAAATTGAAGACCAAATTATTGTCCTTATAGTCAAGTATTGGCTTAGAATTATTGTCTTGATTTTTGCAAATGAATCCAATTTTGTTAGTAAAGTTTCCTCCGAATAAAGGTACTTTTCCTGTTTTCTCGATTTTATTAATGAAAATATCCACACCGCTTAGGGTATCAATTTTCGAGATATTATTAAACTTTACTATACTAAAATCACCTGCAGCAATCATGCCTCCCTCATAAGGGTATATTGCCAAAAATCGTTGCGCCTTTATCTGTTTAGAGAATACCGTATTCACAAAATACGAACCTTCAGAATTAGCAATTATGCTTTTAATATATACCTTCGACCTATCTTTAGGGTAGCAAATTGCCCATGTTCTTTCGTGCTTATCTTTATGTAGTCTGAAAGTGAAATTATTTTTCATCCACTCTCCAAAATAATCACTTTTGCTGAACATATTGGCCTCCTCACTATATTCGAAAAGTCCATCTGCAGAGGCAAATACTATATCATCACCAACTCTGTAGCTAATATATGCATCATTGGGTGATAAACCATTTGTTGTATCAAACTGAATTACAGTGGAATTAATTATTTTATGGTCTTCAAATATTGGACTTTTTAATTTTAATAAGCCAGAAGAGCCTAGCCAAATATTATTGTTTTTGTCGGCATTAATATCATAAATTTCGTAGGAGGTGTTTTCAACCTCTCCTTCATCTATCCATTTATCATCATCATAATAAATACTTGCTAATCCTTTTGGATAAAGTGAAACCCACACTCGTTTTGGATCTTTTAAATCCTGAAAAAGTTTATATCCAGAGTTATTATATATGGTTTTGATACTTCCATCGAGTGTCTTTTCCATAATATTGTCCATGGTGATAAACAGTAGACTTTTGTGATTACCAGATTCAAAGTTTAATAGCCCATAACAACCTTTTCCAAAGCTTAGTGGGTTTGTAATAGGAAGTGATTTTGGGTTGCTAAGTTCTTCAATGTCTTCTAAATCAAGTGTTTCTTTATTTGTATAATCTAAGTTCTTAAAATAAGAAAGTTGATCCTGCACTGCTAAAAATAAGGTGTCGTTGAAAAGCTTTATATCTTCTATGGAGTTTTTAATCCCTAATTTTTCCAGAGGAATGAATTCGTAGTTGGAAAAAATATCAATTCTACTGATTCCGGTTTTATGTGCCGCCCATAGAATATTGCTTTTGTCGAGGAACATATTCTCCACAACATCACTTTGTAAACCTGATGAAACATCCAATTTTCGAACAAATTTACCGTTCATATCAATAATGAATATTCCTTTATTTTCAATACGTAAAGCAATTAATTTATTTGAAATATTAAGTAAACTTTTAACTTTGAATTTTATGAATAAGCTGTCGAGCTGAGTGTTAAAGTGTTTGCTTTTACTGGTCTTTAAATTTAAGATTCTAAGTTCATATTGTTCTTGAGCTTTACTTAAATAAACTATCTTATTTTTAGCATATTCTTGATATTGAAGAATTTTAAATACTTTTTCTCCTTTATCTTCAATAAAGTACTTACTGTTGTCAATAACGGGAGTTAGTTTATTGTTTTTGAGCTCAAAAAGGCCATGGTGTTTAATGGTGATAAGCAGTCGGTTATGTATTACCGTCATATTATTTATAACATCATCAAGAGGAATAATGCTTAAATTATTTTTGTAATACTTATAAATAAATTTCCCGGCATTGAAGTAAATTACAGAATCTTTTGAAATTACAATTTGAGTATTCTCAATCTTGCTCCTTTGCTCTTTCGTAAGCATAGTATCTAGTGGGTGGTAAGCGAAAATTCCAGTATCATTAGGAGTAAAATACCCAAAGCCATTTTGATTACCAATATATATATTCCTATCATTACCAATGGTGATAGCCCTTATTTCGGTAGCATTATCAGTAATATATTTCCTCCAAATACCTGTATAAACAAGTAGGCCATCTTTATTTCCTACATAAATAGCATTGCGCGAATCTTGTGCAAAAGCAAAGCAATGTGGTTGCGCACCAAGTTTATCAGAATTAAATTTCTCAATAGGGATTAATCCTGTACTATGTTGAGATAGTGCGTAATAACTACTAAAAAAAAGAAAAAATAGAATTAATATCCTTGACATTAGCTAAATAATATAATTGTTGTTCAATGTGTAAAAATACGAATATTATGGATATTATAAATATTTAAGTAAGAAAAGATTTCTGTTAAGGGCAATAATATTACTTTTGTGGCATTATTAGAAACATATGATAAAAGCATTTAAATATTTATTAGTAGTTATGAGTGCCATATTAATAGCAAGCACATGGTCTTGCGTTGATAAGGTGCCGCATGATGCTATTCCCGAAGTAGCTGTTAATCTCAATATCGATGTTAATTCTACTATGTATATAGAACTCAATACTATAGGTGGTTGGGTTTACTTAACTGGTGGTTATAAAGGCATTTTGGTTTACAGAATTGCTGTTGATGAGTTTGTGGCTTACGATAGAGCATGCCCATTCGACCCATTTGAAGACAATGCTCGCATTACTATGGATAATACCGGTATTACTTGCTCTGATTCTACCTCTTGTGGCAGTCAATTTGGTATACTTGATGGCAGTGTGATTAAAGGACCATCTACAATTCCTTTGAAAAGATATTATACATATTATGATGGCAATACCCTTACCATTAATAATTAAAAGAACATAATAAAAAAGCTCAACTTAATTAAAAGTTGAGCTTTTTTGCAGTGTTGCCCGCCAAGGATTCGAACCAAGACTCTTCCAGTTCAGCACCGGATGTGTTGCCGATTACACTACCAGGCAATATTTGATGCTACAAAGCTATAAAAAATATGCAAGAATAATTCAAAAACTTTTCGTTTATTTAATATTTCTTAGTGCAAATAATATATAATTTTGCAGAATATTAATATTCAAGAATAAGACTATGAGCAAAAATAAGAAGTCGATACTAATAATAATGGATGGTTGGGGCGAAGGTAAGCACAATAAAGCCGATGCAATTTATAATACCAATACTCCAAATATTGATAAATTATATAATGATAAAAGTGTAGCAAAAGCTTTACTTGATGCTTCGGGAGAAGAAGTTGGGTTGCCTGATGGGCAAATGGGTAATTCGGAAGTTGGCCATATGAATATAGGTGCTGGCCGAGTTGTTTATCAAGATTTAGTGCGCATAAATAAAGCGATTCAAGATAATAGCATAGCCGATAATCCAGAATTGGTAAAGGCTTTTACTTATGCTAAAGAAAATAATAAGCAGCTACATTTTCTTGGATTGGTATCGGATGGTGGTGTGCACTCATCAATGGTGCATCTCAAAAAACTTACCGACCTAGCAAATGATAAAGGTTTGGAAAAAGTATTTATTCATGCTCTTATGGACGGTAGAGATACCGACCCTAAAAGCGGCTTGGGGTTTATTAATGAAATTGAAGATTATATTGCCGACAAAACGGCCAAAATAGCAACTGTTTGTGGTAGATATTATACTATGGACAGGGATAAGCGATGGGAGAGAGTTAAGGTTGGTTACGACCTTATGGTAAAAGGAACTGGTGCCAAATTTGTTTCTGCAGAAATGGCTGTAAAAACCTCCTATAATCGTGAAATTACCGATGAGTTTATAGAGCCATCGGTAATTGTTGATAAGGAAAATGGGAAACCTCTTACTGTAATCAGTGAAAACGATGTGATTATTTGTTTCAACTTTCGTACTGATCGTTTGCGTGAGATTACTACTGTGCTTACTCAGCAGGATATGCCGGAGCATGATATGAAAACTTTGCCCCTTGAGTATTATACCATGACTCGCTACGATGATAGCTTCAAGAAAGTAAATATTATTTACGATAAGGATAATCTTGAAGATACCATGGGAGCAGTTATTTCTAAAAACGGACTTAAGCAATTGCGTATTGCCGAAACTGAGAAATATCCTCACGTAGGATTCTTTTTCTCTGGTGGTACTGATGTGCCTTTTGATGGTGAGGATAGAATAATGGTGAATTCGCCAAAGGTTGCTACTTACGATTTGCAGCCCGAAATGTCGGCGCCTGAAGTTACCGAAAAGGTTGTGGCAGCAATAAATTCTGAGAAATATGATTTTATATGTCTCAACTTTGCCAATAGCGATATGGTGGGTCATACAGGAATTTATTCGGCAATTGAGAAAGCTATAAAAACCGTAGATGATTCTGTAGGACAGGTTGTTGATGCGGCAAAAGAACATGATTATGCTGTATTGCTTACTGCTGATCATGGTAATTCTGATTATGCAATTAATGAGGATGGAAGCCCAAATACAGCTCATAGCCTTAATAAAGTACCAGTGTTTATTATAAATTCGGAATATAGTGAGATGGAAAATGGCCGCCTTGCAGACATTGCACCTACTATGCTTTCTATTATGGGAGTTGATATTCCTGAACTAATGACAGGTAATGTGTTGGTAAAATAAGATTCGGTTCTAACACTAATTTAATGGAATTTATTATTTTTTCAGAAAGTTTCTTTGATTGAATTCTGGTGATGAATGGAAAGTTACTAAAGTTGAATTAAATACCAAAACTTAAGAGGTAGATGTCTATGTAGAGTATCTAGCCAATAACCCAGTAATAAAATATATGATCATGCGCCCATTAGACGTTGGTGGTATATAGCTATAATGCAATACTTATGTAAATTCCAACTTACAAGGAATGAAATGACAAAATTATTATCAATATGTATAAAATGATACTGATAGAATGTTGAGTGCATATAAACCCCTATTTATATAATAGTTCCATTAAATAATTGGTTACTAGTCAGTGTAGATATATAACTGATAATGTGATATATAGATTAATTATTTTGTCATAATTTTTGCGAAAAAAGCAAAAATTACGCCAAAACAGGTCCATACTGCTTTCATAGCTCCACCCTTACTTCGGTACAATTTTTCTAAGGGAAAATCACTCAGCAGGGCGGAGTTATACCAATTTGGTATCAAAATACGCTATAAATAAATTGGAATATATTTTTCTATTAGAAGGCGAAAATTATTTGCATAAAAGCCTGTACTGAGCATGTCGAA
>NIUZ01000060.1 GCA_002254285.1 Bacteroidetes bacterium 4572_112 | reverse complement strand
TATTTTCCTATTAGAAGGCAAAAATTATTTGCATAGCCGTAGCTATGGAAATAATTTTTAACGCAGTAATAGGGAAATATAAACGATTTATATGGCGTGTTTTGATATTAATTTGGTATAAGATGCAAAATAACGTAAAAATGTATCTTGCAGAATACAATAAGTATGTATTTTTGTATTCTGTAAGATACAAAATATTGTAAAAATGTATCCTATAGAACACAAAAAATGCGTACATTTGTATTTTGTAAGACACAAAATATAGAAATATGAAACTTTTAAGGAAATTACATACGGGATTAATTGATGGTGTAAGCCTTGATTTTCAAAGGTATATACTTAATAAATTACCTTGGAATGAACGACTAGTTGGAATTAAGGGCTCAAGAGGAGTTGGTAAAACAACTGTTCTTTTGCAATATATAAAGCTTAATTATGGACAATCGGATAAAGCTTTATACATTTCCATGGATAATTTTTACTTTTTGGAACATAGATTATTCGATTTTGTAGAAGAATTTATTGCTAAGGGTGGTGAGCATCTTTTTATTGATGAGGTGCATAAATATTCAAATTGGTCGGTAGAATTAAAGAATATTTACGACCATTTTCCTAACTTAAAAGTAGTTTTTACTGGATCGTCCTTATTAGAAATTCTTAACTCAAAATCAGATTTAAGTAGGCGAGCATTGGTTTACGATATGCAAGGAATGTCTTTCCGAGAGTTTCTTATTTATAGATATAATATGGAATTTGAGCCAATAGGATTAGATTCTATTTTAAAAAATCACACAGAATTATCATTAGATATTGGGAAGAAGATAAAACCACTTCAATATTTTAGCGAATATTTAAGAACAGGGTATTTCCCATTTTTTGATAATAATGATGAATTATATTACAAGAGGATTCAAGAGGTGATAAATATGATTATAGAAATAGAACTGCCTCTATTACGAAATACTGATGTTTCTATAATTGGCAAAATTAAGTTGTTGTTATATATTATAAGTCAGTCAGTTCCATTTAAACCAAACATATCAGCTTTGGCAAAAAAAATGAAAGTTACCCGAAAAACTGTGCTTTTATACATAACTTATTTGCAACAAGCAGGAGTGCTAAACTCTATTCGAAGAAATAGTTTTGGAGATGGCCTTTTACAAAAGCCTGAGAAAATATTTCTTGATAATACAAACTATATGTTTGCTATAATGGCCGAAAAACCAAATATAGGAAATCTAAGAGAAACTTTCTTTCTGAATCAACTTTCAGAGAATTATTCCATAACATATCCCGAGAAAGGTGATTTTTTGATAAACGAAAAATACCTTTTTGAAGTAGGAGGTAAGAGTAAAGGTTTTAAGCAAATTGCGGATATTGAGAATTCATTTATTGCTGCCGATGATATTGAATTTGGCGTAGGAAATAAAATTCCACTATGGATTTTTGGAATGATGTATTAGATTAATTATATATTAATTCCATTCAAGGTCGTAACTATAATTATTAACTATTTTGTATTTATAGCGAGGTAAAATATTTCAAAATAGATTCACTTAGATATCAAAATAATAATTGGCCTTGAAGAGGTCACAGATTTATAGAAAAATACACAATAATTTTTCCCCGACCTAGAATAGGTCGTATATCGTTTAACAGAAAAGCCGTAATAAAATTCAAAAGAATTTCATTACGGCTTTATTATTATAGAGATGTAAATATCACATCATATATTCTTTATTTATTGGCATCAACCATAGTCATGCTAGCATATTCGCCAGAGTCTAATTTGCTTTTAACAGCTTTAAATGCTTCAATAGTATAGTTTACATCTTCCAATGTATGTATTGCTGTTGGGATAAGGCGCAATAAAATTTCACCTTTAGGAATAACAGGATAAACCACTACCGAACAAAATACATCATGCTTCTCACGAAGGTCAAAGATTAAGTTAGTAGCCTCTGGCACACCACCTTGTAAATATACTGGAGTAACAGGTGAGTTAGTAACTCCTATGTCAAAACCATTTTCCTTAAGACCATTTTGAAGTGCATTAGCAACAGTCCATAACTGCTCTCTAAGCTCAGGCATATTTATAAGCATATCCAAACGCTTTAAAGCTCCTTTTACCATAGGCATTGGAAGAGATTTAGCGAAAATCTGAGAACGCATATTATACATTAAGAAATCGATAATAGCTTCGTCACCAGAGATAAATGCACCGATTCCTGCCATTGATTTAGCAAAAGTACTGAAGTATAAATCTATTTTATCTTGAACACCAAAATGTTCGCCAGCACCATAACCAGTTTCTCCCATAGTACCAAAACCATGAGCATCATCCACTAGCATGCGGAATTCAAACTTATCTTTTAAAGCAGCAAGTTCGTCAAGTTTACCCATATCACCAGCCATGCCAAATACACCTTCGGTAATAAGTAAAATACCACCTTTGTTTTCATCAGTACGCTTTTTAGCAAAGCCTAACATTTTTTCTGCTCTTTTTATATCATTATGAGGAAAAACAAAACTCTTACCACCTTTGGCTTTATGTAAGAATATTCCATCCATAATACTTGCATGACATTCCGAATCGTAAACAATTACATCATTACGGTCAACCATAGCGTCAATAATAGACATAATACCTTGGTAACCATAATTAAGAAGGAAAGTCTTTTCTTTTTTTACAAAGTCAGAAAGATTATTCTCCAACTCTTCGTGAAATTTTGTTTGCCCCGACATCATACGAGCACCCATTGGGTATGCCATTCCGTATTCTGCAGCAGCTTCTGCATCAGCTTTTCTTACCTCAGGATGGTTTCCCAATCCAATGTAGTTGTTCAAACTCCATACTAATTTCTCCTTGCCACGAAACATCATTCTAGATGAAATTTCTCCTTCTAACTTAGGAAATGCAAAGTATCCATGAGCTTCTTTTTGATATTTACCAAGGCTTCCTGGGCGACTAAGTACTTTTTCGAATATATCCACTTTTATATATATTTTATGTTGTTATACAATCAAATTTTGGATTTGCAAATATAATAAATTCTATATACGCAGGCTGTTAAATAGTGTTGCTTATATTAAATTAACAACTCATTAATAGTATATCCAAATTATGATGGTTTTAAATCTATTATTTACTATAATTTCTAGCGCCAAATATTGAACTACCAATACGTACAAGCGTGCTTCCTTCTTGCACAGCTATTTGATAATCATTCGACATTCCCATTGATATCTCACGATAAAAAATATTATCAAGGAAGAATTTATATCTAATACTCTGGAATAGATTAAGCAAATGCTTGAATTCGGCTCTTACCAAATCAGTATCGAAAGTATTGCTTGCCATTCCCATCACACCAGTGATTTTAATGTTTTTCATGGCTTTATAGTCTTCCGAAGAAAGCATTTCTACAGCCTCGTCTAAGCTGAGTCCAAACTTGGTTTCCTCGCTAGCAATATGAAATTGTAAAAGGCATGAGATTATTCTATCATTCTTAAGTGCTTCTTTATTAATCTCTTTGAGAAGCTTAAGACTGTCAACACCATGTATGAGCTTCACAAATGGAGCAATGTATTTTACCTTATTGCGTTGCAAATGACCAATAAAATGCCAATGAATATTATCAGGAAGAGCCGCAGCTTTATCTCTCATCTCAAGGGCTTTATTCTCGCCGAAAATCCTTTGTCCGTCGTCATATGCCTGCTGAATATCTTCTATGGGTTTGGTTTTAGAAACTGCAACCAAGCGTACTTGCTCTGGCAATTGTCCTTTTATACTAGCTATTTTATCTCCAATTATGCTCATGATAATATTATGTTCATTAAAAATGCAAAGTTATATAAGAATGTATTAGTAACAAATTTATATTTGCAGTTAATTATGATAGAAATTAGTTCGATATATAGCTTTTGGTGGCTAATCCCTGTTTTTTTGCTGAGTTTTGCTCTAGCAGCATTATTATATTTTCGAAATCCTCGCGAAGATTTTCCTAAATGGATAAGTATATTATTGGCATCCTTTAGGTTTATTGTATTCTCTTTATTAGGATTCCTATTAATATCGCCACTTATAAAATCGTGGCAGTCGGAAGTCGAAAAGGCAAAAATCATAATTGTAAAAGATGATAGTAAATCTATGATTCTTTATGGAGATTCTGCAAAGTTATATCATACTAACAATGATGTATTAAATGGCTTAAGCAAAAAGCTTAGTAATAAGTTTGAGGTAGTAAATTATTCTTTCGGTAAGGAGATTCAAAAATCCGCGAATGACAATAGCTTTAATAGATTAAGAACCGATATAAGTCACGTATTAACCACTATATTAGAGAAGTATAAGTATAGAAATGTGGGAGCGGTGATACTTGCTAGCGATGGAATTTATAATATTGGTAATAACCCTATTTACTCAAGTACTTATTCGAAATTCCCAATTTATACTCTTGGTTTTGGTGATACCATTGCACATAAAGATTTTGCAATAAGTAGGGTAGTTGTGAATAAAACGGCTTTTATAAAGAATAAATTCCCCATGGAGGTAAGTGTTTCTGCCAAGATGATGAATGGAAGAAAATCAAATATTATTATTAGTTCAAAAGGAAAACTTATTCATAAAAAACCAGTGGTCTTTAATTCTGAGAATGATTTTCAAAAACATATATTCTATATTGACGAAAAAGAAGCCGGCCTTAAGACCTACAGAATAAGTATACAAAAGGATGATGATGAGTATAATACCATCAATAATTCGAGCATTGTAAATGTTGATGTGCTTGGTAGCAAAAAGAAAATTCTATTATTATACTCGAGTCCACATCCTGATATTGCAGCCATTAGGAACTCTATCAATACGAGCGAAGAGTATGAGTTAGAAGTATTTGATTATCGTAAATTCAAAAAAAATATTGATGAATATTCTTTGGTGATATTGCATCAAATGCCAGATAAGAATATTAGAAGTGCAAGCATTATTGATAAAATTCACAAAAAATCTATTCCATCACTTTTTATTATTGGATCAAATTCGGGGGTGCACTATTTCAATGCTTTGAATATGGGTGTAAGTGTAGATTTTAAAAAGCAGGCTTTTGTAGAAACTACACCAAGGGCAAATCACGATTTTGTGGATTTTGTTATCCCCAATGAATTACTGAATCAAATTGCATATTATCCTCCTCTTTATAGCCCATATGGCAAGTATAAGCTGTCAAATTCTATTCATACAATATTGTGTCAGCAGATAGGCTCAGTGGCAACAAAATATCCTCAGGTATGTGTTTCTGAGAATAGTGGTAAGCGCAATGCTTTTATTTTTGGAGAAGGAATATGGCGATGGCGTATGTACGATTTTATGGAAAATTCATCTTTCGATAATTTCGATTCATTTATTATGAAAATTATTAGATATATTTCCATTGACAAAAAGAATAAACGCTTTGATGTGCAGTGGGAGAATAGATATTTTGAGTTTGATGAAGTGGTGCTTAATGCACAATTCTATAATGCATCATACGAAGTTGTAAATGATGCAAATATTGAGCTAGAAGTAAAGAATGAGAATGGAGATAAGTATAATTACTCATTTGTTAATAATGGTGATAGCTATTCGGTTTCTATGGGAAGAATGCAAGCTGGCAAATATTCTTTTGTGGCAAAAGTTAAATATAACTCTAAAGAATATTTACAAAAAGCAAATTTCTACATTGAAACTGTTGAGCTTGAAGGTAGTGATTTGCTTGCCCGACATGATTTGTTAAAAAACATTTCGTATGCTAGTGATACTAAGTTTTTTGTTTCTAAGGATTATGATAGATTAGCTGATGATATAATTAATAGAAAGGATATTGTAGATATTGAAACTCAAGTTTTACAATATAAAGACTTGATAAATAGCTCTTTATTGTTACTGTTTATAATAATACTATTATCGGTAGAATGGTTTGTTAGAAAACAAATAGGTAGTTACTAAAATAGCTAAGATTTTGCAAACTTAGCTATTTAGATATTATATTTAGCAACTTCTTATTTTACATTATTTATTAATTCCGCAAAATTATATCGATACTCCTGATGTTTATTAATTGAATCAGAAACATCAATATTTATTACTCCAGAAGTCTTTAAACTATGAAGCTCTCCTAATCCAGTTGGAATATTTTGTTTCTCATAATTTTCATAAATAAACTTTAGAGCATGGTCGTTTTTCGAAAAGAAATTATAAACCTTAATCCCTTTATTAGAAATACTATCAATTAACCTTTGCTCCGAACAAGTTGCTCCAAATAAATAAATGGAGTCTATTAATTTATTATCCGATAAATATTGGGCTCGCAACAATGGAGCTGCACCAATATTAAGGCATACAGCAATAATTTCCTTATTAGGATATTGCTTTTTAATATGAATAAGTTCTTCATTTAATTTGTTAGAAAATATCCTCATTTCTACCTTTAGTAGTTCCCATTCTAAACCAAATGATTCGGAATTAAATATAGGTTTTAAGCTAAGTTTATGATCAATCATTGGTAAAGTATTCCTGAATTCTTTTAAGAATTCAAAATCTCTATCGAATATTGAAATGCCAGGAGAAGCGTCTGAGGATTGTATATTCTTTACTAATTTAACCCACTCAGTATTATTGTTTTTAGTTTCAAAAAAACCAGGAAAAAACACAAACTGTTGTTCCCCATTTCCTTGTACCACATCACTTAAAATAGGAGAGTTATTATTTTTGGCCTTTAGGTATTGCTCATATCTTTTAATGTCTTTGTATAAAAGCTTTATTACCCATGCTAACACAAGGTTGTCATCAATATAGCCAATCAAAGGAATAATATCAGGAATTAAATCAACATCTGACACCAAGTAGTTAAGCCCAAATATTATCCATTTTTTGGAAACTTCACCAATGGGAAATTCGTCACATTGGAGAATGTTAGCAAGCAGTTCAGCTTTTGTAATTAATTCTGATAAGCTAGATTTATTTTTTGCCTTTAGTTTGGCAATTTCTTTATCAATTTTATTTCGAACTAAAGATTCGTCTTTTTCATTGATATTATCTATTTGCTTAAGGAATGCTTTTTTATGATTATCAAATAATTCTTGCATAATATTTTGTAGTTAGTGTAGTTTGCAAATATGGTATTGGTAAAAAATATTAACCAAAAATACGATATTTTTTTAATAATTGCAATAAAAAATCTAACTTCGCAATCTTAAAACACACAATATATCTTTTACTATGATTATTATTATATCTCCCGCAAAAAATATCAATGAGGATATTAGTTTTGATGCAAAGCAGTTATCAAATACTCGTTTCGAAAATCAAACTAATGAATTATTAAGCAGAGCAAAGAAACTCAGTGTTAAAGACCTAATGTCGATGATGAAGATTAGCGAAAATTTGGGTCAACTCAATTATCAGCGATATCAACAGATGGAGGTGCCTTTCTCAAATTTTAAATTATTGCCAGCGCTTAAAGCTTTTAATGGAGCGGTGTTTCAGTCGATAAATGTTGGCGGATTTACCGATGAGGATTGGAAGTTTGCCAATGATAAATTGCGTATTCTCTCGGGTTTTTATGGTTTGCTACGTCCTTTTGATGGTATATTGCCTTATCGTTTGGAAATGGGTACTAAGTTAGATATTGGCAAGCATAAGAACCTATATCAGTTTTGGGATATGAAAATTAATAATCTTTTGCAGAACGATATTGATACCAATGGAGATAATGTTCTTATTAATTTGGCCTCAAACGAATACTTTAAGGCAGTGAAAGGTAAGGAGTTGAATGCTAGAATTATTACTCCAACATTTAAGGAATATAAAGACGGAAAGTATAAAATGATTGCTATTTATGCAAAAATGGCTCGCGGAATGATGAGCAATTTTATTATAAAGAATAAACTCTCAAATCCTGAAGAAATTAAGCTTTTTGATACCGAGGGATACTCTTATAACGACCAACTTAGCGAAGGCGATAATTGGGTATTTACTAGGTAAACTCTAGTTCAGCTATTTACATAACAAAAAATATATGTTTGGGCTAAAGCCCATATTGTTTATGCATCATTAGGCAGGGCATTCCCTTCGATAAACTCAGGATGACAGCCCTGCCTAATGAATACAGAATTCTACGGGCTTTAGCCCAAACATAAAAACTAGATAATTACAAATTAGAAGGATATTTTTATAAAGATAAACTAAGTAGGTGAAAGTTAAAATATTGATAAGCATTATTATTTCGATTATTACCCCATATTTTCGTTATGGCTAGCGTATCAAGCCTTGGCCTTGAGCGAAAAGCGGGGAAGCTTGGGTGTGAATTTCTAATTGATATTATTTATAATAAAGGCGTTTACGTTTGTAATTAATGTCAATGGAATAAAATCGAAACAACGTTCTTTATTAGGAATAGTTATGAAATTGAAACAAGCTAATGTCATTCATTACTTACTTTATTTGATAAATAAATCAATTGATACTCATAAACTCCCAAATCTGGAGTTGAAGCATCACGAGAATTTCCATCAAGATCAGTAAGAGGATTCACTCCACCTTTTCCAATATCAAGGGCAGGAGAGTTATCAGGTAAATGATAATTGCCATCAATAGAGCTTGCAGAAATGAAATTAGGATTTTGGTTCTTAATTACTGATATCCATTGCGATGTATTAGAAATATCTTGCTGACTTTTTATTAAACCATGGTCAAATACAAAATCAAAACTTCCACCTTCACTAGCATTATCAACAATAAATTCTTCTTCGTTTGCACCATAAGCAATACTATTGAAGAATTTTGCTTTGAGATTAAATGGATGGACTACATCAGCATTATCTTTAAAATAGTTGTTGATATATACAGTAGGGGTTTTGCGAGTATCGTAATTCCAATAATTGGCAAAAGTGCAATGTCTAAACTCATGCTCACCACCCATAGTAAGGGCTAGGCAATATTGCTTGCAGTTGCTAATAAGTATGTTTTCGCCATCAATACTATGAGCTCTGTTCAGAATTCCAACTCCCGACATATTTTCAATAATGGTGTTTTTAATAATATTTTTATTTCCCATATCGCT
>NIUZ01000059.1 GCA_002254285.1 Bacteroidetes bacterium 4572_112 | reverse complement strand
CCACATAACATAGCTTCGCATAATGATGAAGGCAATCCTTCACTCATTGAAAGCAGAGTATATACCTTATTCTTTGCAAGTTCTTCTAATAGTTTATCTTGTGGAAGGCTATCGGTGATAGTGACATTAGTAGGCGCAATTTCATTTGCATAATCCTTCATTTTATCACGTATACTGATAAGATGAAAATCAATATCAGGCATTTTTTTAGCGACTTCAATGATAAAATCATAACCCTTACCTACAAATTTCTGCATATTACCTGCATAACCAAAAGCAACAACACTTTTCTTACGTTCGTATGTACCAACAACCCAATTATCGGGATTATAACCGGTAGGTATACTCTTGAACACAGCCTTAAGACCAGGTACATATGCCTTCACTCCTTCAAAGCCACCTACAATAACTACTGTTTTCTTACCAAGCATTTTTGCAAATAAGAACGGCAAGAAAGAATGAAAATCAGAAAACCATGAGTAAACAATATCCACTTTCCAAATATTGACTAGCAGAAAAATCTTTTGCTTAAACATCTCAAACATCATACTTGAGAGTTTCTTTTGAGATTGGAAATGATAAGGAATAACATTATAGTTTTTCTTCAATATAACATCATCTTTCGCAACAAAAGTAGAGTAGTTTGTATATAATAAAAGTACTGTTTTCTTCTTCATAAAAATATATTTATAAGGATATTACACCTCATCTACTTTTTAATAAATCTGTTTATTTGATCATTAATATCTTCCGATATATTTGCAAAATACACTATTGCCCAATATACAATTCCAAAAACAAATGTATAAATTAGGGACGATATTAATAAATTTTCGATGATTGGTAATTGGTTAATTATATAAAACAATAATGCGCCAATTAGCATAACATAGATTGTTTTTATTGTAAAAGGATGAATCTTAAACTTATACAATACAAACATTGATTTTAAAGTATTATGAAGTCCAAGTGTAATTCCTGTTGCCAAAGCGGCACCATTTAAACCATATAGTGGAATAAAAATAATATTCATAATCACGGTCATTAATACTAAAGCTACCTGAAAGTATAAATCTGCCCTATAATGCTTTGATGTATTAATAATAGTACCGTTGATACCTGTGGCAATATTCACAATATGTCCCATACTCAAAAACAGTATTATATATTTCCCTTGGCCAAATGTTTTACCAAAATAATCCATTACAAGGTCAATATTTATCCAAATCATTAAAAATAGAAATATCGTTATACTTAATGGTGCTATTGCTGATTTTTTATATAAGCTCTTGATTAAACCGATATCATTATTCACCCAAGATTTGGCTACCATTGGTGCAATAATAGATTGTAAAGCTCGCGAAGGAATCATTATTGAACTAGCAATATATATTGAAGGTCCATATATGGCCACATCTTTAAGTGTAAGATAATGGTTAATCATAAGAGTATCAATATTTAACAAAATCATTGCCGCGCCCGTACTTAGTATACTAAAGGCAGCATATATATATAACTCTTTAAACTCAGTATCAAAAATAGCACTGAAATTTATTCGTATTTTCAGTGCTTTGATATAGTATAGATATACAAACAAAGCAATAAAGATTGCGATATAAGTATACGAATATAATTGAATAAACAAATTGAATTCAATTATATCAAACCAATAAAATATAATAAGAATAAAGATTGAAAGCCTTAAAATAAACTCGCGTAAGAATACTGGTACTGTGGATTTTAGATTTGATTTTGCAATTGCTGCTGCTATCTCAAATAGAACAAAACCTGCAATTATTGGAAATATTAAGTAAATATTATCGAGTATTAAAGGGTCCTTTTCATCAGCAAAAATAAAATCAGAAAAGCCGTACACAATTAATAAACTAGTAAGAATCCCAATAATAGCCCAAAATGATATAAAGAACATAAAATCTCGCCCTTTCTTCTCCCTAAAAATGGGAAAATACCTAATAATAACATTTGGAATACTTAGCTGCGCCCAAGGAACAATTACCAGCGCAAAAGAAACCAAATACCTTGCTGTTCCCCAATGATCAGGGAATTCATCAAATACTTTAGGCACCAATAATACAGTGTAAATTCCTCCTATTAGGAAACCCAAATAAGTGAAAATTGTATTTTTCATACCCTGACGTAGTACTATTCCCATTACATTAATGATTTAATTAATTCATAAGTTCGCTCACAAGCTTTTCCATCTTCATACTTATGAAATTTCTTCTTTATCTCTTCTCTAAATTCTTTATCCTTATCAGGATTAATAAGATATTCCTCAATTGCATTTAATAAATCAGATTGATTATTTACTTTTGGTCCAGGAGTATTTTCTTCGTAGTTATATAAAAAATCGCGTTTTTTTGTATATTCTTCATAATCATAATTATAAAAAATAATTGGTCTGTCCATTAATAAGTAATCAAAATAAATTCCTGAATAATCAGTAATCATAATATCAGAATAGTACAACAATGGTTGAGGGTCCAAAAACTCTCTTGAAGATGCTGATTTTATTCTTGCATATCCGTCAATAGCCTTACTTTCGTCAGTATTAAAATGACTTCTATATAAAAAATATGCATCATATTTTTCCAAAAGAGCATTAAGTCTATCTATTGGGAATAATTTATCAAAGCTAATAATTTTCATTCCCTCATCACGGAAAGTTGGGGCATATATTATTACTTTTTTATCTAAATAAGGATTATTCTCCAAAACCTTTTTTTGACTAATCTTAATAAAATCATTCTTACACAAGCCTGATACAAATATTTTATCAGTCGGAATACGAAATGCTGACTCGATTATTCCTCCATCAAAATCAGCTGAAACAGAAAAGTAATCTAACTTATCCATAAACCTTTCAAACGCATTTCTATCATTTATATTTTCTGGATAACCTACTTTCTTAATTGGTATACCATGCCAAATATTTACTATCTTTTTTTCCTTTAATAAAGGATATGGTGATAAATTATCATCACCCGAAGTAATTACAACTACCTTAGCCTTTAGCAATACTAGATAAGTTTTGAGTGAATATGCATATAATATTTTATTTGGAAATTTAACTACAAGATCATTATATACTGTTTTATTTTTAGTATAAAAATAGTAATCTAAATCTGATACATTTTCCAGAAAATAACTGAAAAGATACTCATTATTTCCTGTCAAGTATTTAGCCTTAAAGCCTGCAATTACTACATACTTCTCCTTCAATAAAATTCTAGAAATTTTATATATTAGCTTAAATACCGACTGAAAAAAAACAATAAATAACGATCTCATTAACTAAAAAATATTATTAAAACTGTACTCCTAGAATTTTGCTGAGAATATCTTTTTAACAATCTCAATATCTGGATGAAAATCTATTTCCTGCCAATCTTTAACATCAATTTCCGTATAATCAATTACTTTATTATCAATATCAATTAGGGAGTTGAAAATTTCTAGCCAAAATCTATTCATATAAGATTCGTCCTTAGCTAAAGCAATAAGCTTACCCGTAAAAACAGTTCTACTTTTAGCACCTTGCACCAAGCATAAGCCTACAGATTCGGCTTTAATATCCTCCATTGCAATATCTTTATGAATTCGAGTAATTCTATCACCATCAAAAGTAATTTTCATATCATCCATATCGTAATCATCTTTATAATCGATAGTTACTTGAATTGTTTCTTCTTTTGAAGTTTGAATCTTTTTAAACACATCTGCTAGATATATATTATCACCATTGGTAATAATAAAATCTCTTTCGTTCATCTGATGGTTTGCAACCCACAATGAAAGTAGGTTATTCGACATATCATAAAATGGATTATAAATTGTGTTTATTTTAATTTCTTTCTCAAATCTCTTTATAAATTCTTCAATTTTATCATGCATATAACCCGTGATTATACTGATTTCATCAATCACACCTGATTCAATGGCGGTACGAACTTGACGTTCTAATATACAACTACCATCACTAAGTTCAACCAATGATTTTGGATTATATTTTGTCAAAGGCCAAAGTCGAGTTCCTTTTCCTGCTGATAGAATAAATAGACGATATTGTTTCATAATAGTAATAAGTTTAATTCTAATTAAAATATTTATTCATCCATAACTCCAAATTAACTAACATCCATACTTTTAAACCAAATGAATGTTGTTTGAAGTTATCTTTATCACTGAGCATATGCTCAAGCTCTACGCTATTAAATATATTTCTTCTTCTTGCTTGATTATCCAATAAAACTTCTTTGGCATATTCATTAAACGATTCTCCAAACCATTTATGTAAAGGAACAGGGAAACCCATTTTTCTACGCCAAACTACCTCGCTAGGCAAATCTTTTTCATAGGCTTTCTTTAATAAATATTTCGGAGTATCATAAGCTTCGCTAATTTTATCGCTCATCAAGTGGCTACTAAATAACTTATGAGATTCGGACCTCCACTTTAATTTATATTTTAATGGCACATTAAAAGCAAACTCTATCAATTTATGATCTACAAAAGGCACTCTTCCCTCCACAGACGCAGCCATAGTGGTCATATCTAATCTATTAAGCAAACCTTGTATATGAATTTTTTCAAAAACCCACATATATTGTTCACTTAATGATAATGAACTTGATTGCTTAAAATGCTTGGCAAAATAGTCGTATAAAGGTTTATCATTATTTGTAGATTTGATAAATTCTTTCGACATGAACATCTTTTTATCATCCAAGCTCATATACTTATATAGCTTTAAGAAATGATCTGTAATATCCTTACTATGTGCACCATATTTATCTTTATATGAGTTCAAAAACTGTTGCGAAACTGTAGAATCAATTCCTTGTGCCGTTATACCATTATATCTTTCAAAATCGTATGGACTACGAAATATTCGTCCATAACCACCAAATAGCTCATCAGCACCTTCCCCTGAAAGCACAACTGTAAAATGCTCCTTCAATGCTTTTGACATCAAGTATAAAGCAGGCTCATTAGGAACGCTTAAAGGTGCATCTTTGTATCCAATAAGCATATCACTTGTTTCGAAATACTTACTAGGATCAAGCAACATAGTATTATGCTGAGTATCGTACATATCAGCAACCATTTTAGAGTATTCAAACTCATTATAGTCTTTTTCCTCAAAGCCTATAGTGAACGTTTTTATGCTTCTACTATGCATTTTCGACATTAAAGAAACAACAATACTTGAATCCAAACCTCCGCTTAAATAAGCCCCAAAATCAACATCAGCAATCATTCTATATTTAACCGAATCACTTAATATTTGTCTAAGTTCGTCTATATAATAATCTTCGCCTTTATCTTCTTTATTTGCATTTATTGGAACATCCCAATATTTAACCTTATCAATTTTCTTGGTTTTTAAATCTATCTCTAAATAATGTGCGGGTTCCAATTGGAATATATTCTCATAAAAACTCTGTGTTCCCACAGGATATCTGAAACTAAGATAATTAGAAATTGCTGAGTTAGAATAATTAGCTTTTATTTTATTTGAAGCCAAAAGAGCTTTTACTTCTGAGCCAAAAACAATTTCATCACCAACTTGAGAATAATACATTGGCTTAATTCCCATTCTATCTCTCACCAAAAATACCTTTTGTCTGCTTTTATCAAAAAGAGCAAAAGAAAACATTCCATTAAAATCGTTTATACAACTAATTCCTTGCTTACGATAAGCATTAAGAATTACCTCCGTATCAGTTTCTGACTTATAATTAAAGCTACCAATATTATCCTTTATTTCCTGAAAATTATATATCTCTCCATTAAAGGTAATAGTCAAATCATTCTGAACAAAAGGTTGTTTCCCTGCTTCCGAAAGGTCAAGAATACTAAGCCTACGATGACCGAACCCAATACCTTCATCGATATGAATTCCACCACCATCAGGACCACGATGAATCATCGTATTAGTTATTTCCCAAATTAGATTATCAGAATATTTCTGCTTATTAAAATTAATAATACCTGCTATACCACACATTTAAATCAAATCGAATTTATTACATTAAAATAGACTGTCTAAAAGCAAAAGTATGAAATGTTTCAATCTGAAAAATATTTATCTTTTATGAAAATAAACACCAGAAATAACTTCTTATGTTTATCAATAAATTCAAACTATTATCAGTATTTATTCCTAAATATAAACAGTAAAACTATCAAACAATACAACATTAACAAAAAACATGGGTTTAAACCCCAAATAATCCTTTGCCAACAAAATAAAAAGCATTACTTTTGCGCCCTCTAAAAATTAGAGAGGTGGCATAAGCCACATAATGTTTAATCAGACTGTATTCCAGCTCCGTACATTGGGAGTAATTTACGGATAGGCAGTCACAGTAGAATTATTATGGCAGACGAAAATGCTAAAAAAGAAGAAGTAGCCGTTGAAGCTCCTAAAGCAGAGGTTGAGAACACAACTCCAGAAGTTAAAGAAGAAGTAAAAACTGAAGAAGCTCCAAAGGCGGAAGTAGTTGAAGAGGTAAAAGAAGAAGCTCCTAAAGCTGATGCTCCTTACCAACTTCCTGATTTAAACGAGGCACCAGTAGAATTTGATTTTGATAACGTTCAAGATGAAAACACTATTGTTGTAGCTGAGGATGATGAAGACGCAGCAGTTTACGAAAAAACTTTAAAAACTATCACTGAGCAACAAGTTGTTAAAGGAACTATCATGTCTAAGAATAGCCGTGAGGTTGTTATTAACATTGGTTTCAAGAGTGATGGTGTACTTTCTGTTAACGAACTTCGTTATATGGAAGACGTTAAACTTGGTGACGAGATTGACGTATATATTGAGAGTCAAGAAGATGCTAATGGTCAATTGATTCTTTCTCACAAAAAAGCACGTATCCTTAAATCATGGGATAATGTTAATGAGGCACACGAAAAAGACGAAATCATCAACGGTTTTGTTAAATGTCGTACTAAAGGTGGTCTTATCGTTGACGTATTTGGTATTGAGGCTTTCCTTCCAGGATCGCAAATTGATGTTAAGCCAATTCGTGATTACGATATTTATGTTGGTAAAAACATGGAATTCAAAGTTGTTAAAATTAACAACGAATTCAAGAATGTTGTTGTATCGCATAAAGCACTTATTCAAGATGAGCTTGAGAAGCAAAGAGCTGAAATTATGGCTAAGCTTGAAAAAGGTCAAGTACTTGAAGGTACTGTTAAGAACATTACTTCTTACGGTGTATTCATCGACCTTGGTGGTGTTGACGGTCTTATCCACATTACTGACCTATCATGGGGTCGTATCAACCACCCAGAAGAGGTTGTTACTCTTGACCAAAAGATCAATGTTGTTATCCTTGACTTCGACGAAGGAAAGAAACGTATTGCTCTTGGCTTGAAACAATTAACTCCTCATCCATGGGATTCACTAGATGCTGAACTTAAGGTTGAAGACAAAATTAAAGGTAAAGTTGTTGTTATTGCTGACTACGGTGCATTTGTTGAAATTGCTCCAGGAGTTGAAGGACTTGTTCACGTTAGCGAAATGTCATGGTCACAGCACCTACGCACTGCTCAAGATTTCTTGAAAGTTGGTGACGAAGTAGAAGCTGTAATCTTAACTCTAGATCGCGAAGAGCGCAAGATGTCATTAGGTATCAAGCAGCTTATTCCAGATCCTTGGGCTAATATTGACGAAAAGTATCCTAAAGCAACTAAGCATATGTCTACTGTTCGTAACTTCACTAACTTCGGTATCTTTGTTGAGCTAGAAGAAGGTGTTGATGGTTTAGTACATATTTCTGACTTAAGCTGGTCTAAGAAAATTAAGCATCCTGCTGAGTTTACTAAGATTGGTGAGAAGATGGAAGTTGTTGTATTAGATGTTGATATGAACAATCGTCGTTTGAGCTTAGGACATAAGCAGTTAGAAGAAAATCCTTGGGATGTATTCGAAACTGTATTTAATGTAAACAGTGTACATAAAGGTACTATCACTTCTATCAATGATAAAGGTGCTATCGTAGCTCTTCCTTATGGTGTTGAAGGATTTACTCCTAAGCGTCACCTAAGCAAAGAAGATGGTTCTATGCCTAAAGTTGATGATACATTAGACTTTATGATTATCGAGTTCTCTAAGGACAATAAGAAAATCATTCTTTCTCATAACCGTATCAACCAACAAGAGGTTGCAGGTGTAAAAGCTAAAGCAAACGCATCTAAAAGAGCTGATGCTAAAGCTACATCACATGCCCTTAAGAATGTAAATAAGAATCAAGATAAAACTACTCTTGGTGACTTAGGCGTTCTTGAATCACTTAAAGCTTCAATGCAAGAGTCTGAAAAGGCTAAGGCTGAAGAACTTTTAAAGAAGATTGAAGCTAAAGACGACAAATAGTCGATAGTCTTTAGATTATAATATAAAAGGATGAGCAGTAATGTTCATCCTTTTTTTTGTTTTATAGAATTCATTTATCATTAATTCTCAGCCTTATTTCCTGTTAGCTTTTTCCCTATATTTGCATTATGAACGAAAATCTTAATCCTGATACATCTAATTTATCAAGTAGCGAACACGAGTACGAAAAAGCTCTGCGACCCAGTGCTTTTGATAGTTTCAAAGGACAGCCAAAGGTTGTTGAAAATTTGGAAATATTTGTACAAGCTGCCAAAATGCGTGGCGAAGCTCTTGATCATGTGCTACTGCATGGACCTCCAGGTTTAGGAAAAACCACTTTATCAAATATTGTGGCAAACGAGCTTGGTGTGGGCATTAAAATCACATCAGGACCAGTGCTTGATAAGCCTGGTGATTTGGCTGGCTTACTTACTAATCTTGAGGAGAATGATGTATTATTTATTGACGAAATTCACCGATTGAGTGCCGTTGTAGAAGAGTATTTATATTCTGCAATGGAAGATTATCGTATTGATATTATGCTCGAAACTGGACCTAGTGCTCGTACTGTACAAATCACTCTAAATCCTTTTACTCTTATTGGCGCAACAACTCGTTCGGGATTACTTACAGCACCTTTACGTTCTCGCTTTGGAATAAACTCACGTTTACAATACTATAATACTAAGGTGTTAGCTACTATTGTAAAACGCTCTGCCGAAATTCTTGATGTACCTATCGAAGACCAAGCATCAGTGGAAATTGCTCGCAGAAGTAGAGGCACTCCACGTATTGCAAATGGACTATTACGAAGAGTTAGAGATTTTGCTCAAAGTGACTGGTGTATTGACGAAAATACTCCTGACTACATTAACGATCACTTCAATAAAACATGGGGAGCTGATTCTCCAAAAAAACCTGACCTAACACCTGTGTTTTGGAATGGG
>NIUZ01000058.1 GCA_002254285.1 Bacteroidetes bacterium 4572_112 | reverse complement strand
AGAAGGTTCTTATCGCTATAGTCTATTCCCAATAGATACTCCTGAAGTTTAGCAGATTCTGTAAATACTAATAAATCTTTACTCCCAAAGCCATCAGAAACTTGCTTAGGGCTTATTGCAGGAAGTTTTTTATGCTCCAAAGTATGAGGGTTATAATATACTATGGCAATATCGGCTTCATTCATTGCGCCATCATAATGCGAAAGGAATTCTGCACTTAGCGAACTAAAAGTATGCAGTTCCATGCAGGCAACAAGTTTTCGCTTTGTAAACTGACGCTTCATGGCTGAAGTAGTTGCTTTTAATTTAGATGGACTATGTGCAAAATCCTTGAATACCTTTGTATTATCGTTTTCACCAATTAGTTCTAGTCTATTCGATGCTCCTTTAAAACTGCTGATGGAGGTATAAAAATCGTGCTTACTAATTCCAATCTGCTCACATACCAATTGAGCTCCATTAAGATTCATAAGATTATGATCACCAAATACTTTCAATGCGTATTCTTGCTTGTCGGTTATAATATATGTAATGCCATTTTTGTCAATACGGTGCTCAGGAATTCCATAAGGGAATTGCTTAAGTCCAGCTCTTGCATCTTTGGCAATTTTATTCAGTTCACTATCTTCTTTGCAATATATAAGAGCGCCTTTATCATCAATAAGGTTTATGAAAGTACTAAACTGACTCACATAATTATCGAAAGTAGGGAATACATTAATATGATCCCAAGCTATACCACTAAGTAAAGCAATATGAGGCATATATAGGTGGAATTTTGGTCTTCTGTCTATTGGTGAAGTAAGGTATTCGTCGCCTTCAATTACCATATACTTAGCACTTTGGGTAAGTTTTACCATTACCTCAAATCCTTCGAGCTTGGCTCCAACCATATAATCAGTTTCCATACCTCGCTCTTGCATTACGTGTAGTATCATTGATGTGATAGTGGTTTTGCCATGGCTACCACCAATTACAATCCTTGTTTTGTCTTTCGATTGCTCGTAAAGGAACTCTGGATAAGAGAATATCTTAAGTCCTAATTTCTGTGCCTTTAGTAGCTCAGGATTATCAATTCGAGCATGCATTCCCACAATTATAGCATCTAAATCAGTGGTGATATTATCGGCATTCCAACCATCAGAAGAGGGTAGGATATTGTACTTTTTTAATCGAGATTTTGAAGGTTCAAAAATTTCATCATCCGAACCACTAACCTCGTATCCTTTTAGGTGCAATGCTATTGCTAGATTGTGCATTGCGCTACCACCAATTGCTATAAAATGTATTTTGCTCATATTGTAGTATAATTTCTCAGTTTTTAAAGGTTTAAAATTAAATACTTTTTTTGGTTTTTGTATAATTGATTATGTAAGTTATCATATGTTGTTTGTTGAAAATATATGATGATATATTTTGAGTTTGATATCTTAGAATATGACAAAAATACAAATGAAAAATTAATTTGCAATTATATAGTTTTCATGTTTGGGCTTTAGCCCAAACATATATTTTTTTTTTCATGAACATAGGTCAAACTTATAAAAAAAACGTGGACCTCAGTTCTAACTATAGAGAAATAAAGCTGTTCAGAACTTAATCATTAAAATATTATGATTAAGCTATAAAAATACTATTTTTGCATGGTAAATTAATAAATCACTAGTTTGAATTTCATTTTATAATATAATTATGCGATCCATTTGTTTGAATTTTGAAATCAATCATATAGAATTCATTTCTAATAATATAAACGACGAAATAGATTCACAAAGCATAGAGCTTTCCAAAAAGTTAGTCGAGAGTTATTATTCCAAAATCAATAATGTGCTTGCTGAAATTAGTAATGAATTTGGTAGCCTTTTTAAGTATAGCATTAGTATTTCCAATGAAAGCATAGCCTTTTATAAAGAGCATTTTCCAGCATTTATTGATGAGCTAAAAGAACTAAATAAACGCTCCATTAGTTTCCCTTTATGTGTTTCTTCATTGTCAGATATAACTAATATAAATAAATTTAATACAGAAATTCAAGAGCATAAAAACTCTGTAAATAGCATATTGTCTTTTGAAACTACTGATGTTTTATTCGCTTCCAATTTATTTACCAAAAACTTATTTGATAAAGTATATAGGAGTAAAATTAAGGCGATTTGGGCAAGTACAATTGTTAATAAGCAATATGTAAATAAGCTTATAGGTATTGACGATGTGGAAGGAGTGGAGCTATTGCAAAGTGATAATGAGCTTTGTGCAATGTTTATTGATGATAAGTATAAGTTAAGTGATATTATCAATAAGCTGAATGATAAGTCAGCAGACACTCAGTTAGTTAATTTGTCGTTTAATTATTCAGATTTTATAGATAATGATACAATTCTTGATAAATTGAGAAGCTTTCCAGAGCAACTTATGAGTGAAAGTAATTTTACATTTAGCTCACTAAGCGAAATAATAAATTATGCTGAGTCGGAATTTATTCCAAAATATGTAAATACACTCCCTGAAAGTATTTCTAATCTTGAGGGTATAAATAAAGACTCTTTGCTATTAATTTCCAAGTTCGAGAGTATAAATAATGACATTCATAAATGTAAGGAAATTGAGAGAAGTAAGCTATGGAATTATCTTAATTCCACAAGTAGTATTGCTAACCTTAATAATAAAGTATTTGATAAACAATTCATTGGCAATAATTGTGACTTTGATTCACAAAAGCAATTCTCAATGCAAATAAAGAACCTTTATTTGCAGTTAAGTTCTAATATTGATGATTGTTTGGAAAACGATAACCTTAAGAATGCTCAATATAGATTTACCGATTTGGAAAATATGCCCAAGGTAAAACTTAAGAAGCTATTCTCGGGAGTAGATGCCAAAACCATACTATATTCAATACAAAATCAAAGTGCGATGCTTAAGGATAGAGTATTGTCTAATATACCTTATAGAGTATTGGACGAGATAGAGGAACTTATTGCAGTTGATAATGATTTCGATAAGGTGGAGATTCGCAACGCAAGACGTAGGATATTAAGTAAGCTTAAAAAAATATAATCAAAGATGAACAAAATCTATCTTCTATCTTTTTATTTGTTTATTAGCATAAATATATTTTCACAATTTGATACAAATTATGTGTTTTTGACCAAGGATAAATTCGCTTTATATCCAATGGGAGAGTCTGCGGTATCAACTTTTTTCTTTGATGAAACAACTCCTGGTGGCTCTGTTTCTAGTGTTGATTATCATACACGAAGGTTTACTAGTGTTGGCTTTGGTGCAAGCTTTTATCGTATAGGACTTAGCTTTACTTTTGAATTACCTATTACCGATATTCCTGAATTAAAAAAACATAAAGCTTTTAATTTCAAAGGTGGCTATTCGTACCGTAAATTCTATGGAGAGTTAAGATTACAAACATATTCTGGTGTAAAAGAAGCAATTACAGACCCTAATATTGACACTAGTATTACTAAGATTAGAACGGATATAAAGATAACTCAATATGGTGCTAATATTTATTATTTCACCTCTCGTAAGTTTAGTTATGATGCTAATTTTAAAAACTATAATTTGCAAAAGAAGAGTGCAATAAGTCCTTTTATTAATATGGGAGTAAATTATTATAAGATAAAAGGAGATTTTCTGCTTACAGATACTATACCTGAAAATTCGGAATCGTATGTAACTCAATTAAGTAATATTTCTGTTAGGCTTATTCCTAGCATTGCTGGAACGGTTGTGCATAAAGGACTTTATTTTGCAGCGATGGCAGGAGTAGGGGTTGGTTTTAATAAAAACTTCCTCGGTTTTAATAAGCTTGAAAAGGATTACTATGGGTTTATACCTGTTGTTGAAATAAATACCACTGCTGGTTATGCAAATAAAAGTTTCTTTGTTTCTCTGGTTTATTCTATAGAAAGCGTAAGAGTTAGGTATGATGAATCGTATTTAGGAACGGTAAATTCACTTTGGAACTTAAAAATTGGAAAAAAGATTAATATAAAATATTTGGGTAAAGTTGGGAAGTACTTATAATGTTTAGTTATTAATTTTTAATTGTATTAGATATATTCAATTCTTATTAATCAATCATTATTTTAATGACTTTGAATTGGTTAAATTATTATATCCATTGGAATGTGAAAATTATAGTAAATTCATAGAAGTGTAAAAGAAACCGACCCTGAAGGGGGGCAAATAATAATAGCCACGGGTATTAACCCGTGGCTATTGTATTATGTATGTTATGGTTTTGGCGGTATTTTTGTTATGCGAAGGCATAAAGCATAAAACAAAAATTGTGACAAAACATTTGTTGTCAATTTTATCACTTTATATAGGAACAATTCAATAAATAATTTTCAAAAAGTATATTGACTTATATACGTATATATTCATTATTTTTTCAGAATAGAGTATCATGCTTCCTATGAATTACTTGTTTTATCATGTATTTTGCATTAATTTACTTAACTGATTTATTTAAAATACTTTATAAAATACAGATATTCAATTAAATACACCCTTAATCAAAAATAAATAAAATATTTTTACAATAATAGTTCGCGTGCGTACTATTTTTTCTTAATTTTGTACGCATGCATACTAAATGTGCTTTCTATTTGATTTTAATCAATATTAAGGAAGAATAAAAAGCACAATAAATAGGTTTGCAAATCAAAATAACGGCAGATACAATTAGTATTAACCAAGTTCATATTATTTAAAATGCAATTAAACGAAACAATAGAGTTTTATACAAAAGCATCATCCATGGCTCTTAAGCGCATGTATAACCACATGGGCGCAGAATATGGTGTTACACAAACCATTGGGTTTGTATTAGTTTATATTGCAAAAGAGGGAATTTCGCCAGGAAAACTTTCTGAGAAATTAGAGATGAAAAAATCGAGTTTAACTCGTCTTCTTAATAATATGGAAAAAGAGGGTTGTATATATAAGCAAAGCGACCCAACCGATAAAAGAATTACCAAACTATTTTTAACAGAAAAAGGTCTAGCACGCAGGAAGATAGCTAAAGTTGCTGTGCTTGGCTTCAATGAAAAAATCATGAACCAGGTTAGCGATGATGAGCTTGATGCTTTTATTAAGGTGTCTAAAATCATAACCAATGAGGTTGAAAAAATAGTTGAACAAGAAAATAAACACATATAAATAAACACAAAACTATTATTTATGAATCGCAAAATAAGAAAAGTTGCAATATTAGGATCTGGAGTGATGGGTTCGGGTATTGCTTGTCATTTTGCTAATATTGGAGTAGAAGTTCTACTGATTGATATTGTGCCAAATGAGCTAAACGACAGAGAAAAAAAGCAAGGCGTAACAATAAATGATAAGGTTTTTAGAAACCGTATTGTTAACGAAGCTCTAGCTGCTGCGCTAAAGTCTAAACCAAGTCCAATTTATAAGAAATCATTCGCTAGCAGAATTACAACAGGTAATTTTGATGATGATTTGAAGCTTATTAAAGATTGTGACTGGATTATTGAAGTAGTTATAGAAAGACTTGATATTAAAAAGATTGTTTTTGAAAAAGTAGAGAAGTTCCGTAAAAAAGGCAGTCTTATTACAACAAACACTTCAGGTATTTCTATCGAAGCTATGCTTGAAGGTAGAAGCGATGATTTCCAAGATCATTTCTGTGGTACACACTTCTTCAATCCTCCACGTTACTTACAACTTTTCGAAATTATTCCATCAACAAAAACCAAAGCAGAAGTTCTTGAGTTTTTGACTGATTATGCTGGTCGTTTCTTAGGAAAGACTGCTGTATTGGCAAAAGATACTCCTGCATTTATTGCTAACAGAATTGGTACATTCTCTATAATGGACTTATTTAATAATGTTGGTGAATATGGTTTAACAATTACTGAGATTGATAAACTTACTGGGCCACTTATTGGACGTGCAAAATCTGCTACTTTCCGTACTGCTGACCTTGTGGGACTTGATACATTGGTGCATGTTGCCAATAATATTAAGGAAACAACAAATGATGAAGCTAATGACGCTTTCACTATTCCTGCATATGTAAATACTATGTTAGAGAATAAGTGGTTGGGTTCTAAAACCAAGCAAGGTTTCTTCAAAAAGACTGTTGTTGATGGTAAAAAGAAATTCTATACTCTTGATTTTGATACATTAGAGTATACTGAAGATAAGAAGCCTAAGTTCAAGGTTTTTGAGAAAACTAAAGGTATTGATGATATAGGTAAGCGTGTTGCTATATTTATGGCTGACGATACTAAAGTTGGAGATTTCTATCGTAAATCTTTCTATGGTTTATTCCAATTTGTATCGAATCGTATTCCTGAAATTACTGAAGATATATATAAAGTTGATGATGCTCTTAATGCTGGTTTCGGTTGGAAACTTGGCCCATTCCAAACATGGGATGCAGTAGGAGTTGAAGCTACTGTTAAAGCAATGGAAGAAGTTGGCAAAAAGCCTGCTCAGTGGATTTACGATATGTTAGCTGCTGGAGTTAATAGCTTCTATAAGGTAGCTGAAGGTCGTAAATACTATTACGATATTGAAACTAAAGATTATAAAGTAATTCCTGGTCAGGAAGCTACATTATCTCTTGCAAACTTACGTGAAGGTAACGTAGTTTGGGAAAATAATGATGTAACAATTATTGATTTGGGTGATGGTGTTCTAAATGCAGAATTCCATACAAAAATGAATACAATTGGTGAAGGTGTATTGCTAGGTTTGAATAAAGCTGTGGATATGGCAGAGGCTGATTATAGAGCTTTGGTTATTTCTAACGAAGGTGAGCATTTTTCTGCAGGAGCAAATGTGGGCATGATTTATATGCTTGCAATTGAGCAGGAGTGGGAAGACCTAGATATGGCTATTCAGTGGTTCCAAAAAACTACCATGAGATTACGTTATTCTTCAATACCTGTTGTTTCTGCACCTCACGGAATGGCACTTGGTGGTGGATGCGAAATCTGTATGCATAGCGATAAAGTAATTGCGCATGCCGAAACTTATATGGGCTTAGTAGAATTTGGTGTTGGACTTATCCCTGGTGGCGGCGGAACTAAAGAGTTTGCACTACGCCTAAGTGATGAGCTTAAGGCAGGTGATATTAGAACTAATGCTTTCTTAAATAGATATTTAAGTATAGGTCAAGCTAAGGTTAGTACTTCAGCTTATGAAGCTTTTGAACTTGGTTACCTACGCGAAGGTATTGATGAGGTGATTGTGTCACGTGCACATCAACTAGCTTATGCTAAGCAAGCTGCATTGCAAATGGCAGATAAAGGTTATACACAACCTGCTCCTCGTACTGATATTCAGATATTAGGAAATGAAGCTATGGGACTTGTTTATGTTGGTGCTGACGGATTTACCGAAGGACATTATATGAGTGAGCACGATAAGCTTATTGCTGAAAAACTTGGTTGGGTTATGGCCGGTGGAGAAATTTCTGTGCCACTAACAAAAGTTTCGGAGCAATATCTATTGGATCTTGAGCGTAAAGCTTTCCTTGAGTTATGTACTAAACGCAAAACTCTTGAGCGTATTCAATCAATCATAATGAAAGGCAAAATTCTTAGAAACTAATTTTTTATAAATAGATTTTAAGAATAATAATTAACACCTAAAGAAGAAATAATATGAATGCATATATAGTAGCGGGTTACCGCTCCGCAATAGGAAAAGCACCTCGAGGAACCTTGAAATTCACTCGACCTGATGAGATTGCTGCACAAGTAATTCGTCATATGATGAAAGATTTTCCACAGATAGAAAAAGAAAGGATTGATGATATTGTTGTTGGAAACGCATTCCCAGAAGCCGAAAGTGGTTTTAATATGGGACGTATGCTTTCGCTAATGTCTATGGACACAGTGGAAGTGCCAGGATCAACAGTTAATAGATATTGTGCTAGTGGTATTGAGTCAATAGCAATTGCTACTGCTAAGATTAAAGCCGGAATGGCTGATATCATCATTGCTGGTGGTGCAGAGTCTATGTCAATGATATCAATGGGTGGTTGGAGACAAGTTCCTAATCCAGATATCGCAAAGAATAATCCTAAATGGTACCTAAGCATGGGCTTAACCTCTGAAATGGTTGCTCGTGAGTATAAGCAGAATCGTGAAGAGCTAGATAATTTTGCTGCTCATTCTGTTGATAAAGCTATTAAGGCTATTGATAATGGATATTTTAAGGATCAGATTGTACCTATAAATATTACCGAGAATTATTATGCTGATGGCAAAATGAAAATTCGCACAAAAATATTTGATACTGACGAAGGACCTCGTAGAGGAACAACTGCTGCTAGTTTATCAAAACTTCGCCCTGCATTTGCTACTGATGGTATTTCTACTGCTGGTAACTCATCACAAATGAGTGATGGTGCTGCCTTTGTATTAGTTGTATCGGAGCAAGCTCTTAAAGATTATGATTTAACTCCTATTGCTCGCTTGGTAGATTATCAAGTAGCTGGTGTTGAGCCATATAAAATGGGTGTTGGTCCTATAGCTGCAATTCCTAAAGTGCTTAAGCATGCAGGAATGAAGCTTAACGATATGGACCTTATTGAACTTAATGAGGCATTTGCAACTCAAAGTATTGCAGTAATTAACGATTTGGGAATTAATCCTGATATCGTGAATGTAAACGGTGGTGCAATTGCACTTGGTCACCCACTAGGTGCTACAGGTGGTAAACTTACTGTTCAATTACTGAATGAACTTAAGCGTCAAGACAAGAAGTATGGTATGGTTACCATGTGTATTGGTTCTGGACAGGGTGCTGCAGGCAGATGTATTTATTCCAGAGGAATTTAACGAAGAACAAAGAATGATTGCTAAATCATGTAAAGATTTTACTGATAGCAGAGTTATACCAAATATTGATCAACTAGATACTCATGACCGTGAGTTATTAGCAAAATTAATGAAAGAGGCTGGTGACTTAGGTCTTTTGGGAATTTCTATTCCTGAGGAGCATATGGGTTTCAATCAAAATTTTGTTACATCAATGCTTGCTCTTGAAGAAATGGGTAAGGGTTATGGTTTTGCTGTAGCATATTCAGCACATACAGGAATCGGTACTTTACCAATCTTATATTTTGGTAATGAAGAGCAAAAAGCAAAATATTTACCAGGTTTAGCAACAGGCGAAACTATTGGAGCTTATTGTTTAACTGAGCCTGATGCAGGTTCTGATGCAAATAGCGGAAAATCTCGTGCAATATTAAGCGAAGATGGATCTGAATATAACCTTAATGGTGTAAAAATGTGGATTACCAACGGTGGTGTTGCTGATTTACTAATCGTTTTCGCTAAAATTGGTGATGACAAAAACCTTAGTGCATTTATAGTTGATCCTCGTAGCAAGGGTGTAACTATCGGTGTTGATGAGGAAAAACTAGGTATTAGAGGTTCTTCTACTGTTCAGGTTTTCTTTGAGGACGTAAAAGTTCCTGCTGAGAATTTACTTGGAAAACAAAATGATGGTTTCAAAATTGCTCTTTATATCCTAAACCTTGGTCGTATTAAGTTATCTGGTGCTACTGTTGGAGCTTCAAAAGCTACCATTGACATAAGTATCAATTATGCAAACGAGCGTAAGCAATTTAAAACTCCAATTTCTAACTTTGGTGCTATAAAATTCAAAATTGCTGAAATGGCAATTCGTACATTCGTAAGTGAGTCACTAACTTATCGTATCTCGCAGAATATTGATGATGCAATAAATGAGTATGTAGCTGATGGAATGGATAAAGGTAAAGCTAGTGTTGAAGGTCTTCGTCAGTATGGAATTGAAGCTTCTATTGCTAAGGTATTTGGCTCTGAAGTATTGGATTATGTAGTTGATGAAGCAGTTCAAATTCATGGTGGAATGGGTTATTCTGCAGAAAGTGCAGTAGAACGTGCTTATCGTGATAGCCGTATCAACCGTATTTTTGAAGGAACTAACGAGATTAATCGTTTGGTTACTGTTGGTGAGCTTATTAAGCGTGCTATGAAAGGTGAGCTTGATATTATGGCTCCAGCAATGGCTGTTGCTGAAGAGTTGATGGGTATTCCTGATTTTGGAAGCGCAAGTATGGATTACTTCGAGGAGTATCACCAACTAATCATTAAATTGAAGAAATCAATTCTTATGGTTGCAGGTGCTGCACTTCAGAAATATATGCAAGATATAAATAATGAGCAAGAGCTTCTTATGAATGCTGCTGATATGCTTATGTATACTTATGCTGCAGAATCTACATTATTACGTGTAGAAAAATTGAGTACTAGACTTGATGATAACAAAATGGAAATCTATAAAGATATTCTTGATGTTACTATGTATGATTATGCTCACAAAATTAATAAAATAGGTGTTGATGCTGTTAACTCTTTCGCTGAAGGCGATGAGCAAAAAGCTATGTTGATGGGAATGAAACGATTCACTAAAGTAAAATCAGTGAATGTTGTTAAAGCTCGTCGTAATATTGCTAATGCATTAATCGAAGAGAATAAATATACTCTATAAAATTAATACCATGTTATAAATACGTTTGCGTATTTAGTTTAAATGCAGCTTCTGCTGCCAATGTCGCGTGATTGTTGTGGGTCACGTTGGCATATCGAGTGAATCTATTTACTCGGTGTTTGTTCAAAATAGAAGTATGAGGACTTTGTCCTCATACTTTCTATTTATTTTATTAGATAATAATAAAATAAGATTTGAGCAGAATAGTTATACACTAACAGCGATCATTAAATTTGAAATCACTTTTACATTACTATTATCATGACTGATAAT
>NIUZ01000057.1 GCA_002254285.1 Bacteroidetes bacterium 4572_112 | reverse complement strand
TTATAATCTTTTTTGCTCTATTAAGCTTCTTGATTTTCGCTTTTGATTTAATCAACTTTATTAAAGGCTTGCTTGTATCAAAAACTCCTGAAGGCGAAGAACTTCATAATTTAGATGATTTTGAAGTAGACGGATTGAACATTGATCAATTGGCCGCACTTGAAAACTCTAAAAACGAAGTAAAAATACAGGAACCTCAACCAGAAGAAGAGGAAGAAATAACTAATGTTGATGATTTTGAGTTTGAATTAAAAATTGATGACAGTATTAAAGAAACCAAAACAGAAACGGCTGAGAATGATTTTGAAATAGAAGTCACCAAAAATGAAACTGAACAAAGCATAGAAGTAGAGAATACTATAAGCGAAACTACTATTGTTGACAATAATGAAGAGGAGGATTTAAGTTTAAGTATTGAGGATACTGAAGAGGAAGTTTTATTGGACGAAAACCAACAACGCTCGCATGGTATTGATACTCCATACGACCCAAAGGAAGATTTAGCGGGATTTAAAAATCCTGGTTTAGATTTATTGCAAGAGCACAGTATCTCAAACAATATTACCGTTAATAGAGAAGAGTTAGAAACCAATAAAAACAAGATTGTAGAAACACTATCGAACTATAAAATAAAGATTGATAAAATAAAAGCTACCATTGGACCTACCATTACTCTATATGAAATTGTACCTGCTCCGGGAATTAGAATTTCTAAAATTAAGAACCTAGAAGATGATATTGCCATGAGTTTGGCAGCACTTGGTATACGTATTATTGCTCCTATTCCGGGTAGAGGAACTATTGGTATTGAGGTACCAAACTCCAGCCCTGAGATAGTATCCATGAAAACAATTATTGCTAGTGAGAAGTTCCAAAATTCAGATTATGATTTACCAGTAGCAATAGGAAAAACCATTAGCAACGAAACATTTGTTTTTGACCTTGCAAAAATGCCTCACCTATTGGTAGCAGGAGCTACAGGACAAGGTAAATCTGTTGGTTTAAATGCTATTATAACCTCCTTATTATATAAGAAACACCCGGCACAGCTTAAGTTTGTAATGGTTGACCCTAAGAAGGTAGAGTTCTCTTTATTCTCGAAAATTGAAAAACATTATTTAGCAAAACTACCAGACAGAGCAGATGCTATTATTACAGACAATAGCGATGTTGTAACAACCTTAAACTCTCTTTGTATTGAGATGGATGAGCGATACGACTTATTGAAACTAGCTCGAGCAAAAAATCTTAAAGAATATAATACTAAGTTTATTGCTAGGAAATTAAACCCAGAAAATGGCCACAGATATATGCCATTTATTGTACTTATTGTTGATGAGTTTGCCGATTTAATAATGACAGCAGGTAAAGAGGTAGAAATGCCTATAGCTCGTCTTGCTCAGCTTGCTCGTGCAATTGGTATTCACCTTATTATTGCAACACAACGACCAAGTGTAAATGTTATTACAGGTATGATTAAGGCCAACTTCCCTGCTCGTATAGCATTCCGTGTGACATCAAAAATTGATTCACGAACAATACTCGATGCCGGTGGTGCTGATCAGCTTATTGGTAGAGGAGATATGCTATTTTCAAAGGGCGACGGACTAACACGATTACAATGTGCATTTGTTGATACTCCTGAGGTTGAAGAGATAGTTGACTTTATTGCTGATCAAAAAGGTTATGCTAGTGCATTTAATCTTCCTGAATTTATTGGAGATGAAGAAAGTGGCAGATCTGATATTGACATGGATGATAGAGATGAGTTATTTGATGACGCTGCTCGTATGATCGTAAATAATCAGCAAGGTAGTACTTCACTTATACAACGCAAAATGAAGCTCGGTTATAATCGTGCAGGAAGAATTATTGACCAATTAGAAGCCGCAGGAATTGTTGGCGAAAGTAAAGGAAGCAAGGCTCGCGATGTTCTTATTTCTGATATTATGACATTGGAACAATTATTGGAAGACATGAATGCAAGAAAATAATTACATTAATTATTTAAAAATATTATTAGAATATCGATAGTAGCTTTTATATACTTTTGTCGATACTAAAACAACAAACAATATACTATGAGAAAAATATTCCTTATTACAATAATCTCAATATTGGCATTCAACCTTAGCATAAGCGCTCAGGTGAATGACACTAAAGCTAAGGCTGTACTAGAAGAGGTCGCAAAAAACGCTAAAACTTACAAAAATCTTAAGTTCAAATTCAAATACCGTATGCAGGATAAAGCGCATAAGGTAGACAATGTTATACCCGGCAGTATTGTTATGTCTGGCGATATGTATAACCTACATATTATGGGTAGAAATGTAGTTTCTGACGGAACTACAATGTGGACTAATGATCCTGATGCTGAAGAAATTCAGATTAATAATGTAGACAAGACTAAAGACTCATTTGGCTTTTTGAAAGTAATAACTAGTGTTGACGATAGCTATACTGCAAAATATATAAAAACAGCTAAAGACAATGGTAAGGATGTACATATTATTGACCTAACTCCAAAAGAAGGCAAATCGTACTTTAAGATTAGAATTAAGGTTGATAAGGTTAATAATTGGATTACTGAAGCTATGATATTCGAGAAAGATAATGTTGTTTATACTTTCAGTGTAGAGAAATTTGAGACTAACCTTAACCTTCCTGAAGGATATTTCACAATCGACCCAAGTAAATACCCAGATTCGGAAGTGGTTGATTTGCGATAATCGAAACCTATAAAACCAAAAAAAGCTATTGAATACAAATTCAATAGCTTTTTTTATGCTATAGTAATTCTATTAATTACTATAACTCTTATTAAGCTTAATAACAGCAACTGCTTCAAATCCTGAGTACACAAGATAAGTAGCAAAAAATCCTATCAAAAATGGAATAGCATCATCTCTAAATACAACTGCATAAGTAAATAGTATTACAAGAAACGATAGTAGCTTAATTGTAGTAATAAGCATATAACGAGTAGCAAACTGACGAGCATTTTTATTTAAAGCTCCTAGGAAACTTTTATGAATAAAAAAGGTTATCAACATAAAAAATAAAGGCATAATCCATAATGTAGGACTTACCCATGCTGGAGGCATAGCATACATCCACCCTAGCGCTATTATTTCCATAAAAAAGCTAAGAGCCAATAATTGTATAATAAATGATTTTTGAGATTGCATTATGTGTAGTTGTTTTTTAGAATATCAATTATTATCAGACTTATTATTTTTGTCATTATAATTAGGCTTATCTCCCATTTTTATGAAATCCTTAATGGAAGAATACATTGCCAAAGCTACAGCAAGAATACTAAATGTAATAGTAAATATTGGGAAACCCCATTGCAAATATTCATCGAGTTTTACACCCCCAAAAGCGCCTACAAATACTGTAAGCCCCATTTGAAATGCAATACTAGAATATTTTACGTAACTATTTAACTGTTTGTTTTTCTTGGACATTTGTAGGGCCTATCTTAGTAGTTTCATTCTGAGACTTATCCATATTAATAGTACCACTAATTTTAGCTCCTGGCTCTATGGAAATTTTATTAGTGATAATATCACCCTTCATCGATGAGCTTTCTTTAAGAGATAATAGCTCCGAAACATTAATTTCGCCTTCAATAGTACCCATTACCTCCGCATTCTTACACTTTATCTCGCCTTCTATCTTACCGCTATTTCCAAGCACCAACTTACCGTGAATATTTAAAGTACCTACTACAGTACCATCAATACGTATATCGCCTTTTGTCTCTATTTCGCCGTGTATGCTTGTGCCTGCAACTATTCTGTTGAATTCTGTTGCTACTGCATTATTTGAATTTCTACCCATAATTTATATTCTTTAATTCTATATAATATGCTTTATAAATTAAGCAAATATGTATTCTTTATTTAAAAATTTGAACCAACAAAGATACAGCTTTTTTGATAATGGGTAAAACGGATATTTTGGGCAAATATTATTTATTTATAAAATAAACAATCATACTATTAAAAGACATGAACTGAGCTAGTTTTTAATAAATTTCCTATTTATTAAATCATCCCCTATTTTGAATTGAATAAAGTATATACCAGGGTTTAAATTGCTAATATCAATGCTATACATATTTTTTGAATTAGTAATAGGCATATTCTGTAACAATACTCCTATGCTCGATAAAATGCTAATATTTTCAAGTTTAGAGTCAATATTGCCAAAGCTTATATTCAATATATCATTAGCTGGAATTGGATAAACACTAATTTCATAGTCCACAGGCTCAATATCAATAATGGATATAGAGAGCATAGTTCCCCATGATTCACCACTTTTATTATAATAAACCAAATAGCGAACATCCTCGGTCATGGTGCTAGCATCATAATATATAAGGTCAAACACTTTACCAATTGAGTCACCATAAATATTATAATAACTTGATGCTGTGCGACAAAGCTTATGTTTATTATAATTAACAGAATCATAATAAACAGAATCGATAATACCATCATATACTAGTGAATCTAGATCTGTATACGATATTGTATCTTTATAATATTCGTATGTAATAGGCCACTCACTCCCCTCACTTCTTTTAACAACACTTCTGACATAATAAACAGTATCATGATTTGTTGAGTAGTATTTATCGTCAATTTCTATAATAGTCTCCATTAAATATCCACTATTAGGCGAAGACATATCTTCTTTATAATGAAAAACATCGTTTATCTCAAAGCTATAAACCTGAGCATTTGTAGAAATACTTTGCGCAAAAAGATTATTGGATATGATTGCAAAAATCATTGATAAGAATATAATATTTTTCATGATTTATTGTTTTTTTAGTAAAAAAATCCTGTGACTATGATTTTTTAAAGTTATAATTACCAAAAATAGTAAAAAATACCTCATAATACGTTAAAGACAATTCAAAACTAAAATTTGTTGCATAACAATTTCTTCTGATTATTAATTTAGTCTTTTATGCTAACTATTGATAGTGATTTTTCATAAATTTGCACCTCATAAATAAGAAATTATAAAGAAACTAAATCATATAATAATGAAAACCATATTTATTACAGGAGCAACATCAGGAATTGGCAAAGCTTGTGCACGTATTTTTGCAAAAGATGGAAACAAACTAATAATTACTGGCCGCCGCCAAGAAAGACTTTTGGAATTAAAAAAAGAGCTTGAATCTAATAAAGATACTATCGTTCATACTTTAAGCTTTGATATTAGAAGCAAAGAAGGAGTAAATCAAGCAATTGAATCATTGGATAACTCATGGAAAGATATTGATGTATTAATAAATAATGCTGGTTTGGCTGTGGGCTTGAATAAAATTCAAGATGGAGAGATTGATGATTGGGAGCGAATGATTGACACAAACATAAAGGGCTTATTATATATTACAAGAGCTATATCACCACTTATGACAGCAAGGAAATCGGGTCATATAATAAATATAGGCTCGGTGGCAGGCAAAGAGACCTACCCTTTTGGTAATGTGTACTGCTCTACAAAGCATGCTGTAGATTCTTTAAGCAAGGCTATGCGAATTGATATGGTAGAGTTTGGAATTAAGGTAACTCAGATAGCACCAGGCGCTGTAGAAACTGAATTTTCTAACGTAAGATTTAAAGGTGACGATGCAAAAGCAGACTCCATTTATAATGGATTTGAGCCATTACACCCTGAGGATATTGCTGATGCAGCATATTATTGTGCTAATTTGCCAAAGCATGTAAACATTAACGATATGCTTATTATGCCAACGGCCCAAGCAAGTGCAGGATTAATTCATAAGAATATATAAATTACCATGATAATATTGCAGATTTTGTAATAAAAGCAAGCTCCATTTATCATTTTAAGAGCTAAATTGGAGATAAAATACAAACATAAGTATACATTATTACAAATTATGCTCTATTACAACCTGAATAACAAGTATTTATATATGATAATATTTTTTCAATATTTTTAAAATTGACTCTATTCTGATTAAAAAATATTTTTATATTTGCATTCTCATTATGGTGGATGTAGCTCAGTTGGTTAGAGCGCTGGTTTGTGGTGCCGGAAGTCGTGGGTTCGAGACCCATCTTCCACCCATAATTATTAATCCTTACTTCTTAATTGAAGTAAGGATTTTTTTATTCCCTCCTATTTCTATTCAAATATGCTATAATTAGGATATTAGTGACAATAAAATCCAAAATTATGTAATAATAATAGGCCAATTATTAGTTTCATATTTCTAAATGTCGTATTTTTGACATGCGAAACAAACTGATACATTATCACAACAGTTTAATACACTAATTAACACCTATTTAATATGAAGTCACATCTTACGATTTACCGTTTTATAATCCTATGCATATTTTTAATAAATTCTATTAATACATACTCTCAAATACAACAAGGAACTATTGGCACAGGAGTAGATACATGCGATTATCCATTTTATACCAATGATGACGATTCAAAAACGCTCATATTATTTACAGCCACAGAATTACAAGCAGCAGGCCTGTCTAGCGGATTTATTACACAATTAGATTTTGATGCAATATCTGTGGACACTATTGATATGAATGGGTTCAAAGTTCAGATGCAAAATTCAAGTTTGAATACATTAAATAGTTTTATTACTACAAATTGGTCAACGGTGTATGATAATACATATGCTATTAAATATATAGGATGGAATTCCATTGAATTAGACGCCCCCTTTTATTGGGATGGAGTAAGTAATCTATTAATCCAAATTTGCTTTGACAATTATACACAATATCAAAACTCAAGTGTAAGAGCAACTACTATTGCGCCTCCCGATTACTTCGTTTTGCATGAACATCAAGAAGGTAATATTGGCTGCAACTTATCCAATGGATCGCAGAAAGATATTAGACCTAATATTAAAATCACACTTTTTCATCCCACTCAAACAGATATGGGAATATTAGATTTTGTTGAACCTGACTTAAGCAACTCAATAAATGCTGACCCTAATACAACAATAAGTGTATTACTAAATAATAATGGCACGGCAGCGCAAAGCAATTTCAATGTAAAATATAGCATTGACAATGGCTCTAACTATATTTCCGAATTATTTTCTTCAACCATTAATGCTGGTGACACTACTATTTTCACTTTTACTCAAACAGCTAATTTTAGTAATATTGGTCAATACAACTTAATAGGCACAGTAGAATTAGCCAACGATAGCAATGCATATAACGACACCATTTATAAAAATGCAGTTGCCTGTAATAAATTAAATGGTACATATACTGTTGGTAATGGCAAAGACTTTAATACCCTTACAGATGCTATTGACACCTTAAAAAAATGTGGAGTATATGGTCCAACAACATTACTATTGGATGAAATTGAATTTGACGCCACATATGTTATAGAGAACATAAGTGGATTAAGTAGCATAAATACATTAACAATTAAAGGATTAGGACATAATACGGTATTACTATACTCTAATTTTGAAGCCGATAGTATTTGCATTATTGAACTTAATAACACACAATACGTTTCAATAGAAAACATTACGATTAAGCAAGTTACACCTTTAAGTTTTTCTGGAATCCACATTGGACATGGTTCTCATAACACATCCATAATAAATTGTGTTATTGATGGATTAGCAATACCTACAATAAATTTTGGGATTACAGCTTCTGGTAGATTCGGCTTTGATTCCGATGGATCTATAATAAATAATACAATAATTGATAATAATGAAATCAATAACTGCTTTCTAGGAATTGCTCTATTTGGAACTGATGATGAGAAATCAATAAACAGCATTATTACTAATAATAACATTTCAAATTCAATACTATCAGCTATAGTTGTTATTAAAAACAGTAACATCAAGATAGAAGGAAATACAATAAAGCATGATGGATTAATAGTAGATGATAATAGTGCTATGATTATTAATGACTGTGATAATAAAGTAGAAATAAATAAGAATATTATTAATTACTCCGTTAAAGGAATAGGTATTTATATGCATGATTTAAATGAAAGCTTTCAAACTAATGATAGTGTGTTTATATCTAATAATATGATTCAACTAACTGGTGAATCAACAGGTATTGAAAGCACCGATACACGAAGCGTTCATTTTTATAATAATACCATAAGAATAGATGATGGTAATACGGAATCAAAATCGATTAGTTTTAATTATGGCTGCTCAAATATTAAGATGTATAATAATAACCTTTATTGCGAAAATGGTTATGCATTATACAGTAGTATGAGTGACACAGCTCTACATTCAGATTATAATAACTTTTATTCTGGAGACAGTGTTATTATATACTTTAACTACCATACCCACTATAATTTAACTGATTATAGTAATGATTCATATGGAGATGATCATTCCATTTCTGTAGATCCATTATTCTATACTCCAACTAATCTACATGCAAATAGTTATTCTATGAACAATGCCGGAACTCCTATTGCATACATTCAAAATGATATTGACAATGATGTAAGGAATGCATCTACACCAGATATTGGAGCTGATGAATACAATCCATATGCAAATGATATAAGAATAATTGAATATATAGGGCCAAAAGGCGAATCTTGCAGTTTAACTAGTAGCGAATCCTTTGCTATTATCGTTAAAAACACTGGCACTGCAACTCAAACAAACATTCCAATAAGATATAGCATAAATAATAATACAGTAGTTACAGAAACCATAGCATCGCTTAATTCAATGGAGATAGACACTTTTGAGTTTAGTACAAATGCCGATCTATCACCATGGGGTGAGAATACTATTAAAGTATATACAGATTTAAGTAATGATCAAATTAGAATAAACGACACACTCAATATCGATATATTTAATACCCTTGAGATTACAAAGTTTCCATTATATGAAGATTTTGAGGACACAAATTATCATTTTCAACTAATTAATAATAGTCATGCTTCAGCAGCAATAGTTGACGACTTGGGGAATAACAATAGCAAATGCATTCATATGAAAGGCGGCTATTTATCTAACTGGGCTAT
>NIUZ01000189.1 GCA_002254285.1 Bacteroidetes bacterium 4572_112 | reverse complement strand
TTATTTTACCGATTGATAAAGCCTGTTGATTTTGATCCTGCAAAAAAATATCCAGTTTTAGTATATGTTTATGGAGGCCCTCATGCTCAGATGATTAATAACACTTTCCTTGGAGGCGGAGGTTATTTCTTGCAAGCAATGGCTGCAAAGGGATATGTTATATTTACTGTGGATAATAGAGGCTCAGGAAATAGAGGTTTTGCTTTTGAGAATGTAATTCACCGTCAGTTAGGTGTTGTGGAGATGGAAGATCAAATGTCAGGAATTAAGTTTCTGAAAACCCTAAGTTTTGTTGATCAAGATAGAATTGGTGTTGACGGCTGGAGCTTCGGTGGTTTTATGACTACTTCGCTCATGCTTAATCACGCTGATGTGTTCAAAGTTGGTGTAGCAGGTGGACCGGTTATCGATTGGAAGTATTATGAAATTATGTATGGCGAACGCTATATGGATACTCCTGAGGAGAATCCTGAAGGATACGAAAACTCTTGCGTACTTAATAAGGTTGATAATTTAAAAGGTCAACTATTGATTATTCATGGTACTATGGACCCTACAGTTGTATGGCAACATAGCTTACAGTTTATTAAAACTTGTGTTGAAAAGCAAAAGCAGGTAGATTATTTTGTTTATCCTGGTCATGAGCATAATGTACGTGGTATGGATAGATTGCATTTAGAAACCAAAATTGCAAAATACTTTGATGATTATTTGTAGTCAGTTAAATGTCCTAATTATAAAGAATATTGTAGGCTGTGTAAAACACCTATATTTGTAAATTAATAATATTAAAGAAATTAAACTATGAAGATAAAATTTGGATTATTAATAGTAATGTTTCTAATTGGATTCTCAAACCTGAGAGCACAATCAGATACTACTCAATTAGGATTGCCAGGCGATAATCTGGACCTTTATGCGGTATTAGATCTTTTTCAAAAATCAAAAACAATAGAGGAATTTGAGAAAACCTTAAATGAAGAAAAAACAGGGATTAATAACCTTGATTTGAACCTTGATGAAAAGGTAGATTTTATAAAAGTTGAAACAAAGCAAGATAAAGATGATTTTGTATTTGTTTTGCAGGTTGATATTGTTAAGGACGAAATACAAGATGTAGCCGCAATATTAGTTTCTAAAGATAAGGATAAGAAAGTGACAATTCAAATTGTTGGAAATGAAGATTTATATGGTAAAGATTATGTTATTGAGCCAAAATTGGAAACTCCTGCTGTAACGCCAAATCCTGCCTATCAAGGTAAAGATACTGCTGTTGCTAGTCCAGCTGCTGAAGCTATTGTAGTAGGGTCAGAACCTATTATTCAATATGTCAAGCACTAAACCTTCTCAAAAACCAAATAAAGGTATAAGTACTCAACCACATAATAAGCCGAGTACAAAACCTAGTACTAAGCCTTCAACTAAGCCAAATAAGCAACCTCAAACACGACCAAGTACTAAGCCATCAACTAGGCCAAGTACACCACAAGCTAGGCCTGCTCCTAAAACTAGATCGGCAAGTCCTAAAATGAATAAAGGCGGAGGAAGAAGAAGATAAAATTAATTAAGAATGTAGAATTTGGAATTACGAATGTAGAGTTAATTCTTCATTCCTAATTCTTAATTCGTAATTGTAAAAGATATGGAATCGACACGACAACAAAAGATTAATGCATTGCTCCAACAAGATTTGGGAGTAATATTTCAGCTAGAGAGCCGCAATGTGCTAGGCTCAGGAGCTATGATAACTGTAACTAAGGTTAGGGTTAGTAAAGATTGCTTTAATGAAAGTGATTAAGAAAAAGCAGGTGGTTTTTAGAACTATGCTTGCTAAGAAAGTTCGTCATCAGTTACGCACTGTTCCAGAGTTACTATTTCAATTAGACGACTCATTGGACTATGCCGAGAATATCGATAAATTACTGAAAGACGTATAATAAATAAGATCACTTGAATCCTTTAAAGAAACTCGTTAGTCAGACCGCCGTTTATGGCCTTAGTAGCATCGTTGGACGATTGCTAGGCTATCTGTTGGTGCCTATTTATACGAGGGTTCTAGCCGAAGCGAGTTATGGCGAAGTGGCCGAACTGTATTCCTATATAGCGTTAATACTTATAGTGTTAACCTATGGTATGGAGACTTCGTTTTTTCGTTTTGCCAAGTCTACAAGGGAGAGTAAAAAGGTGTTTGGAACTGCATTTATATCAATTTTTGTAAGCAGTATTTTCTTTCTTTTAATTATAGCTTTTTATAAGCAAGGGATTGCCGATATTATTCAATATGCGGCAAAGCCCGAGTATATTGTTTATGTGGGATTAATACTGTTTTTTGATTCCATAAATACTATTCCATATGCAAATCTTAGGCTAGAAGATAGAGCGAAACGCTTTGTTGCCATTAGGCTTACGGGTATTTTTTCTAATTTAGGGCTCAATCTTCTGTTTATTCTATTCATTCCTTTTCTTATTAGTAGGTATGGTGATAATAGTATAGTTCAATGGATTTCTAAGTATTATGATGCAGATAATAAGATTGACTATATTTTTATAAGTAATGTTATCTCCAGTGGATTACAAACCTTAATGTTTGTTCCAGAATGGTTGAGATTGAGATTTACTTTTGACTTTAGTTTATGGAAAAAAATGATGGTATACGCTCTTCCATTATTGATTTTTGGACTAGCAGGTGCTGTAAATGAAGTTATAGATAGAGTTCTCTTAAAGTATTTATTACCCGAAAATATAGCAATGGCGCAAGTGGGAATTTACGCTGCTGTTTATAAGGTTTCAATCATAATGACAATAATAATACAGGCATATAGGTATGCTGCTGAACCCTTCTTCTTTGCTCAAGAAAAGCATAAGGATGCTAAGCTTATGTATGCCAATATGATGAAGTATTTTGTGATGGTTATGTCAATAGTATTCCTCTCTACAATGCTTTATATGGATATAGTAATATATTTTGTTGGCGAAAGATTCCGTTCAGGAGCACCAGTAATTCCTATCCTGCTAATGGCAAATCTATTTTTAGGTATATATTATAATCTTTCGGTATGGTATAAACTTACCGATAAAACTAAGTTTGGAGCCTATATTTCTATATTTGGAGCCTTAATCACTTTATCACTGAATTTTTATTGGATACCACGTATTGGATATACAGGCTCGGCATGGGCAACCTTTATTTGCTATGCTTCCATGACCATTGTTTCATTCCTCATTGGGCGTAAATATTATCCAATTCCATACGATCTTAAACGTATATTATCATACCTAGGCTTGGCAGTATTGCTATACTTTGCTAGCCTACAATTACAAATCGATTCTCAAATAATTCGCTTATCAGTAAATACACTTATCCTTTTGGGATATATGGCAGTACTGTTTATGTTTGAGAAAAAGAATTTCCTTCCAAAAGTTAATAAATAATCTTTAGCTTCTGAAAAAATGTATATCTTTGATAGTATCATATGATACTATAATTGATATTTTGAAATGAAACCACCATATATAATTACAAATACAATAATGACCTTAATTGCTTCTATTTCAGAGCAATTAGGAGAAGTTAGGGCCGCTCATTTATATAAACCACCAACAGAATTACGTAGAAGAAACAGAATAAAAACTATTCAATCGTCATTAGAAATCGAAGGTAATACGCTATCAGAAAAGCAGATTTCGGATTTATTTGATAACAAAAGCGTATTAGCTCCCCAAAAAGATGTTATAGAAGTTAAAAATGCAATTCAGGTTTATAATAACTTGAATAAATTAGATTTATATAATTTGCAATCAATGTGTGATGCACATGCAGTATTGATGGATAACTTAATTGATAATGCCGGTCATCTTAGAACAACTTCTTTTCATTATGAATTTGAATTTATTCATCCTTTTATTGATGGTAATGGTAGAATGGGAAGACTATGGCAAACACTAATTCTTAAAGAATATTCACCAATATTTGAATTTTTGCCAATAGAGATTTTGATTAAAGCCAATCAAGAGAAATATTATCGAGCTTTAGAATTATCTGATAAGCAGGGTCAGTCAACTATATTTGTTGAATTTATGTTAGGGATAATAAAAATAGCTCTTGGTGATTTATTAAAGAGTCAAAATGTTAGTTTAAGTAATGCCAATAGAATACAGTATTTTAAAGAAATTATTGGGAGTAATTATTTTTCAAGACAAGATTATCTACGGTCATTTAAGAATATTTCTTCTGCAACTGCAAGTAGAGATATGAAACTAGCAGTAGATGATGGAATTATTGTAAAATATGGGGATAAAAGAACTACAAAGTATAGATTTGAGAGTATAAAATAGTAAGATATGAAACCATCAAATTTTTCCATAAAGCAAAGGATTAAAAGCTTCACTCACGCCTTCAACGGATTGCGCATTGTTTTTAGCGAGGAGCATAATGCTAGAATTCATCTTTTTGTGGCTGTTATTGCTGTTATATTGGGCTTTGTTCTAGGAATCTCATCAATGGAGTGGGTGGTAATAGTTTTTGCCATTGCATTGGTTATTTCTATGGAGATTATTAATTCATCCATTGAGAATGTTGCTGACTTTATTTCCTCAGAGCGTAACGAAATGATTAAGAAAATTAAAGACCTTTCTGCGGCGGCAGTATTGGTTTCTGCTATGGCTGCACTTATTGTTGGCTTGATTATTTTTCTGCCTAAGATATTTGTGTTTTTTCAATAGAATATTATCGTTTTTTATGCGACCCATTCTGGGTTGTGACTATCATTGGTATTATGTGGTTATAAATATATAAAACCTTCGGCTTCAAATTTCATAAGAAAATAATCTTTGTATCCCGAAGGGATAATACCAAATTAATACCAAAACACGCCATATAAATCGTTTATATTTCCCTTTCGACATGCTCAGTACAGGCTTTTATGCAAATAATTTTTGTCTTCTAATAGGAAAATATATTCCAATTTATTTATAGCGTATTTTGATACCAAATTGGTATAACATATTTACAGAAAATATTATTTCAATATTTTCCCGACCTAGAATAGGTCGTATGTCAAATATACATCCATAAAATTATAATGGAGGATTAGTGTAAAAAACAAAAAGCCCAATAATCAACGATTATTGGGCTTTTCTATATTTTATTGGATTGATTAAATCATCTTCAAGAAATCAATTTCTGATGACGAAAGGTGTTTCCATTTTCCACGAGGAAGATCCTTTTTCGTAAGTCCACCAAATACAACTCTATCAAGCTTGGTAACTTCATACTCAAGATGCTCGAATATTCTACGAACAATTCTATTTCTTCCTGAGTGAATCTGAATTCCTATCTCTTTTTTATTTTTATCACCATCAACATAGCTAATCTTATCTACGTTAATCATGCCGTCTTCTAGCTCAAAACCCTGTACTATTTTGGTCATATCAACTTTTGTAAGTGCCTTATCTAAGTATACATGATATACCTTACGAACACGATGCTTAGGGTGAGTAAGCTTCTTAGCAAGATCGCCATCATTAGTGAAAAGCAATAAACCAGTTGTTGCCATATCCAATCTTCCAACAGGATAAATGCGTTCAGTGCTTGCTTTTGCTACCAAATCCATTACAGTTTTACGCTCCTGAGGATCGTCGGTAGTTGTAACAAATCCTTTTGGCTTATTCAAAAGTACGTATTGCAATTTCTCAGCAACCAATAGCTGCCCATCCATATGTACTTTATCACCTGCCTGTACTTTAAACCCAAGCTCAGTAACGATTTTACTATTTACAGTAATTACTCCTGTGCTAATAAGTTTATCGGCCTCACGACGAGAGCAAACTCCTGCGTGAGCAATATATTTGTTCAATCGCATTGTTCCATCGGTAGGCATATTAATGGTAGTTTCTTCTTCCTTAACAGTCTTCTTTGGTGCTGATTTCCCCATAGGACGAGCCTTTGGGTTTACTTTTTTCTTAAATTTTGAGAAATCTCCACCCTTTTTTCCTTTGGGAGATTTTGAATATTTATCCGTTCTTGTTTTTCCTTCGCGTATTGCCATATCTATCTAATTATTAATCTGCAAAAGTAGTACAAATTATCTCTTGGCGTTTAACTCTTTATTCTAATTTTTCTTAAATTTAATGTATAATAAATTTCTTAGTATAAGTATGGTCTGTAGAAATAAATTGGAAATAATATACTCCCGAACTTAAATTATAATCAGCAATCTTAAAATCTTGAAGATGGCTTCCTACACTATATCGTTTATTATTGGCTAAAGTAGTTATTAAACTACCTTTAGAGTCTATAACATTGATAGTTACCGAAGTTGGCTTTCGTAATTTGAAAGCAAAAAATGCTATTTCTGATGTAGGGTTTGGATATACAGAGCTGCTATTTTCTAAGAAATTTGATTTGTTTTCAACCGATAAATCTGTATCAGAATTTATTAATGCAGTCCATATCGACATATAATTTGTGAGGTCGAATCTTGCCCATATTGGACGAACAATGCCATCTTGTACCGAAATATTAGTATAATCGCCAAAGAAAACCTGCGTTGTAGGAACAAAAGGCGACTCACTAATGATATAATTCTCAAAAGTTTGACCACCATCTTTCGATATTGCTAATGTTACATCTGTTTGGCTATCGGTATATCTATGTCTATCATAAAAAACAAAATATAGGTAGCCTGTACTTTGGTCAATATCCATCCAAGTAAGGAATTGATGAGTTTGTGTTGTATCATTATTTACACGTATAGGTGCCGACCACGTATCGCCTTGATCCGTCGATTTTGCTAGCCATATATCAGTATTGTCAGCACCATTTCGTTGGTCGCTCCAATTTATATATATAGTTCCATTATGTGTACCACCACTTATATCACAATCGGTAATTGGTAGTCCATTACATCTGCTAATTCCGGGAATATCATAATCCCAACCACCAGGAACAGTGCTCACAAATATGTCATTATCAAGAAACATTGCTCCTCCATCAATACTTTTGTCAAAGACTAATCCATCAGGTCCTGCCCATGAAACATATATCTGATTTTGAGGTCCCATGCACGGTACGGCGCCTTCTACAGTATTGTCGCTGTCAATGCAATCACCTGATACTTCATTTATTCTTTGTGCTGGCGAAAACCAAGTTTGTCCTCCATCAGTAGAAGTTGTGAACATAATATTGCTCTTATGTGCAGTGTCAGATGAGCCATATTTATCGAATTGTGTCCATGTTGTATAAACGTAATTGCCTGTTTTTTCTAAGGTTGCCCATTGCTTATCTTGTGCATAATCGGGTCCTGTATTTAACCCCATATACGAATCTGATGTCCATTGCTGCGTTGTGGGATTGTATATTTGGCATACAATACGATCAATCCAATGCCCACCTGTAGTAGGATTTGATAGATGGAAAAATAAGAAATTGCCCGCAGTGTCAGTTATTATTGCAGGGTCGCCCATTACTCCAGAATTTGAGGTTAGATTGCTATAAGTCCATGTTCTACCAGTATCTAATGAGATGTAGTATTTATCCGTATTAGCTCCAGCCATTATTATGGCAGGGTTTTTAGGG
>NIUZ01000056.1 GCA_002254285.1 Bacteroidetes bacterium 4572_112 | reverse complement strand
GCTCCTGGCCGTGAGGTAAGACTTAAGGGTGCTTTTATTATCAAATGTGAGGATTATGTAACTGATGCTGATGGCAATGTAACTGAAATTCTTTGTACTTACGATCCCGAAACCAAAAGCGGTAGCGGTATTTCGCGCAAAGTAAAAGGTGTGCTTCATTGGGTTAGTGCCGAAAAAGCTATTGATGCCGAGGTTAGACTTTACGATAGACTATTTACCGACGAAGATCCATTAGGTCATGAGGACGTGGATTTTAAAGAATTTATAAATCCAGATTCGTTACAAGTACTACAAAATTGTAAGCTAGAGCCTAGTTTGGCAGATGCCAAGATTGAAGACAAATTCCAATTCCAGCGCACAGGGTATTTCTGTGTGGATAAGGATAGCAAGCCTGGCAAAATGGTGTTTAATCGCACTGTTGCACTTCGCGATTCGTGGGCTAAGAAGAAATAAGAAATTATATTTCAGAATAGTGCCTTCTAAAAAGTTGAGGTGTATAAAAAGTATCAAGGTAGAGGCAGGTGAAAAGGTGATATTTAGGAGTTTACCATAGTAAATGACTAAATGGCGACTAGAACCTAACGAATAGATTGATGCTTTTTAAGGCCTATTAAAAAACAAAAACAATGTCGATAAGCATAAAGAATATAAGCAAAACCTACGGCAAACAAAAAGCCTTAGATGATGTAAGTTTGGAGATAAAAAGCGGTGAAATTGTTGGTCTTTTGGGACCTAATGGTGCCGGAAAATCTACACTTATGAAAATCATTAGCTGCTATATTCCTCAAACCGAAGGTCAGGTGGAGGTTATGGGGCATAATGTGCTTGAGGAACCTATTGCCGTAAAAAGCAAAATAGGATATTTGCCTGAGAGTAATGCTCTTTATCATGAGATGTATGTTAAGGAATATCTGAATTTTGTTGCCGGAATTTTCAAAATTGAGAATAAGAAAGAGCATTGGCGCACTTTCCAAAGGATATAAGCAGCGTGTGGGTATTGCTCAGGCGTTTATTCATAATCCAGATGTGCTTATTCTCGATGAGCCTATCAGTGGTTTAGATCCCAATCAACTTATCGAAATTCGTACATTAATAAAAACCATTGGCGAAACCAAAACAGTGCTTTTCTCATCTCACATAATGCAAGAAGTAGAGGCGGTTTGCGATAGAATAATCATTATTAAAGATGGTAAACTTATTGCCGATAGTCCCAAAAGCGAAATTCAGAAACTATGGAAAAATAAAGAAATTATTTTTGTAGAGTTTAAAGAGGATGTGGATACTTACACTAATAGGTTTACAAAGCGAAGAAATTAGCTTAGAGCATATTTTTCAAGACCTTACAAAGTAGTTTTGTTTTATTGTCAATCTGATTTGACATAGTTCATTTTGCAATTTTTTATTTTTACAATTATTAGTATAATAATACTGATAATAAGTCGTTGTAATTAGTACACTGGAATATTTTTATGAAACATATATACCTTCTTTTAATACCTTTTTTATTCTTTTTTCAATCCTGTGAGGTAATAAATCCTGATGAGGATATTCCTGCATTCATAAAAATTGATTCCATAGATTTTTCTTCAGAATATGATGAAGGAACTGCTAAACAGGCAATTTATGATTCGTGGGTTTATGTAAATGGCGATTTGATTGGAGCTTTTGAAATGCCTTTCGAAATCCCTGTTCTTAAATCGGGGCCAAGTACTATCAGTATTTTTCCTGGCGTAAAGCTTAATGGTATTTCTGGTCTTAGAACCATAAATCCATTTTTTACAATTATAGAAGAGGATGTTGACTTAGTGGCGAATCAAACAATTGCTCTAAAACCAAAAAGTAAGTATAAAGACGATATAAAATTTCCTTGGAATACGGAGAAAGTACCGAATATTTCGTGCTGCCTCAATCAGGTGCTGCGGTTGTTATGGAAATTAATATCAAAAATGATGTAAATTTTATAATAGGTATGTTTGCTTACTTGCCTGGTGGTACAGTGGTAAGTAACGATCATCTTGGTGTAAATCCTGGTGATGATTGGAAGAAATTATATGTAAATTTTACAGAAGCGGTAAGTAATTATCCAACTGCTATAAAGTATAAGGTATTCTTTAAAGCTAGCCTTGGAAGCGAGGAGGAAGGCAATGTTTACCTCGATAATATTAAAATAATGCATTTTTAGAAGAGCTAAATGAATAAACATTTACAAACATTTAAGTATATTCTCAACGATTATATTGCAGCTTCAATTGCTTGGGCGCTGTTTTTTATGTATCGTAAAAATGCCTATTCAACCGACTACTCTTCATTACGCGAAATCACTATCGACGATTCTAATTTTATCACAGGAATGATTGTAATTCCTTTGCTTTGGTTAGTTTTTTACTTTGTAATGGGCAACTATAAATCGGTATATCGTAAAACTAGGGTCAAAGAATTTAGTATCACTTTTATTAGTTCAATTATTGGTGTGGCAGTGCTTTTCTTTACTGTGGTAATTGATGATTATGTAAATTCCACAACAGAGCTAATATCTTATGCTGCAATCCTTTTTGTCCTTCATTTTGGGATTACGGTACTTTTTAGAATGGTGCTTACTACTATAATGGTTAGTAAAATTCATAAAGGAATTATAGGATTTAATACACTTATTATTGGTGGTAATGGCAAGGCTACAGCAATTTATACCGACATTATTGATCAGGAGGTATCTTCAGGAAATAAGTTTATAGGATTCGTAAATGTTAATAGTGCTCCGGAATTTAAGCTAGCAAATCATCTTAGTCATCTTGGGCATTATCTTGATGCTCCGTCTATTATTGAAGAGCAAAAAATTGAAGAAGTAATTATTGCCATCGACCCATCAGAACATGTTAGGATTAAGAGTATTATGTCCACTCTGCGCAATACCAATGTGGTGATAAAAGTAATTCCCGATATGTACGACATTGTACTTGGAATGGTAAAAATGACAGCAATTTTTCAAGCTCCATTAATTCAAATTTTCCCGGAAATAATGCCTCATTGGCAGGTAGTTCTTAAAAGGTTGATGGATATAGTTTTCTCTTTATTGGCAATTATAATTCTGTCGCCATTATTTATTTTTACTGCGCTGATGGTGTACTTTTCATCCAAAGGTCCAGTTTTTTATTCGCAACAGCGAATCGGAATTAATGGTAAAGCATTTAAGATGCTCAAATTCCGTACTATGTATACCAATGCTGAGGATGCAGGTCCGCAACTTAGCTCCGATAATGATCCACGTATTACGCCTTTTGGTAAGATAATGCGTATGATTCGTCTCGACGAAATTCCTCAGTTTTTCACAGTAGTTAAAGGAGATATGAGCCTTGTGGGTTATCGCCCCGAGCGTCAATTCTTTATTGATCAAATAGTGGAGAAAGCCCCTCAATATAATATGTTGCTGAAAATTAAACCAGGTATAACATCTTGGGGACAAGTTAAGTATGGCTACGCATCTAATGTCGATGAAATGGTAGAGCGCTTGAAATACGATATACTGTATATCGAAAATATGAGCATATCTGTTGATATCAAAATCATGTTTTATACTATGTTGATTGTCATCACTGGCCGTGGTAAGTAGTGGATAAACGAATTAAGATTTAAGAATAGTGAACGGCGATTTACGCATAAATCAACAATCTTAAATCAAAAAAACCGTCATACTTCGGTACATTTTATAGTTAATGCTTGCGCATTTACTATAAAACACTCAGTATGACGGAGCCTCTAAAATTATTTTAGCTTATACCAATTTGGTATTAAACTAAATCTCATCCATTTCAACCACCTTAGCCAAAATTTCAGCATAAGGAAGAATAAGGTAAGTTTTACCCTCAAATTTTGTCTCTGTTCCTGAATACTCTTTATAAAGCACAGTATCGCCAACAGTAATTTCTGCATTCTCAATTGCGCTCATATTCACTACCTTAGCAGTGTTTTGTTTCTCCTTTGCCGACTCAGGAATAATAATTCCGCTCATAGTCTTTTGCTCGCCATTATCTTGTGTAATATCGAGCAGCACATTCTGATTTATCGCTTGTAATTCTCTCATATCTATGTTTTTATATTGTTTATGTCTAAAATTTTATAACTTAAATTCCAAGTAGCAAATTTATTCTATTTTTATCAAATCCCACAATCATTTCACCACCAATGTCCGTTTGAGGTACTCCCTGCTGACCACTCTTTGCCATCATAGCCTTGGCTGCCGATTCATTCTTCGATATATCAATATCGGTATATCTTATGCCGTACATATTTAAGTGATTCTTTAAAGTAGTACACCATGAGCAAGTTGGTGTAGAATATACCGTTACAGATTTCTGCGCTGATGTGTCTTTGTCTTTTATGTCCGCTTTATACAAACTTGCTTCTATCAAGCTTGTATAATATTCGCTCGACTGACAACCTTTATAATTATTTTTAAAATCACTACCATCAAACTCCAATAAACTCGGCACTGATGTTATGGCATACTTTCCATGAATATCTCGTATGTTTGCTACATTAACATATAAAATTTCAGATTTGTCAATTTTTAGTTTACTAATAACATCATAAGCGCAATCACTTTGCTTACTTCCTTTCTTATAAAGGAGAACAAAATTGCGCTCGCCATCTTTTAAATTTTCCTTTAAGTCCGAATATGAAACAATATCTTTCATCTTTGAATTATTAATTTGTATTTGCTGCTTTTTGTAATAATTATGCCAATGGCCATTTCTATTGAAAGTAATTCAAAAAAAAGATATTATAAGCTGAACTACAGAGGCTAATAGCCGTATTGTAATTGTGATTTCATTATGTCAACATGGCATATTTTATCATGTTCTACGTTTATGGGATTTTATACGAGGCATCCTTAGTCCATCCATTTTTAGCATAATCTCTTTAGAAATCATTATGCGTTCAAATTCTATCATCTCCTTTTCTCCATTAGGATTTATTATGATTCTTTTTATTATATCCTTATCCCTATATTTTATACTTATATATTTATCTAGGCTGAAAATTGATGCAGTAATAATTCCTTCATAAGGTATTCCGAGAGTCTTTCTTCTAAAAAAACCTTTTTCTATTATAAATAAATGGCTATTAGTTGCAATTACTTTTGATAATTGTAAATACGAAAAATTTGTAGCAAACACAGCAATTGCCAGTATAAACCATAGTATATATTGAAATCCTAAGGTGCTAAAAGTAAAAAGCCCCATTACTATCACTATCACCGAAGCATAAATCAATAATGATGATACAGTATTTACTAGAGAAATATTAAGACTTTTAGATTTATCGTTTTTAGGGAATTTAGTTTTAATGGATGTTGACTTAAAATACATATTAGTATTAAAACCTCTAGCCTTTTCTTCAGCACTATCTTGATTAAGTAATACACATAAATGCCTATACAAATTTGGTAGTTTAATTCTAAATTCTTTACCATCCTCAAAGAAATATTCTATGGAAACAGCAAAAAACTCAAAAATATTATCACCAGCATAATTCCTAAATAATGTAGAATGTTGATTTCTAATTTTAATTATCTCCTTTTCAGATATGAACATATATTTAGAGAGTAAATCGTAATTTGTAACAACATCTTTTCGTGATTTTATTATATCAAAATAGTAAGCATGAGCCATTTCGTGCAAACCAACATTAAGATTATCCTCATCGGTAGAATACCCATAAACAAAGTCCTTCCACGATACCACAATAATACCAGCAGTAGGATTTACTTCTCCCCTATGATAATTCTTAGTCATAGGATTTTGATACACTTTTTCGTAAATAATAATGGTATTAAACTTTGGCAAAAGGTAATTATCATTTCCAAAGCTAATTTGAATTGCTGAACCAGTAACAGCCACAATATGCTCAAACTTAATTTTAAAATCCTTACCGCCTCTAAAAGTTTTGTTTCGAATAAAACGATATACACGCTTGCGAAATTCAGCTTTATATACTGATGTAAGCTTAGCATAAAATGGTAAATGATTTTCGAGAATTTTATCAGCTTCTTTTTCCCTTATATGTATGCGCATGTGGCCTATGTGTTAGTATTAGTTGAATGCTATACTGTATTCGCCTAAGCAATACCACTGCTAAAACTATAGTGATACGAAGAAAGGCTTTGGTCAATAAATATAAATAGCCTACTGGCAAATATAGGATTTATTAATTATAACCGTCTAATTTTTTATCAATAATTATTACTGTTGTATCCTTAATAATATATTGAGGAATACTGCCAGAAGCAGATTTAAAAATTGCAATTCTTGCTCCTTTTAGTTTCAAATCATTATATTGTTGTTCCGAAGGAATAAAATTATAGGCAGTGCTATTAGTGTAAAACATAGCTTCAACATAATGTCTTCCTTTAACATTAAAAAGCACGGTGTTTTTAGGTAAATTCAATGATTTAAAAATAGATTTATTACTTATCATCATTCTCGAATATTTATTGCTATCTTTCCATAAAGTATGCTTTTCTTGCAGAGATTCTATATCTATTCTAATAACTATTATGGCAATAATAATAATTGCAGCTGCTAATTTCGCAATTATTTTGTAGCTCAAAAAAGCTGTTAAATAAGTTATAGTTGCATCAATAACCGAGGCCAAAGCTATCATTATAAGCATAAATACAGAGATAGTAAAAGAAGGCATTTTTGTGTCAGCAAGAGAGAAAAAGAGATAAACTATTATTACCATGCTGAGCACAGAGAAATACAGCGGTATGTTTTTTGAGTTTTTTTTCATGAAATAAAACCCTGGAATAATGAAAAACGATGCTATAGTTCCATAAATAACATTGAATTTATCAAAATGATACCAAATAGTTCCACCATGTCCTTCAATAACCTCGATGAAATGTAATGAATTAAAAGCCATTGCATTAGATGCTTCTTCAGGAAATTTTATAAAAGTTAGTATTTGCCAAGGTAACGAAACTATTATTGTAATAAATAATGCTAAAATAAAATCCCAATTTTCGGAAATCTTAAACTTCTTTTGTTGTATTTTCAATATACTCCAGCCGAAATATATTAATAAGCCTACTACCCATTTACAAAGAATAGCAAAGCCCGAAAATATTCCAATAAGATAGAGCCAGTATTTCTTCTTTGAGAAATAATACTCAATAAACGACCAAATACTTAACGAAACATATACTAAAAATGAAATATCATTATGCTCCAATTCTTGTCGCCCCGATATTAACTCAATAAAATACATTGATGAAATAATAAGCACTCCTGATAAATAGCCCACTCGCCTATTTACTAGAAGTTTACCTACTCTATAGCTTGCTAATAATAATGCTGATGATAAAATTATGCTCGGTAAACGAAGAGTAAATTCTGATATTCCAAAAAGCTTAAAACTAAGGGCTATTTGCCATAGAAATAATGGTTGCTTATGTAGCCATATTATTGATCGATCCCATCTGTCGTAATCCATATTTACTATAGGGTTATCGTATAAAGTTGGCATTAAAGGATGGCGCATTAAATTTTTTGCCACTAATGCATGAAAGCGTTCATCCCATAAATTTAGGAAGGGGTCTAATAAAGCGCCGAAGCTAAAAATACTTATTCCTGATAAAAACAGAAACAAAACTGATAGTTTACTTTTATTATTTACATGAAAAAATAAGCTTATTAAAAAAAATAAACCTGCTATAGCTAGTGTAAATACTTGAGTGTTATTAAAATATGTAGTCATAATAATTCTTGATAGCATTTAATTTACTAAAAATTATTATTTAATAAATCTGTTGCAAAATAGTAATTTTAACAATTCCCTTTTCAAAAATAATAAGGATTCTAATATTTTGTCAATTACATATTAGCAAATAAAATTTAGTGAGTATCTTTTTAAGTTCAAATCTATTTTATACATCTGATTTAAAATACTGATTAGCAAGGATTAGTATTATTAAATAAAATAATTATCACTTTATACTGTAATATTCAAATATTATATTACATTTGCAGCCTTAATATACGTGGAAGGATTTGATTGCTTGCAACCACAGGAAAAAATGCTAAAACATACCTAATAACAAGCAACAATTCCCTGTATACGTATTATTTTTTAATTGAATATTAATTTAAAAAAATTACATAATGGGATATTTATTTACATCCGAATCTGTTTCGGAAGGGCATCCAGACAAAGTATCAGATCAAATATCTGATGCAATTATTGATAATTTCTTAGCATACGATCGCAGTGCAAAAGTAGCAGTTGAAACTCTTGTTACTACTGGTCAGGTGGTTCTTGCTGGCGAAGTGCATTCACAAACTTATGTTGATGTGCAAACTGTTGCCCGTGACGTGATTAATAAAATAGGATATACAAAAAGTGAGTATATGTTTGATGGTAACTCTTGTGGAGTACTATCAGCTATTCATGAGCAATCTGGTGATATTCGCCAAGGAGTTGATCGTGAGGACAAATACGAGCAAGGTGCTGGAGATCAAGGAATGATGTTTGGCTATGCATGTAGCGAAACATCTAATTATATGCCTGTTTCTTTGGAGCTTTCTCACCTTTTGGTTCGCGAAATGGCAGAAATTCGCCGTGAAGGAAAAGTTATGACTTACTTACGTCCAGATTCAAAATCGCAGGTAACAATAGAGTATGGCGACAATAATAAGCCATTAAAAATAAATACAATTGTGGTTTCTACTCAGCATGATGAATTTGATGAGGATGAACCAATGTTGGCGAAAATTAAGGAAGATGTAATCAACATCCTTGTACCACGAGTTAAAGCTTTAACTTCAGAAAATGTACAAGCATTATTCAACGATGATATTATTTACCATGTAAATCCAACTGGTAAGTTTGTAATTGGTGGTCCTCATGGCGATACTGGCCTTACAGGTCGTAAAATTATTGTGGATACTTATGGTGGAAAAGGTGCTCACGGTGGTGGAGCTTTTTCTGGTAAAGACCCTTCAAAAGTTGACCGTTCTGCTGCTTATGCATCTCGTCATATTGCCAAAAATCTTGTTGCTGCTGGTGTAGCTGAGGAAATTTTGGTTCAAGTTTCGTATGCTATTGGTGTGGCTCGCCCAATGGGTATTTTTGTTGATACTTATGGTACTTCAAAAGTAAATATTTCTGACACCGAAATTGCTAATAAAATTGATGCAATATTTGATCTTCGTCCTGCTGCAATTGAGGAGCGTTTGAAATTACGTAACCCTATTTATTCTGAATCAGCAGCCTACGGACATATGGGTCGTACGCCACGTACGGTTGTAAAGAAATTTCACTCATCTTATTTAGGTGATAAGGAAATTGAAGTTGAGCTTTTTACATGGGAGAAACTTGATTATGTTGATAAGGTAAAAGAAGGATTTGGATTGTAGGGAATATGTGTTGTGTGTTATTCTCCTACGCTAAAGCTTCGGTGAATAAATGTGACATGTATTGTGCTCCTAAGTCAACATTCTGAAATCTTTAATCTGAAATAAAAGAACCCGTCATGCTGAGTGATTTTTCTTTTCGAAAAATCGTATCGAAGCAGACGGGTTTTTTTTGTATATCGGAAATTATGCCCGATGATATTTTCTCCATATCAAGAATAACTTCAAAAATAACCAAGCAAAGCATCTACATTCTAAAAAAAACAGCACTTAGGAGTTGCTACGAAATAAGTTGCCCGAATCAAGCGATGTTATTTTGACGAAGTTAGCGTGAAAAAGAACGAGTTTGAACGGTCTAGTTATTTCGTAACAATTCCTTAGCATATTTGCTAATAAGGCACTGAACAAATAATTTGATTTCTTGATATAAGTCAAGAGGGTATTCCAAAAAAAATGTGATTTTTGTATCTACTTGATTGCTCTATATCACTAAAAAACACTGCCATGCTAAAAACTGTACCACTACTCGTTTTTATTTTTATATCATATTGTGCCTTTTCTGCTGACAGATATTGGATTTCATCATCATCATCCACATGGAATAACACTGCAAATTGGTCTACTACTTCAGGATGAGCTAGTGGCGCGTCTATACCTGGCACATTTGATATTATAAACGACGGAACAGATAAAAGCACAATCCATATTGCAAGACAATCATCATCAAACATAACTATTGATGGAGTTGCAACAATTACAAATAACGAATTCGACAGTACAAAAAAGATTTATTTGGGGAGAAATGGTGATATTACATTTAATGACGCACTCCTAAGTACATGACAATTTTTCAAGAAAACAATTTAATCAACTGATATTCAATACAATGTGTTAATAACTTTCATAGAAAAATATATTTAATACTCTGATATTCAGTATCTTAAAGTTTTATTTACGAGATAGAACTAGATACATGAACACCAGAGTAAGTACCAAAAGTAGTATTTTATTTGAAGCCTTAGACACTGTTTTGGGCGAAAACATAAATAAATCTAGATTAAAGCTCATAGCTCTCTTTATAATAGCCTTAAATTAGGTCAGAACAGTCCGTTTTGAGAATTTAGCAATAGCCTTTGACCATAGCGCAAAAAAAGATTCATCCTTACGGCGAATTCAACGATTTATGGCAAAATATGATTTGCAATTTGATTTGATTGCCAAACTTGTATTTGCTTTATTGCCTATCAAGCCTCCATACCGTTTATCTATGGATAGAACAAACTGGAAATTTGGCTCTAAAAATATAAATATACTAGTCTTAGCTGTTACTTATAAAGGCATTGCTTTTCCAATACTTTTTAAGGTTGAGCCAAGGGCAGGAAACTCATCTACCCAGCAGAGAATAGATATTATAAATAATTATATTATACCAAATTAATTTCGACATGCTCAGTACAGGCTTTTATGCAAATAATTTTTGCCTTCTAATAGGAAAATATATTCCAATTTATTTATAGCGTATTTTGATACCAAATTGGTATAAGTATCATATCAGAACACGAAATAACTTCTGGGTAACAATGCCTAGAACAGGTAAAAGAGTAAAAGCATCTTGGCTCTTTAATCCACTTAAAATAAATGAGT